>CAJGDW010000024.1 GCA_904502115.1 Paludibacteraceae bacterium | reverse complement strand
TTTGCCCGCGAAGAAAAAGACACCGTAAAACTATCGCTTCGCTCGGTAGGAGACTTCCCCGCCAACCAATTTGCCAACCAATACTTTGATGGCGGCGGTCACTTAAACGCATCGGGAGCCGAAAGCAAACTATCGCTTAGCGATACAATAAAAAAAATCAAAGAAGTATTACCTGGTTTTGTTGCACAGCAACAAAACTGTCGATAGTCGCTTGTCTCTTGTCGACTAAACGACTCAACGCATAAACGCATAAACAAAAAAATGAAACGCATCATTATACTAGGCGATGGCATGGCCGATGAGCCCATAGCCGCATTAGGAGGCAAAACGCCCCTACAAGCCGCCCACAAGCCTACCATAGACAAACTAGCCCAATTGGGTAAAAACGGTGTATTTAGCACCGTTCCCGATGGTTTTAAACCCGGTAGCGAAATTGCCAACATGACCGTGCTTGGCTACGACGTACGTACCGAATTTGAAGGACGAGGATCGTTAGAAGCCGCCAGCATTGGCGTTGCTATTCAACCCGGCGAAATGGCCATGCGCTGCAACATCATCTGCGTAGAAAACGGTAACATCAAAAACCACTCGGCAGGTCACATCAGCAACGAAGAAGCCAAAGAACTCATCGAGTATTTGCAAGAAAAATTAGGCGACGATGTATTTACCTTTCACAACGGCATATCGTACCGCCACTTGTTGGTGATGAAAGGAGGCGACAAACGCATCAACTGCACCCCACCCCACGACGTACCCGGCACACCCGTTAAAGACGTAATGGTAGAAGCATTGGTGCCCGAAGCCGCAGAAACCGCTCGCCTGCTAAACGAACTTACACTTAAATCGCAAGAACTATTAAAAGACCACCCCGTTAACCTAAAACGCATGGCAGCAGGCAAAGACCCTGCCAACAGCATTTGGGTATGGTCGCCCGGTTACAAGCCCAGCATGCAAACCTTGGCACAAAAGGTAGGCATTCAAAGCGGTGCCGTTATATCGGCTGTCGATTTAATCAAAGGCATTGGCATTTACGCAGGCCTTGAATCGATAGAAGTAGAAGGCGCAACCGGTTTGTTCGATACCAATTACGAAGGCAAAGCACAAGCCGCCATCGAGGCTTTAAAAACCAACGATTTTGTCTTTTTGCACGTTGAAGCAAGCGACGAAGCAGGCCACGAAGGCAATGTCGACTTAAAGGTAAAAACCATTGAATACCTAGACAGCCGCATTGTAAAACCCATTTACGATGCTGTTTCGGCATGGGACGAACCCGTTACCATTGCTATTTTGCCCGACCATCCAACGCCCTGTGCCATTAAAACGCATACCAATGCCCCAGTGCCTTTCATCATTTACAACCCAACACAAGCAGGCGATAGCGTGCAAGTGTACGATGAGCAAGCGGCACAACAAGGTGCATACGGCCACGTATCGGACAATGAATTTATGCAACTATTATTCGACAAAAAATAAATAACACATACCATGAACTATTACAGTACCAACAACCAAGTAAAAGGCGTTAGCCTAAAAGATGCCGTAGTAAAAGGCTTGGCAGACGACAAAGGCCTATTTATGCCCGACGTAATTAAACAACTACCAGCATCGTTCTTTGAAAATATCGAAAACCTATCGTTTCAAGAAATTGCCTACACCGTAGCCGATGCTTTCTTTGGCGAAGATGTAGAAGCCGATGCCTTGAAAAAAATTGTATACGATACCCTTAGTTTCGATGCCCCATTGGTAAAAGTAACCGAGAACATTTACAGCTTGGAACTTTTCCACGGTCCTACTTTGGCATTTAAAGACGTAGGCGGACGTTTTATGTCGCGCTTGTTGGGTTACTTTATCCAAAAAGAAGGTCAAAAAGGCAATGTAAACGTATTGGTAGCCACCTCTGGCGATACCGGTAGCGCTGTTGCCAACGGATTTTTGGGCGTAGAAGGTATTCATGTGTACGTACTATACCCCAAAGGTTTGGTAAGTGCTATTCAAGAATGCCAGTTTACTACCTTGGGGCAAAACATTACCGCCATTGAAGTAGATGGTACTTTTGACGATTGCCAACGCTTGGTTAAAACCGCCTTTATGGACGCCGATTTAAACGCACAACTTAAGCTTACATCGGCCAACTCCATTAACGTGGCACGTTTCTTGCCCCAATCGTTCTACTATTTTTACGCATACGCCCAACTTAAAAAATTAGGCAAAGCCGATAATGCAGTAATTTGCGTACCTAGTGGTAACTTTGGTAACATCACAGCCGGTTTGTTTGGCAAAAAAATGGGCTTGCCCGTAAAACGTTTTATTGCTGCCAACAACCGCAACGACATTTTCTTGGAATACCTAAAAACAGGTCAATACAACCCACGCCCATCGGTAGCTACCCTTGCTAACGCCATGGACGTAGGCGACCCTAGCAACTTTGCACGTGTGCTAGACTTGTACGGCCACGAACACAAAGCCATTTGTGCCGAAATTGGCGGTGCACGTTATACCGACGAAGACATTACCGAAACCATTCAAGCTTGTTACAAACAAACAGGCTACTTGCTAGACCCACACGGCGCATGCGGCTACCAAGCCCTTAAAGACATGTTGCACGAAGGCGAAACCGGTATTTTCCTAGAAACTGCCCACCCTGCCAAATTCTTAAGCACGGTAGAAAACATCATTGGCGAAAAAGTAGCAATTCCAGAAAAACTGCAAGCCTTTATGCGCGGCACCAAACAAAGTGTTGAGCTAAGCAAAGAATTCGAAGATTTCAAAGCTTTCTTGAGCGCCAACGCAGAATAAGTAAGTATGGCACAATCGAATGCCGAAATCAAAAAAATTATTTACGCCTCGCTCTCCAAGCAAACCTTAGGCAGAGCGTTGGCGCAATTATCGTTGCTTACCAAAGGTACACCCAACGAAAAACTAGCCGCTATCCAAGAAAACTACCAACGCTTGTTAACCCACTGGGCAGGCGGAGGCACCGACCCCGAGCGCGATGCTATTTTTAGGCGTTTGCTGAAACAAACCTACGAGTTGACCGACGATTTGATAGCCGATCGGATGGTAAAACCATTGGCTACCAACGAAACGTTTAAGCACTACTGGGAACCCAAGCGCTACACTACCCAATTGGTACAAGAAGCCATCGAATCCAGTAAAAACGGCAGCCCCGTACAAACCGCTTGGATAGTATCGGCCATTACACTCAACTGCATCGAACTTTTTGACGAAAACAAACTGCGCTGCCTGTTTGCTTTTTGCCAAAGCGAGCATACCGAAACGGCCATGCGCGCCCTAACAGGCGTAATTATTTGCTTGTTGCTTTACAAAGACCGATACAGCCTTTACCCATCCATTAACAACCAATTGCAAGAGTTAATGGACGATGAGGCCATGGTATCGAACGCACAAAACATTGTAAAACAACTTATTAGAAGCAAAGAAACCGATAAAATTACCCAAGATATCCAACAAAATATCTTGCCCACCATCAACAAAATTGCGCCCCACATTCACAAAGAAATCACCTCCGATAGTTCGTTCGATACCGACAACTACGAAGATGAATCGCACAATTGGCAAGAGTTATTGGATAGCAGCGGTATTCAAGATAAAATAGAAGGATACGCCCAAATGCAACGCGAAGGATCTGACATCAACCTCAGCACCTTTGCTCAAATGAAGGTCTACCCTTTCTTTCAGCAATTTGAAAATTGGTTGCTTCCTTTTGACACATCGCACGAATCGCTAAAAGAGTTAATGGGCACGTCCAGCCGTTCTGCCAACGAATCTAACGAAGCCACCGATGCAACCGAAGACCAAAATGGATTGGGCAAACTACTTAGCCTAACGCACTTTTTGTGCGATTCCGACAAATACTCGTTCTGCTTTAATCTGCAAATGATTCCATCCGATTACCGAAAATCGATGGTAGAGCAAATTAAAATGGGCGACGAGCAGATAAAAGACATCGAGAAACCATCGTCAGAGGTTATTAGCAACCTGTATTTGCAAGATTTGTACCGTTTTTATACGCTAAGCAGAAGCAGAGAGTTTTTTACCAATCCGTTTTTGCTCGATATGAACGTGCACGAAACCTCGTTTTTCCGTTTCCTTAACCCCGAGGGGAAATTCATTCAGCAATTGGCCGACTTTTTCTTTGCCAAGGAGCAATACAGCAATGCCCTAACGGCCTACCTTAAATGCAAAGAGCAAGGAGCATCCAACGACCATTTGTACCGCAAATTGGGTTACTGCTTACAAAAAAACGAACAATATGCACAAGCCATTGCGTACTACGAAAAAGCCGAGCTCCTAGAGAACGCAGATGTTTGGACTTTTAGAAAACTGGCATACTGCCATCGGATGTTAAAAGAATACGACAAGGCGCTTTCTTACTACGAACAAATAGACACGCTAAAACCCAACGACCTAAACGTTATTTTTAATATTGGTGTGTGCTATGCCGAGTTGGGCGATTACAAAAAAGCGCTCAACGCGTTCTACAAAATAGAGTTTTTGCAAAGCGACATGAGCAAAAGCATCTATTACCACCTCTACATGGCGCATTGTCTTTGGGCTACCGACGATAAGAAAGCGGCGTTAGAGCACTACGCTCTTTTCCCACACGACCAACTGTCCGAACAGTTAGAAAATGCTTGCATTACCCTATCCAATCGAGATAAGGTGTATGTTGTGGATTATTTGCGATATAGTTAGGAGTTAGGAGTTAGGAGTTAGGAGTTAGGAATTTTGCGATTAAGTGAGAGCAATGATAAATTTATTTAATCATTGCCGAACGTGAGCAAAATCATGAGGGCGAAGCCCGAATAATTTCAGTGCGAGCCGAATGCAGAAACAAACTTGTTTGGTTATGCTGAGGCGATGCCTGAAATCATGAGCGAAGCGAATAATTACAAAAAATCTCAATGCCATCAGGCATTGAGATTTTTTATTGCGGTTAATTCAACCCGATATTATTTTTTGTCTTTCAACAAGTCGCGAATTTCGGTAAGCAACAATTCTTCTTTGCTTGGTTTTGGTTCTGGAGCAGGTGCAGGAGCTGCTGCTTTAGCTTCTTCTTTGCGGTTCAATTTACCCATCATGCGAATAGCCATAAAGATACAGAATGCTACAATGATAAAGTCGAAGGTTGTTTGCAAAAAATTACCATACTTCATCACTACTTCTGGAATGATATTGCCCTCTGCATCAATAGATGTTTCTTTAAGCACCTTTCCCAACTTTGTAAAATCGATACCACCTACTGCCAAACCAATAAGAGGCATAATAACATCGTTTACCAACGAAGTTACAATTTTACCAAACGCACCACCGATGATAACACCGACAGCCATGTCTACTACATTGCCTTTCATGGCAAATGCTTTAAAATCTTGAAGGAACGAAACTGATTTTCCGCCCATTTCTTTCAACTTATTTTCCATAAATTCTTGATATTATTAAATTTTGAGTGCAAAGGTAAAAAAATAATCAATTACTTAACAAATTAATTTTACCTGCGGGGGCTACATATTAGCGATACCAAAAGGAATGTGTACCGCAGGCACGTTCTCAATGCCCTCAAAGTGGGTCATCTGATCGTCAAAGAAAATGTGCGGTTTTAGGATGTTTAAAATGCGCGCCTTTTCAATGCCTCCCAAAAAGAAAGCATCGTCTACCTCAACGCCCCATGCCTTCAACGAAGCAACCACCCTTTCGTGCGCAGGAGCACTACGCGCCGTTACAATAGAGGTTTTTAAGATGCGTTTATACGATTTATCGGTAGCAGCACGCTGTTTTTCCAATTGCTGAAAAGCCGATATTTTTTGTAGCAACACCCCAACTGGTCCTAACTGCAACGCCTCGCCCGCATGGGCTACCTCGTGGTTGTAAAATGCGTTAATATCGCCCGATGTTTTGTACACTTTCTCCGATTCATCGCTCGCCAAAACCCCATCAAAGTCAAAGGCAAGACGCAATTGCTTGTCGGTATCATCATCGGCCACGTAGGTAGTAGGCAATACCCTGCCCGCCGCATAACCTGCTTGCAACGCTGCCTTTACATCGTCTATATTGGCCGATAAAAACAATGCTGCGTTAAAGGCAGGCAAATACTGAAAATTTTGCTCGCCCGTAGTAAAGCAGGCCCTGCACATATCCAATCCGTAATGCTTAATGGAACGGAATGCACGCTCGCCTGTTTCGGGACTGTTTTTAGAAAGCAACACCACCTCTACAGGCAGCTCCTCGGGGAAAGCATCGTTCAGCGAAAGCAAGCGTTTTACAAACGGAAAAGCCACCCCCTTTTCAAAAGGCACATTTAAGTTTGCCTCTTGATAGGCACGGTACGCCGCCTCGCCTTTATCGCGAAATACTTTATCAGACTCGGTCAAATCGAACAAAGCGCTCGATGCTACCGCAATAACCAACTTATTTTCTATGAAATAGGGCATACGACTCTATGAATCTGTATTTTTAATATATTTTATGCAAAGATAATATAAAAAAAAACTACGTCCTAACATATTTTATTAACTTCGCACTTGAATTTATAACATAAAATTATATGAAAATGAAATACTTTTACATCCTTGCAGTTGTACTTTTAGCCAGTTGCGGCGGGGGTAATCAGTCTGCACAACAAAAAGAAAAAAGAATGACAACAACCAACATTGTACATGGTTCTATCATTGAGTTGATGGTGCCCGAAGACGAAGGTGGCAACAGCATCAACGAAGCATTATGGGCGCGTCAATCATCGCGCGAGTACCGCGATATTCCACTTTATTTGGAAGAATTATCGGGCGTTATGTGGGCAGCAGCAGGTGTTAATCGTCCAGACGGCCACTTAACCGCACCATCGGCATTAGCACTTTACCCCATCAAAACCTATGCATTTTTAAACGAAGGTGTCTACCTTTACAATGCAAAAGAAAACATTATGGAACGTATTGTAGAAGGTGACTATCGTCATTTAGCAACCTTACAAGACTTTGCCAATAAACCATCGCTTAACATCGTTTACATTGCAGATATGTCTGTGTACGAAGGCAAAGATATCTCAGAAGAAAAGAAATTGATGCTATGTGGCATGGACGCTGCTGGTTATGCAGAAAATGTGAACCTATTTGCTGCTGCATACGACCTTAAATCCATTACCCGCGGTGGGGCCAAAGAAAACGAATTATTAGAACTATTGCAATTGGATCCCGCACGATACAAATTTATTTTAGCACAAACCGTAGGCAAATAGCAACCACTATAAACTGAATACAAAGGCTGTAATTAATTACAGCCTTTTTTTTTGCCCTTTCAGGTAGAAATTGTAACTTTGAGAATCTAATACATTTACTATGAAAAAGTTTATCACTACCACACTAGCAGCCCTTTTAGCCACCTTAACAGCATGGGCACAACAACCTGCCGATACCTTTGAATGGGGCAATGCAACGGTTTATTTTGTAATTACCGACCGTTTTTGCAACGGCGATGTTACCAACGATGTTAACTACGGCCGCATCAACGACTACGGCACCGAGCAACTGAATGCTGCCACCTTTCATGGGGGCGACTTTAAAGGCATGCTAGAAAAAGCGCGCCAAGGATACTTTACCAACTTGGGCATTGACGTGGTATGGATGACCGATGTGTACGAACAAATTCATGGTTGGATGACGGGAAGCGGTTCTATCAACGATTTCCCCCACTACGGATATCACGGTTACTATCCATTGGACTACACACAAATTGATAAAAACTACGGCACCGTAGAAGAGTTTAGGGAATTGGTAAACTTGCTGCACGCACAAGGCATTCGCGTTATGCTGGGCGCCAACATCAACGACCCTGGCTACCCCACCTTGTTAGATGCTGTGCAATATGGTTTTGCTAAAACGGGTTTAACCGAACAAGAAGCGGCACAACACATCAAAGACTGGAGTTACGATAATTTTTATGCCAACCGACTTAACTGGAAAGGTTGGTACAACCGCGATTGGGTACGCATGCCCGACGAAGGATGGGACGAAAACCACCCCTTGCAAGCCACCCTGTTTGGCATGCCCGATTTTAAAGACGAAAACACCAAAACCGTTAAAATTCCCGATTTCTTAAAGAAAAAATGGAAAAAAGAAGGCCATAAAAACGACGCATGGGTAAATCCATCGGCGGTAAAACTACGCAAAGACCATAAATGGAACCCCTCGCAATACGTAGCTGCCTGGATTGCATCGTGGGTAGAAGAATTTGGTATTGACGGTGTTCGATGCGACATTGTAGAAAATACCCAGCTGTATCGTTGGAAAGAATTATCGGACGCTTGCAACCAAGCCCTTGCCACCTGGCGCAAAAATCACCCCGAAGACCCTGCCAGCCAATGGACCGATGCCTTTTACATGACAGGCGACTTTGACAAAGCAAGCATCGACTACAAAGCCGATTATGCCGAAGCTGGATTCTCGTCGATGGTGAATTTCTATTTCCCAAAATCGGGCGATTTAGACGGCATTGTTTATACCTGGCAAGCCTACTCCGATAGCCTGCAAAAATACCCCAATTGGCACTCGTTTAACTACCTCAACAACTCTTACAATCGCGATGCCAAGATGGATAACATGATTAACTGCGCTACCACGTTCTTGCTATCACCCGGCGTGGCACAAGTATTCTACGGCGACGAAACCCGCCGTCCGCTAAGCGATGCACAATACAACGTAGACAGCGCTCAGGCTTTCCGTTCCGATATGAATTGGAACAGCATCGACAGCACCCTACTGGCGCATTACCAAAAATTAGGCACTATTAGAAGAGCCAACCCCGTTATTGGAACAGGCAAACAACGCATCATCGACACGCATACTTGTGTACGATACAACGATACCGATACCTTGGTAATTCGTTTGGCGGTAGAGGGTGGCGAAACCATCCAATTGGGCGGCGCCTTTGCCAATGGCACCACCGTAACCGAGCTATACACCGGTCAAACTGCCACCGTTACCAACGGAACGGTTCGTTTTGAACGCATCGAAAACAAAGTAGCCATCATTAAACAATAGTTACCCTATTAGCATGAAAATTTTATTTGTTTGTTTGGGAAATATTTGTCGTTCGGCTTGCGCCGAAGCTGTAATGAAAAAGAAAGTACAAGAAGCAGGGCTTGAGGGCGATTTTTACATCGACTCGGCAGGCATTCTATCGTACCACCAAGGCGAGCGCGCCGACTACCGCATGCGCGAGGCAGGTTTTCAGCGCGGCTACAACGTAGACAGCATATCGCGCCCGGTTACATCGTCCGATTTTGAAAAGTTTGACCTCATCATTGGCATGGACAACAGCAACATAGACGACCTTTACGACCGTGCTCCCGACGTTGAATCGACCCGCAAAATACACCAAATGACCGAATACTGCACGCGCCACACCGACGACCACGTACCCGACCCCTACTACGGCGGCCGCGACGGCTTTTACCACGTCATCGACCTACTAGAAGACGCCTGCGACGGGCTATTGGAAAGCCTAACGAAGTAAAAAAATAAAATCCCCGAAAGCATAAGAAAACTTTCGGGGATTTTTTGTCAGTATGGGCACTAATCCAAGAACTCTCCTACTACATTAGAGATGTTTTGGAAGAACATAATATAGTAGATAGGAATATAGGTTATACCGTTCTCTTTATAAACTTTTTGCTCATTTGATAGCACATAGGCTTTCTTGATGCTATACTCATCGTTCGCTATAAATTTATCCAAAGCACTATGAATGGTATAATCTTTGCCCGATTTCACTTCGATTGGGATAATAGATAAATTATCGGCATCGTCAATCAAATAATCAACCTCGCCGTTTTTCTTATTATCATAATAATAGAGGTTGTAGCCATGGGCTTTTAACTCTTGGGCGATAACCGTTTCGTACACAGACCCTAGGTTAATACTCTTAATATCTTCCATCACCGCCTTGATGTTGTTACGATAGAATATACTAGAAAGTAATCCAACATCGTTCAAGTAGAGTTTTAACAGATTCTTACCGCTATTCTCTATTAAAGGATACGATGGTTTACTTATTGCTTTTACTTCTAATGCGATGCCTGCTGAAATTAGGTAATCAAATTCATTCGAATAATCGGCAGCCCTTTTCCAACTTTTATCCTCAATTTCTTTCATCACCACCCTTTTCTTTTTATTCTCAAGGTTAGAAGGTATCATATCAAAAATACGACGTATCTTTAATTTTTTATCGTGTTCTTCCTCGTATTTAGAAGCATCTATTCCGTATAAACCATGAATCTCATGCTGAATAGAACGAAACTCTATTACATTTCGATTTTCCACAAATACCTCAACTGCTTTGGGCAATCCACCCACCAACAAATATTTCTTAAAGAGATCCATCATCTTGTTGTGCATAGAATCGGACAAAGCTTGAGCGTTATTAAAACTGTCTCTCATTGCCTCAATAGCCAAATTCCCCACTCCATGGGCATACAGAAACTCTTCAAAGTCCATAGGATACATGTGCTGTATATCCAAACTGCCAATGGGAACAGACTGCGTATTTTTTAATGTTACTCCTAGCAAAGAACCGCTAGCAATGTATGTAAACTTCTTTTCTTGCATCAAGAATTTAACCAACGTTAAAAGATGGTCGTACGCCTGTATCTCATCTATAAACACAAGCGTATTTTCTTTCTCCTTCATTTTATCGCCAGCAACCAAACTCAAGGCCATATAGAAATCTTTGGTAGTTTTAGCTTCTGCAAAAATTCTATCACCTAGTTTATCCTCCTCCATATTTATTTCAATATAGTTTTGGAACATTTTTTCTCCTACATGACGAATAATGTACGATTTACCTATCTGTCTAGCCCCCTCAATTAGCAGCATTCTATCAGCATCTGACGAGAGGTATTTTTCTATACTTTTTGTAATTTTTCTGTACAACATATAACTTGCTCATTACTAGCGCAAATATAATACATTTTTTTAATTTAACTGCGTTTTCCTATAAAAATCACTGCAAAAAAGGTGCGTTTTCCTATAAATTTAACCCCTAAAAAACTGCGTTTTCCGATAATTTTGACCCTCAAAAAACTGCGTTTCCCGAAAATTCCTCTACCCTGTCCCACGATTTGAGACAGGGTAAGTTTATATTTGCCCTTATTGTCTCACCCACTATAATGAAGCATTAAAAGCATATAGTATGATAATTAGAGTAGAAATAGATTCACAAACAAAGGCAGGAAGAAAGGTCTATGAGTTAATACAAAATCTTAGACATAAAGACGGAATTACATTCATAACAGAGTGGGAAACGCTAACAGACGAAGAAATAAAAGCGTTAAAGGAAGAACTGATTCAATTAATCGATGCAGAACAAAAAAAAAGGGAGGGGTATCACTTAAATAATTGACAGAATCATAAAGGATTAGCATCTAAACAAAACCTATCATTCTTTGATTCTTTGTAAGTATTTTATAATTTTGTGATGGGTATATAAAACGAAATAAAAAATCCCACGAAAACTCGCGGGATTAAGATAACTACGGCTTATAGCCTTGTTGTGAAAAGTCTTTCACTAGTATCTTTCGCAAAGATACATCAAATATTAACAATAACAAAATAATTTATACAACATGAGGATTCTAGGACTTGACATAGGAACACATTCATTGGGAACCTTTGTAAGAGATACTGAATTAGGGAGTAATATAAAAGATCAAACTGTTTATTTTTCTGTAGATTCTTTTAATTCAGGAATTGGGAATGGTAAAAAAGCCGAATATTCATACGCAGCAGAACGTTCTGATTTCAGACGAAAAAGAATTTTAAACGAACGCCGTAGATACAGAAAATGGGCAACATTAAAGTTATTAATTAAATACAAAATGTGTCCTCTTACCACTTCTGAATTAGAGCAATGGACTACATACGATAAAAGTCGAGGATTATATAGACAATATCCTATTAATGCTAAAAATTTTGAAAGTTGGATACGTCTAGATTTTGACAAGAATGGGAAACCTGATTACACAAGTCCTTATCAGTTACGACGAGACCTCATGTCACGACAATTTGATTTTTCACAAGAACATGAACGATTCAAATTAGGTCGTGCAATATATCACATAGCACAACGAAGAGGGTTTAAAAGTTCCAAAGGAGAAACCATCAAAGAATTAGAACAAAGTGATACAATTAATGAAAATTTAGCACCAAACAGTAATTTAGTACTAGAATTACTCAAAAAATCTGAATCCGAAAAATCTAGTTACCTTGTAGAATACATGAATAGCCATAACCTTCGAACAGTAGGTTGTGCTTTTGCTAGACTAGAAGACGAGAGGATACGCATTAGAGGTAGTAAATACCAAGCTGTACGTTCACAATACAAAGATGAAATAAAAGAGATTTTTGCCTTTCAAACTGGCTTAGCAAACGAACAGGAGCTTTTAAATCACCTACTGAGTGAGAAAAAAGGTGAAGGCAGTATTTTCTATAAATGTCCCTTAAAATCACAAAAAGGTTTAGTAGGTAAATGCACACTTGAACCAAATAAAACCCGTTGTCCTATTAGCCATCCAAAATTTGAAGAATTTAGAGCGTGGAGTTTTATAAACAATATTAAATATAGAGCACATGCGCATGAAGACTGGAAAGAATTATCTTTATGCGAAAAAGAACTTATATACTCTGAGATATTCACATCAAAAGTACGTAATGATTTTTCCTTTTTAGAGATTAGAAAATGGATTGAAAAACATCATAATCTAAAACTTGAACATAACGAAAAGAATAGCACTGTAAATTATGATGATAACTGCAATGTTTCGGGATGTCCTATAACAGCACGATTCATAAAACTATTGGGAACAGCCTGGGAATCGTATAAACTACAAGGTACTAAAAAACGATGGAGCCATAGTAAAAATAAACATACTTTACATACAACATCATACGATGCTTATGATATATGGCATGCGTGTTATTCTATCGAAGAAGAATCTGACATATGCTCTTTTGCTAAGATACGATTGGGATGGAACGATACTGATATACAGCAATTACTATATATCTGGAGTAAAATGAAAGACGGATATGCAATGATTAGTCTAAAAGCAATCAACAATATCAATTACTTTTTACGTCAAGGATACATTTATTCAGATGCTGTAATACTCGCAAAACTTCCAGATATTATAGGTTCTGCAAAATGGTTTGCACAAGAAAAAGAATATTTAGACTTAATAAGCAAAGTATATTATGAAATTAAACAAACACATACAGCAGAAAAAACAATCAACGACATCTCCAATCTACTGATCGCGAATTATAAATCGTTAGGATTTTCAACTGGTATTTTTGCTTACAAGGATTACAAATACACGCTTAACAATGAAGATAAGCAAGATATTCTAAAAGCGGTAAAAGAGCATTACGGTCATTTGAAATGGAATAACATGTGCGAAGAAAAACGAAACAACATTCTTCGTATGGTTGAAGAAAAATATCAAAGTTTCTTTTTTGATAAAAAGCGTGCTTACATAAGCACGCCAAAAATTTCAACGCTACTTACAGATGCTTTGTCTGATTTATTAGGTAAAGAATTAGATTTTGGGAAATTATACCATCATTCCAATATTTCACCATATGCTAATAAACAAAATGGAGATAAATTAGGTAACCCTAACATGGGATCAATAAAAAATCCTGTAGCATTACGTACTTTACAGATTATCAGAAAAAAAATCAATGCCCTAATAGAAAATAATATCATAGATCCTGAATACACAATAGTTGTTATTGAAACAGCAAGAGAATTCAATAATGCAAACATGAGATGGGCATTAAAAAAACACCAAGAATGCAAAGAAGAAGAAAGGAAAAATATAGAAAACTTACTGAAAGAATTCTACCCTACCAGAACAATCTCTGATACAGATATTAATAAAGCGCGATTTTATTTTGAACAACAAGAAAATTATATCGATAAGTTCGCTACAGAACAATACGAAAAAGACAAAGATCTCGCAAAAAAATACCAATTATGGAAAGAGCAAGCATGCGTTTGTTTTTATACTGGTCGTATAATAAAACTTACTGAATTATTTGGAGAAACAATTCAAATAGAACACACAGTTCCTAGAAGCATATCTTATGATGATTCCATGACAAACCTTACTATATGTGATGCTCATTATAATCAGGCTATTAAAAACAACAAGATTCCAACCAAATTACCCAACTACGAGGAAGACATTACTATAGATGGTCAAACATATAAAGCAATCCTTCCTCAGTTAAAAAGATGGGAAAAAATAGTTAAACGTATAAAAGATAATATTACAACATGGGAGAAACGTTCCCGTTCGGCAATCACAAAAGACAGGAAAGATAATTGCATTAGGCAAATCCATTTATGGAAAATGGAACTTGATTATTGGCATACAAAATTAGAATATTTCAAACAAACAGAAATCACTCATCAATTTTATAATCGTCAACTTGTTGATACTAGACTAATAACCGCCCACAGTGCAATATACCTAAAAAGTCTCTTCAAAAAAGTAAAAGTTCAGAAAGGAGAAACAACAGCAACATTTCGAAAAATACTTGGTATTCAAAAAAATAGAGATGTACTTTCGCATCATGCAATAGATGCGATGATATTAACAATAATACCAACCGCTGCAAAAAGAGAACGTATGATTAAACTCTTTTATCAAAAAGAAGAATCATACGGGCTAAGAAAAGAATGCTATATAAATGACCTGAAAAACGAAATAAAAGATTGTCTGATAGGGAATAAAATAGATAATTGTATATCATACATCAACGATCACCTTCTGGTAAATCATATCAGTTCCGACAAGACTTTTATTCATGCTAAAAAAAAGATTCGTAAACGTGGAAAAATTGTACTTTTTAAACAAAGCAATGGGGAAGCACATTTTCGTGTATCTACAGGAAACGCAATCAGAGCTTCTTTGCACAAAGAATCATTTTATGGAGCCATAAAACTACCTATAACGAATGATAATGGCGCACCTATCATAGAAAATGGTCAATTTATATATAGTAATGAGGATCCTGTAATTGTCAAAAGAATTAGTATCCAAGAGATAAAAGAAGGTGACGCTGAAAAAATCATAATAGATCCGCGGATTAAGTACTCAATCTGTAAAACCATACAAAAACGAAAAGAGAGTGGCTTGTCATATAAAAAAGCAATAGAAGGTGACTTCTATATGTTGGATAAAAATGATAATGAAATAAAAGTTGATAAAGAAGGGCGTAATTTATGCCCTATTCGTCATGTACGATGTAGGGTTAAATCTGGTGCTGGTTATTTGACATATAAAACAGCGTTATCTATTAGAAAGCAAATAAATATATCCCAAAAGAGCTTTGTTCATTTTAATAATAGAAATTATAAGCAAAAAGTTTATGCACAAAATGATGACAATTACCTACTATTGCTCTATAAAGAAGAAACAAATGGTAAATCGAAATCTAAAGTAAATATCATAAATTATTTTGACGTAGCCAAACAAATAAATAATAAATCTAATAAAATCAACAATATAAAAGACTTGCTAAATATTTACAGAGAAATAAAGGAAGAAAATACTATATACCATTTAACAGCATTTATTCAAAAAGGAACAAGACTATTAAAATGGGATAAAAGTCCAAAAGAAATATACACAAAGAACATAGAAGAGTTAAGTAAATGCCTATATGTTACACATGCGATTAACGACCGCATTCATTATAAGCACCATTTAGAAAATGGAGATACAAAAGCAAAGTCTTGTCGTTTTGGTAAAATGAGTTTCTTGATAGAAGGAAAAGATTTCGAGATAGATATATTAGGAAACATTCATTTATTTCAATGCAATGAGACAAATGAATAGTTAACACTTCAAATCATATTTAGAAAAAAATCACTTGCCTATGATAAAGAAAACATTATACTTTAGTAACCCCGCTTATTTATCATTGCGCAATGCACAGTTGGTTATAAAAATACCAGCTGTAGAGAAAAATGATGCACTACCCGATCATTTCAAACAGCAATCAGAGATTACCAAACCTATAGAAGATATAGGTTTGGTTGTTCTTGACAACAAACAAATTACCATCACATCTGGACTTCTAGAAGCATTATTAGAGAATAATTGCTCAGTAGTAACGTGCGATAGCAAAAACATGCCAACAGGTTTATTACTTCCTCTTTCTGGCAATACAACGCAAAACGAAAGGTTTCGGCATCAATTAGAAGCCTCACTACCTCTAAAGAAACAATTATGGCAACAAACCATACAAGCCAAAATAGAAAATCAAGCCATTGTTTTAGAAAACAACTCGCACACCGAGTCAAAATGCATGCACATTTGGGCTAGCAAGGTAAAAAGCGGAGATACAGAAAATTTAGAAGCACGCGCTGCTGCTTATTATTGGAAAAATTTATTCCCTTTTAAAGGATTTGTGAGGCACCGAGAGGGGCTTGCGCCTAACAATCTATTAAACTATGGCTACGCCATATTAAGGGCCGTTGTTGCACGGTCATTAGTTGGAAGCGGTTTACTACCTACCTTAGGAATACATCACCACAATCGATACAATGCTTATTGCCTTGCAGATGACATTATGGAACCTTATAGACCATTTGTAGATCAATTGGTATGCAACATTGTAACGAATGCTGATGATTACACAGAATTAACAACCGAGATAAAACGTCAGTTACTTACCATTCCAACGCTAGACGTTACGATAGGCGGCAAACGCAGTCCGCTTATGATTGCCGTTAGTCAAACTACTGCTTCATTATACAAATGCTTCAGTGGAGAAATGCGCAAAATAGTTTACCCAGAACTTTAATGGAAAGATTAAGCGAATATCGTATTATGTGGATTCTAGTCTTTTTTGATTTACCTACTGAAACAAAAAAGGACAAAAAGGCATACGCTGATTTTAGAAAGAATTTACAGCGCGATGGCTTTACTATGTTTCAGTTTTCTATCTATACACGCCATTGCGCAAGTATGGAAAATGCACAGGTACACATAAAACGTGTCAAATCTTTTTTACCCATGTATGGGCAAGTAGGTATTATGTGCATTACCGATAAACAATTCGGAAATATCGAACTATTTTATGGTAGAAAAACAATGTCGCTAAATACTCCTGGGCAACAATTAGAATTATTCTAGAAACAGAAAATCCCGCTCTAAGGCGGGATTTCTTATTCAAAAACAGTTTCTTTTTTATTTTCAAAAAAGTTGCGTAAATGATTACATATCAGCTTTTTATACAGATCGTACTGTTTCTGATATGTCAAAGATAAATAAATGAAAGCAATTCACAACTATCTTCATCGTAAGTAAGAGTTACAAAAACTGTTTCTGATATGTCAAAGATAAATAAATGAAAGCAATTCACAACGTTAGTAGAAGAATTGAACGCACTAGGACAACTGTTTCTGATATGTCAAAGATAAATAAATGAAAGCAATTCACAACAATGGTGAAATGGTAGATTGGGAAGAAATACTGTTTCTGATATGTCAAAGATAAATAAATGAAAGCAATTCACAACGTTTGCGGCCGCTACCATTGCATCGCGTTACTGTTTCTGATATGTCAAAGATAAATAAATGAAAGCAATTCACAACTATTCTCCTTGTATTCTATTGGTTCTTGGTACTGTTTCTGATATGTCAAAGATAAATAAATGAAAGCAATTCACAACAGTTTCAAACGTTTTACTATGCACCAAAAACTGTTTCTGATATGTCAAAGATAAATAAATGAAAGCAATTCACAACA
>CAJGDW010000023.1 GCA_904502115.1 Paludibacteraceae bacterium | reverse complement strand
GCATTACGTTAAATGGTATCTTTACTTCCGAAATAAGGACAATAAAAAGAGAGCAAAATAGTTGATTTGCTCAATAAATAATCAATCTATTTTACTCTCTTTTTTAAGAATGCCACCAACCGTTTTTGGCAACATTACCTTTTTTTGTGGAGATTATATCCGTTTTCTATTACGTGCCTACGGCACGACGCCCAGAAGGGCGTTTGTTACCTTCGGTAACGCATAAAAGCATCGGCAACGCCGATGCTTTTTTTATCTCAACATCCAACCTTGTTGGGTCTGTTCTAAGATTTGCTTTTTATCGGCCGATGTCCATGATGCTGTACCTTCGGTTCGAGTCCACAGTTGCTTGTTGGTTCCAAATGTTTCTAATTGGGTGCTGTCGTTGCTGAATACCACTAACAGGGTTTCTTCTTGGTTGGTACCTGCATGGGTGCATACCAATTTGCTTCCCACTTCCCAAATGCGCACGCAATCTTGTTTGATTTCGCTCCACGTATAACCTGCCGATGCTTTGCAACCATGCTCATCGCTATCTCCTCCACAAATAACAGGGGGGTGAACTGAAACCTTATGGTTTGTTTTGCATGCTAAACACGCCAAAACGGCTACACATACAAGTAGGTAACTGTATTTTTTCATCATTCTTGTATAAATTGAGTCAATTCTTGGTACAATCGTTGAATGGGAAGTCCCATTACATTGTAGTAAGAACCAACAATTTTTTCAATGCCAATGTAACCAATCCATTCTTGCACACCATACGAACCTGCCTTGTCGTAAGGTTGATAGGTGTCAATGTAATGTTCTATTTCTTTGTCCGATAGGGGTTTGAAATAAACCTCGCTAACAGCATAAAATAGGTGCTGTTTTTGTTGGGTAAACAGGCAAACGGCTGTAATTACTTCGTGTTTGTTGCCCGATAGGGTGCGAAGCATGTCTGTTGCCTCTTGCTTGTTGTTGGGTTTGCCCAAAATGGTACCGTTAATGGATACCACTGTATCGGCTGTAATGGCCAATGTATTTTCTTTTAAATAAGGTAGGTATGCCGCAGCTTTGGCTTTTGTAATGTAGCAGGGAACTTCTGCGCCTTGTAAATGAGCAGGGTAGCTTTCGTCTGCATCTACCGATGTGGCTTCAAAGGTAAGTTCCAATCCTTTTAATAACTCCCTGCGCCTTGGCGATTGCGAAACCAACACAATTTGATACGATTTTAATTGATCGGCTAAAATCATGCTGTGGCGCTGTTTAAGTAAAACAAGTAGTACACGACAAGTGCGTACGAACAACCCAAGAACATAATGAATTTAATCACTTGACTAATTTGTTGCCACTGACTACGCTTTTTGGCTTTGATAATCCAGAACATTAACACCAATAACGGTATGGCAATGCATCCAAGGTAATATTTCCAAGTAAGGTTGTCGTTTGGCAATGGAATCAGTTTGAAAGCAAAATAACCCGATAGGAATAGAATTATAACCGATAAAATAACCAGAATTACTTTGGTTGTGGTTAGGCCCCAAACAATGGGAATGGTGTGGCATTCCATTTCTCTATCGCCTTCTATATCGTCAATGTCTTTTACAATTTCGCGCAATAGGGTAAACAAGAACGAGAACAATCCAAAACCGGTTGTCCAAGCATAGATATCGGTAATAATGGTGGTTTGGTAAATAGCGGGTTGGTAATATGTTATTAGTTGTGCATTTACTACGTATCCAACTAGAAAATAGGTCATAAACGCGCAAATAGCAATCATCAAGTTACCAATAATGAGTTGTCGTTTATAACTTGACGAATAAAACCACAATATACCCGATAAAACTAAATAGATGAAACCAATGTTCATATTGCTCAGCAAAATAGCAATACACAAACCACACAACACACCCAAACCTAACATGATTTGAAAACCCATTGCTGCTTGCGCACGTGTTATTGTTTTACCAACAATAACTTTTGTAGGACGGTTAATTTCGTCAATTTTGGTATCAAAATAATCGTTTATTACATAACCGCCAGCCGCAATGAGTACGGTCGATGCTAGTAATAAACCAAATAGCAAGTGTCCGTTGGGTAGTGCAATGGCATATTGGTTCAAATAGGGAGTAATGACACCATAAAATAGGGTGGTTACAATAAAAGCAAGAAAAAGTATATTTTTCCAACGAATTAGTTGGAACCAAGTTTTTAAGGTTACCATGTAAACGAGTTCTGATTAGTTAACCAATTGTTTTGTGCTTTTAGCACTTGTTCTATCACATCGCGCGCACAACCGCATCCGCCGTTGTAAAGCGAAATGTATTTGGCTATTTTTTTTACCTCTACAGCAGCATCGGCAGGGCAGGTTGGTGTGCCAACCAATTGCATAACGGGTACATCGGGAATATCATCACCCATGTACAAAACGTCGCTGCTCTGTAGGTTGTAGCGTGCTATAAAATTGTTGTAAGCAGCTGTTTTTTCGGATGCGCCAAGGTAAATATCAGTAATGCCTAGTCCCTGAAAACGTACGCGTAGGTATTCGTTGTTGGCGCCACTGATAATGGCCACTTTGTAACCCATCTTAATGGCTAATTGCAAGGCAAAGCCATCGCGCAAATTGGCGGTGCGGATGGGTTCTCCTGTGGTCGATAAACTAACCGTTTGGGTGGATAGAACGCCATCGATATCAAAAATAAATGCCTTGATGTGGCTAATATCTTCTTTAAAGTTGGTCATTTTGTATGCTTTCTGTTAGCAGTTGATAAATGTTTTTTTCTTTCCCTTTTAACTGCGCTATGTGTTTTTCAATAATGGGCCAGTCGTGTCTGATGGCAGGCCCGGTTTGCGCTTCGGCAGGCGATAGGGTATGTACCTTTTCTGTGGTTTCGTCAATGAGTGGAAGCAAATCAGCAAAAGGTAAATTCGCCTCGGCCAATACCTTTTCGGCCAAACTGTAAAGGTGATTGGTAAAGTTACAAGCAAACACAGCGGCCAAATGTACCTTGGTACGTGTATCGGAGTCTACTATCTTAACGTTGTGCGATAATTTATTTGCGAATAGATGTAATTTGTTAGTAAAAGTATTATTATTCGCTTCGATATACAAAGCAACTTTGTTAAAATCAACCTCTTTGCCATAAGAGAAGGTTTGCATGGGGTAAAGTACCCCAAAATGAGTAGCAAAAGGAGCCAAAACTAGGCTGTTTGTACTGCCCGATGTGTGTACCAGCAAGGCATTCTCTGGAATTTCTATTCCTTCTATTGCTTGGGTAATGGCATCGTCTTTTACGCTGCAAATGTACAAATCGGCATCGTTTATAACGGCCGATTTTTGGGTGGTGTAAGGTATGTTTGTTCCAATCACTTGCATCATGCGTTGGGCAGATTCCTCGCTGCGTGCCACAATTTGTGCCACATCAATATCTTTTGCTAACAACGCTTTGGTTAGATGCGATGCAACTTTTCCGGTGCCAATAACAACAACCTTTTTCACGCTTTAGAATGTGTTGTTGTGAATTTTTTCAAATTGCAATTTGTCCTCGTTAAAAGGTTTGCGTTCCATGCCTTTGTAACCAATGCTCATGATGCATTCAACAGCATAGTGTTCGGGAATGTTAAGCAATTCTTTTACGTATTGATCGGCCGATACGCCTTCGGTAGGCGATTGACGATTGCGTACTTGTGCCCAGCAGCTGCCAAGACCCATGTCTTCGGCCGATAGTTGCAAGTTAAAGGCTACAATAGAGCAATCTTCTACCCATACATCGCTTTTGGTAGTGTCAGCAATGATAACAATGGATAGGGGAGCTTCTGCTACAAATGCACTGCCAAAAGGTTTGCATCCAGCTAGTTTTACCTGGGTTTCTTTGTCGGTTACCACAATCATCTCCCATGGATTGATGCTTTTGCCCGATGGCGACATCAAAGCGTTGTGCAACAATTGGTCTATTTTTTCTTGTTCTACCGCTTGTTCGGTAAATTTACGGTAACTGCGGCGTTTTTGTAATAATTCGTACATCATATTTTTTTGTTGACTAATCGACTAATCGGTTAACCGACTAATCGAAGGTTATATTTTATTGTTGACTAATCGACTAATCGGTTAACCGACTAATCGAAGGTTATATTTTTTTGTTGACTAATCGACTAATCGGCGAATCGACTAATCGAATTATTGTTTAATGACTAATTTTATCAACTCATCGATTTGTCCGAGCTTCTTTACGAAGCGAGTTTATATTAAATAAATACGCTACGGATACGGTGATGGCTTGGTTGTTAGAGGTAGAGAAATCTTCGCCTTTGTTGTTCTTAAAGATATTGCCCAAACCGTAATCGTACCTTGCTTCTAGTATAAAATTGCCTGCTTTGGGTGTTCTAACCTCAATGCCAAGACCACCACAAATGCTATAATCAAAGATGTTTTCAATCTCTTTTAGTTGTTCTTTTCCTGGATTAACCGAAAATGGGGCAGTAGCCTCGTCGTTTACCATGAATCGAATTTTAGGCCCTAAGTTGATAAAGAAACGAAATTTTTCTTTGCCAAAGTAAATGTGTGCCAAAAAAGGAATTTCAAGGTAATCCAATCTTCTGCGGTAGGTTTCGCCCGTTGTGGCAGATGTAGAAGACCATCCGCGTTGCGCATAATTCAATTCGGTTATCACCCCAAAGTATTTTTGGCCAATGTAACGAAACGTAAAACCGCCGTTGTACATTACCTCAAAGTTTTGGCTAACCGATGGACTAAAACCAACGGTGGGCATAAGAGCAACCCCTTGATTGGTTCCAATGCAATATTCGGGTTCGATGTAGGTATATTGCGCCCACAAACTAGGTGCCAATAGCAAACAAATAACGATAAAACCTAATTTCTTCATGTTACAAGTCAGAAATACCGTCTTTGGTTATTTGTTTAATGATGGTGCCCACGTTCCAGTAACCACCATTGTCCACTTGTTCAAACAAGAAATTCATTTGCAAACCACTGGTTTCGGTTTCGGGCATGTAGTTGATAAAACGGTCGCCATGCAATTGATATTGCTTCATAAAATAAAGACAAATATCATACCCAAATATGGCAAAATTTGGACTTTGTTGAATGTTTTTAGGAACCCCAAATTTATCTCTTAATTGGTAATAGAATTCAATAACTGCTGGATCGGTGAACGAGGTGTAATAACTAGAGAATTGGTACATATTTTTTTCGTACAATTCATCAATTCCTAAATTGTTCCATTCAGGGAAACCAAACAATCCCACGTTCGATTGTTTTAACTGATTGAATGCTTCGCCTAGTTTGTTAAGTGCTACGCCATGGGTACTAGGCATTACCACTACGCATTCTTTGTTGGGATATAAAGCGGCTACAGAGTCAATGCTGTGTGCTAATTTTGCATCGTTGATAATGCTGTATCTAATAGAATCGTTGTTTAATCTATTCATTAATAGCGTAGCAAAATCAGCTTTGTTATACTGAGCAAGCATTACTGGTTTGGCAATGATAACATGCTTGTCGGCAAATAAAGCAGTACATTTATCTACCAGTTTTTTGTATAATTCTTTTTGTGGAGTCACTACCTCAAATAAGTAGGGGTTTTGATTGATATTGGTAATGTTCGACGAAAAAGGAATAATGGTAGGAATTCTGTATTGGTATGCAAAATCTGCCACGATGCTTACTTGATTTTGATAGGCAGGTCCAATGATTATATCCACTTCTTTTAATAGTGGATTACTCAATATTTCATACAATTTTTGGTTGTCTTTTCCTGTATCAAAAGCATAGATTTCTGTCGATAAACCAGTATTTGCCAATGAATCGGCAGCAATTAAACAACCTTGGTAAAATTCAACAAAACGATCCATGCTAGCATCTCTGTTAATAGAATCTAGCATAAAAGGCAATAGGATGCCCACTTTAATGTGTGATTCTTTTGCTATAAATTCAGGTTCTTCTATTTCTTCGTTTTCGCTAACAATAGCATCTGATGTTGCTGCATTTTGATTTTCAGAGGTATTTTTCTTGCTAAACCAAGACCATATATTTTTTTTCTTTTTGATTTCTTTTGCAGGTGCTTCTTGGTTTTCGGTATGGTTTGTTTCGCTGGTTACGTTGGTGGATGCATCTGTATCTTCTGCCACGGTTACTTGGGTAGCTGCGGCAATTGTGTCGCTTGCATTGTTTGCAGAGGTATCTTTGGTAGGAATCTGTAAAACAGAACCAATGGTCAGATTCGTTGCCCATGGGTTTAATTCCAATAATTCATCAACGGTACAATTGTAGCGTTTAGAGAGGCTATACAAGGTTTCTTTTGCCTTTACTAAATGCTGATTTTTACCCAGTTGTACAGGTTCTTTTTTCTTTGTTTCGCTTGGATCCATTTTGGGCACTTTAAGCATTTGACCCAGAATTAATCCTTGCTCTATGCCAGGGTTTGCCTCTATAATAAGTGATTGAGGCACACTAAAACGTTGACTAATAGCATATAAACCTTCACTTTTTTGAACGGTGTACAAATAGTAAGATTTCCCGTTCTCTGTTAGGACTGGATAATTTTTTTGCTTGGCGTATGCTGTTGAACCTACCAAGAAAATGGCAATTAGTAACCAAAAAAAGTGTTTTTTCATACGATATAATTATTCAGGGGGTAAAGTTAGTGAAATTAAATGAGAGTTGATAAAGGAAAAGGGGAAATTTGTATTATCTTTGTTCCCATCTATGAAACGAATTATTTTTAGCATACTAGCAAGCTGTTTATGGGCGGTTTCTTTTGCCCAATTTTCTATAACCGATGCCGCGGTAGTAGGTGTTGAGCAAGATAACATTGACAGTGTTTTTGTTATAGACGATGCTGCGGCAGCAAAGTTAACTTATCAAGATTCCATTACACGTACATTTAACTGGTATATTTATACTTTAGGTGCTGAATCAGAAGAACTTATAAAAACTGATAGCGATGTAGCTGTTACCGAAATTCCGTTGCTAACGGTTCCCTCTATGGGGTATCATTTGGTGGCAGAAAACATGCCCGATAAATGGATTTGGGTGTTTCAATACGATAGTTTGGCGGTAACTTTTGATTCCATTGCAGTGCACGATGCACTAGAAGACAGATGTACCTCTTACCAAATTGAATTGAAATGGGAGGCAACGCCTTTGCAATACGATACTTTATTACACAACAAGGTGCCTTTTGAGGTAGAACGTATGATTCGATTAACCTACGATTCTATGTATTATGCCGATGGCAATTATGCCGTAAAAACGGTAACCGACAGCATTCCATTGGCGGTAGATATTACGGTTCCAGCTCCTTTGGATGTAACTACTTATCTAATTGAAGGAGACCAATTTGCCATTGCATTTGATCAAATGCAAAGCATCGAAAGCGAACCGGTAGAAGTGTATGCGGTAGAAACCAATTTAGAAGCATCGGTGCGCATCCGCGAAGAGGCTACCAACGAAGGCGATCGCGATACATCGACCGATAAAAAATTGAGCGGATCGGCTCCGTTGAACATCGAAATTTTAAACCACGCCAGCCCTGCTGCTTTCTTTTATGAGTGGTGTTTATCGACCGATAAAGAATTCAATACCTGTCAAATACGCTCTTCTGAGCAAGATTTTCGCTATACCTTCGAAACGCACGGAACTTACTATTTGCGTTTGCAAACCACCAATAGTTCTACTTCCGATTTGCCTACCCAAAATTGTTTGAGCGAAGCTGTTTATACCGTCGAAATAGTGAACTCTTTGTTAGAAGTGCCCAATGTATTTACTCCCAACGGCGACGGCAGAAACGACGAATTCAGGGTGTCGTACAAATCGTTGATTTCGTTCGATGCCAAGGTGTTCAATGTATGGGGACGCTTGGTGTATGCCTGGAACGATCCTGCTAAAGGATGGGATGGTACCATAGGCGGTGTTCCTGCTGCAGAGGGTGCTTATTTCTACGTTATAGAAGCGGTGGGTGCCGATAAAGACGAAGATGGCAAACCTATGAAGTATGTTTATAGGGGCGATATCAACCTAATTCGTTAAGCGGAATTTCTTTAATTTCCAATTCCTTTATTTTATCTTGGTCAATCACAAAGCGCACCAATGTGCGTACTTTGTGAAACCCTTGTCTGCCGGCTGCACCTGGATTGATGTGCAAAAGCTGGAGCTTGGGATCGTATATAACTTTCAGAATATGAGAGTGTCCCGAAATAAAAAGGGTAGTGCCATTGGCGTTTAATTGAGGTAAAATCCCCGGTGCATATTTACCAGGGTAGCCGCCAATGTGGGTGAGCAGCACACGTACTTTTTCTACTTCAAATACGTTTACAAGGGGTAACATTTGTCGGAGTGGGTAACCATCAATATTGCCCACAACTGCCCTGATGGGTTTGAGTGCTTGCAGTCGATTGTAAATTTCAAGGTCTCCAATATCGCCTGCATGCCATATCTCATCACAAGACGCAAAAAAATCGGCATATCGGTCATCCCAATAGCCGTGCGTATCCGATAATAAACCGATGCGTACTATTTCTTTTGATTTTTAGGGTTGGGTTGAGCAGGAGTTTCTTTTCCCATGGTACAAGTGCCGTTGAATTCGGCGCGTTGCTCAATGTCTAAAATGCTGGTTTGGATATCGCCTTTTACTTTAGCAGTCGATTTAAGTGTAAGCGTATCGTTTGTTACGATAGTACCTTCTATATAACCCATAACGTCAATGTTTTCGGCTTTTACAGTACCCAATATGCTGCCGCTATTTCCTACAATAATGCGACCTTTTGATTGGATAGTACCTTCTATTTTTCCGTCAATACGAAAATCGCCGTCGGTGGTAATATCGCCTTTTATAATGGTTCCAGCTGCAATAACATTGTGTTCTGCGCTATTTGAGTTAGATTTAGACATGGTATTTTGAGTTTAAAATTTCAACAAAAAAAGGAAAGGCGATCTGCATCGCACCGCTCAACCTAATTACCCTTGCTGCGGTCAAGCCCTGGGGGATTCAAAGGGAGCTGGTCGTGCAGAACCTTTCCGAATGCAAAGATAATGCAATATTTTGTATTTAAAAGTCCCAATGTCTGAAAAAATCAAAAAATAGTAAAAATAAAACAGATAATCTTGCCTAACATCATTATTTAATTAACTTTGCATACTAATTGTTAAAATGAATATGACTCCACTAGAAATACGTTCTATGGCTTATAAAATGGCAGCAAAATATGCCCTGTATATGGGTGCATTTTTGTTGATTCGTTTTGCAGTAGAGGTATCTATGCAACAATACATGTGGTTAACAATATTCTATCTTGTACTGTCTGTATTTATTCCTTTTTATGCGTATCGATTGGCTAAAAAGTTTATCCAACAAACCAATGAACCAACGGTTAGTTTTTCTGATTTCTATACCTTTACGTTCTTTTTATTTGTTTTTGCATCGCTTATTTTAACCATTGGACAGTATGTGTTTTACCAATACATATCGCCCAATTACATAACCGATATGCATCAATCATTGCTCGAAAATTTGAAATTGTTAGCACCACAATTTCCTTCATTTAATACCTATCAAGAAATATTGGTAAATTCGCCCATGCCATCGAGTCTTCAAATGGCCACCCAAAGCATCTGGATGTATTCTATTGTTGGGATTATTTTGGGGTTAATCAATGCGGCTATCTATCGATATTTGAGTAAAAGAAATAATACATCAGAACAAAATTAAACATGAATATATCTGTTGTTATACCTTTATATAACGAAGAAGAATCGTTGCAGGAACTTTTTTTATGGATAAAAAAAGTGGCCGATGCTAACCAATTTACTTACGAGGTGTTGTTTATTGACGATGGCAGTACCGATGGTTCTTGGAGGGTGATTGATGCTTTGTCAAAAGAGCACCCAGAGGTAAAAGGCATTAAATTTCGTCGTAATTATGGTAAATCGCCTGCTTTGTATTGTGGATTTGAAGCAGCACAAGGCGATGTTGTCATTACCATGGATGCCGATTTACAAGACAGTCCCGACGAAATTCCAGCATTGTACAAAATGATAGTCGAAGAAAAATACGACTTGGTTTCTGGCTGGAAAAAGAAACGTTTCGACCCTGTTTTCACCAAAAACTTGCCCAGTAAGTTGTTCAATGCAACAGCGCGCAAGGTGTCGGGTGTTAAGTTGCACGACTTTAATTGCGGGTTAAAGGCATACCGAAAAGAGGTGGTGAAAAACATCGAAGTGTATGGCGAAATGCATCGTTATATACCCTATCTGGCAAAATCGGCAGGATTTAGCAAGATTGGTGAGAAGGAAGTAAAACACCAAGCACGTAAATTTGGTCAAAGCAAATTTGGATTTAATCGATTTGTAAATGGTTATTTGGATTTGCTTACCTTGTGGTTCTTGTCTAAATTTGGCGTAAAACCCATGCACTTTTTTGGCGTGTGGGGCAGTATTATGTTTATTTTAGGCTTTATAGCCGTGTTGGTGGTAGGAGGCATTAAATTGTATGCAATTTGCAACGGCATGCGTGCACCTTTGATAACCGATACACCTTATTTCTATTTGGCTATTTTGGCCATGATTTTAGGAACGCAATTTTTTATTACCGGATTCTTGGGCGAATTGATGAGCCGTTCGTCGCAAGATCGCAATAAATATCAAATAGAAAAACAAATACGATTGTAATATGGATGCTTTTTTTGAAATATTGAAATATACTTTGCCTGCAGCATTGGTAATAGTAGTAGTTTGGGTATTGCTAAACAAGTTCTTTAAACAACAAGAGTCACGTCAACGTTACTTGTTGTACAAAGAGAACCAAAAGAATGTAACTCCCATTCGATTCACCGCATACGAACGTTTGGTGCTGTTTCTAGAACGCATCACACCCGATTCTTTGTTGGTGCGTACCCAATCGGATTCGTATACTGCCATTCAATTGCATGCTGCTTTGCTTACCGTAATTCGTGCTGAGTTTGAACACAACGTAGCGCAACAAATATACGTAAGTTCAGAAGCATGGGAAGTAGTAAAAAATGCCAAAGAAAGCATTGTGCAACTAATCAATGCTTGTGCTGCACAAGTAGATCCACAAGGTCCTTCGGTCGATTTGGCAAAAGTGATTTTGGCAACCTACGAAAAATCGAATGCAGCACCTACCATGGTGGCTATTTCGTTCTTAAAAACCGAATTGAAAACTTATTTCTCGGCCTAATGAATTTATTAGAACTGATTACCAAACGTTACTCGGAGCGTCGTTATAGCCAACAAGCTGTAGCCGATGCCGATTTGGAGTATATTTTATCGTGTGCCAACATGGCGCCATCGGCAGTGAACAAACAACCCTGGCACATTTACGTGATTAGGGGCGAAAAGTTGGTGCAATTTGGCGATGTGTATCGTCGTGAAACATTCAAAGAAGCTCCTTTGTGCTTGGTCGTAACGGGCAATCACAACGAATCTTGGCACCGAAGCGATGGTAAAGACCATTGCGATATTGATATTTCTATTGTTTCTGACCACATCATCATGGCGGCTACCGAGCGTGGTTTGAATACCTGTTGGGTGTGCAATTTTGATATCGAAAAATGCAAATCTTTCTTGCAATTGCCCGATAACGAAGAACCCATGGTACTTATTCCAATGGGGTATGCTATGCCTGGTACAGAACCTAATCCGAAAAAGCGCAAAGCCTTAAACGAAATTGTAACTTACATACAGTGAAAAAGTTAGTCGGTATATTGGCGGTTTCTGTGTTGTTTGTGCTAATGGCGTGCAACAACAATTGTTATGTTCCCACCCGTGCTTTGTTGGGCGTGGCTTTTGTCGATTCTGCCAAATTAACGCCCATTACCATGCAACAAGTTACTATAAAAGGCGAGGGGAACGATTCCATTTTATACAATGAATCGTCCGAGCAAACGGTTTTCTTGCCATTGCATCAGAATCAATCTGTTACCCGATTCGAGGTTTCGTTTTTGCGTCACGCAGAAGATGAATCGGTTACCAATTATATTTTAGAGGTAAAGCACACGCCTTTCCCTCAACTTATTAATCCCGAATGCGGTTGCGTGATGTTTCATAGCATCGAAAGTGCGCAACTGTACAATGCTACCGATACATTGGATGTAGAGGTATACAGTACAAACGTAATTAATGTAGAAAGCGATGTCCATCTCAAAGTTTATTTATAGTTTGGTATGGCTGCTTTTGATGCCATTTGCTGTATTATGCGCACAAGAATCGAGTCATGTAGCCCTGGATTCTACCATGGTAATTAGTGCCGAACCACAACCCCAGGCGCCAGTGGTAAAACAAAAATCGCCAGTATATCAAGCCACATATTTATCGTTGGATATTTTTAACCCTATTGCAACTGCTTTTTCAGGTCGTTTTGAAGCTTCGATAGCTGCCGATGTAAGCTTGTGGCACCGTTTGTTTCCTGCCATCGAGATAGGGGTGATGGGGTGTAACGAACAGCAAGATTTGTACAAATATACCACTGCAGGTGGCTTTGTAAAGATAGGGGCTAACTACAATTTTTTAAACTACCAACCCGATAGAAAACGCGATCATGCTGTGTTTGCAGGTGTGCGATACGGATACAGTTTTACCAGTTATCAGTTGTCGGATGCGCAACTTTCTAACAACTATTGGCATGAAACAGGAACGTATGCAACCAACAATCAAGTGGCGCATTTTGGTTGGTTGGAATTCCAATTAGGGGTGCGGGTGCAGGTGTACAAACAGTTCTTTATGGGATTGGCTTTAGAGGTGAAAACCTTTGGTCATTATTACCAAAATGAGGCCAGTTATCCCACCTATATTGCAGGGTTTGGAAGCGATGCCAAAGCAACCAATTTTGGACTTTTGTACCATTTAACTTACCAATTTCCTACAAAAAAGTAATAAAAGTGTCCAATAAGGCATTTTGTTGATAACTCTTTGTGACTTCAAAGGGTTATTTTTTTGTTTAAATACGTGAAAAATAGTAACTTTGCACCATATAAAATTCATATAATTTACTTCTTACATGATGAACGAAATATCCCTTTTGAATCGTGCGGCCGACAACATCCGTATCTTGGCTGCTTCTATGGTAGAAAAAGCTAAATCGGGTCACCCCGGAGGTGCCATGGGAGGTGCAGACTTTATCAACGTGTTGTTCTCGGAATTTCTTGTTTTTGACCCCGATAATGCTACATGGGAGAACCGCGACCGCTTCTTTTTAGACCCAGGTCACATGTCGCCTATGTTGTATGCGCAATTGGCCATGATAGGCAAATTGAACATGGACGATTTGAAAGCGTTCCGTCAATGGGGTAGCCGTACTCCTGGACACCCAGAAGTGAATTTTGAATTGGGTATTGAAAATACATCAGGTCCTTTGGGTCAAGGTCATACCATGGCTGTAGGTGCTGCTATTGCAGAACGTTTTATGGCCGCTCGTTTTGGCGAATGGACCAAACATAAAATCTACACCTTTATTTCGGACGGTGGTATTCAAGAAGAAATTTCGCAAGGTGCTGGACGTATTGCCGGTACATTGGGATTGAGTAACTTGATCATGTTCTTCGACTCGAACGAGGTGCAACTTTCTACTTTCGTAAACCAAGTATCTACCGAAGATACTGCCATGAAATACGAAGCATGGGGTTGGAAAGTTATTACCATTAACGGTAACGATGCTGCTCAAATTCGTCAAGCGTTGAAAGATGCCAATGCCGAAACCGAACGTCCTACCTTAATTATTGGTAAAACCTTGATGGGTAAAGGCGCTGTAGGTCCTAATGGTGAAAGTTTTGAAAACATGGTGTCTACCCACGGTCAACCTTTGGGTGCTGCAGGTGCATCGATCGATAATACCGTTAAAAACTTGGGCGGTGATGCTCAAAATCCATTTGTTATTTTTGACGAAGTAGCAGAAATGTACCAAGCTCGTTTAAACGAGTTGCGTGCTATGGTAGCAAAACGTCATGCAGAACAAGCCGCTTGGGAAGCAGCTAATCCAGAATTGGCTACTAAATTCCATAATTTCTACGGTGGCGTTATTCCTAAAATTGATTATGCTGCCATTCAACAAAAAGCCAACCAAGCAACCCGTTCTGCATCGGGTGCTATGCTAGGTTTGTTCTCGGAACAAGTTGAAAACATGGTAGTGGCATCGGCCGACCTTTCTAACTCAGATAAAACCGAAGGTTTCTTGAAAAACAGCAAACCTTTTGTAAAAGGCGATTTCTCTGGTGGTTTCTTGCACGCTGGTGTAAGCGAATTGGCCATGGCTTGTATCATGAACGGTATGGCATTGCACGGAGGTATTATTCCTGTGTGCGGTACCTTCTTTGTGTTCTCAGACTACATGAAACCTGCCTTCCGTATGTCGGCTTTGATGCGTTTGCAAGTAGTTTATGTATGGACACACGATGCTTTCCGTGTAGGCGAAGATGGTCCAACTCACCAACCCATTGAACAAGAAATGCAAGTGCGTTTGATGGAAGCGGTTAAAAACCACAAAGGACGCAACTCAATGTTGGTGCTTCGTCCAGCTGACGTAGACGAAACTACCGTAGCATGGAAAATGGCACTAGAAAATTGCGATACACCAACTGCTTTGATTCTATCGCGTCAAAACGTTAAGAATTTGCCTCGTACTGGCAATGCTTACGAAGAAGCATTGGGCACTACCAAAGGAGCATACGTGGTAAAAGACGTAGAAGGAACTCCTGATATTATCTTGTTAGCAAGTGGTTCTGAAGTGTCTACCTTGGTAGAGGCAGAAGCTTTGTTAGCAGAACGCGCTGGTGTTAGAGCACGCATTGTTTCGGTTCCATCAGAAGGTTTATTCTTCTCACAACCACAAAGTTACATTCGTAGCATTATTGATTATTCGTTGCCTATCTTTGCTTTGACTGCAGGTTTACCTTTGTCAATGCAACGTTTGGCTGGTTTGAATGGTCGTGTATTTGGTTTGGATCATTTTGGTCATTCTGCACCTTATACTGTATTGGACGAAAAATTTGGTTTCAACGCAGAAAATATCTTCAACCAAGTAATGGACTACTTGTCAACTCAAAAATAAAGTATAGTAAATGAGTTTACTTACTATTGTACTTTTATCAATTGCTCTGGCTATGGATTGTTTTGCAGTCTCCATAAGCCAGAGTGCTTGTTTAAAGCAACCCATGTGGGGAAAATGGCTGGTTATGGCCATGTCTTTTGGTATGTTTCAGGGCATGATGCCCCTGTTTGGGTTTTATTTGATGCAATTTTTTGCAGATACCATTACCGCATACGACCACTGGATTGCATTTATTATTTTGGGCGTATTGGGTGCCCGTATGATTAAAGAAGACCTAATTACCGCTAAGAATCCCAATTGTGATCTAGATGAAGATCATCATCATTATGGTTTAGGTAAGATTTTTTTGTTGGCCATAGCCACTAGTATTGATGCCTTAGCAACGGGTATTGTATTTGTTCCGTTTCCCAATTGGTTGAATGTAGCCGTTATCTGTATTGGTATAATAAGTTTCTTGTTTTCTCTTATGGGTACGCAAATTGGCTATTATGTAGGAAAGCGATTTTCCTTTAAATGGGGTGTTCTAGGTGGGATTATTTTAATTCTGTTGGGCACAAAAATATTGATTGAACATTGCTTTTTTTCTTAAAAAAGTAGTATATTTGCACTGCTTTCAAGCAGGTTTAAGACTCCGTAGCTCAGTTGGTAGAGCAATTGACTCTTAATCAATGGGTCGAGGGTTCGAGCCCCTCCGGGGTCACAAAAAAGCAGTCCAAATGGACTGCTTTTTTCATATTCCCGCACAGGCGTTATCGCTGTGCTCATGATTTTTTAGCTTCCTCCCACAGTGCATCCATTTCCTCTAGCGTCAATTCTTTTACGTTCTTTCCTTGTTCTTTTGCCTTTTGTTCTAGGTAGTTAAAGCGCTGAGTGAACTTTTTGTTGGTACGTTCCAGGGCAGTGTCGGGTTCGATACCATACAAGCGAGCAGCATTAACAATGCTAAAAAGAAGGTCGCCAAACTCAGCTTCAAGCGCATCGTGATTCTTGGAATCCATTTCAGCTTGCACTTCGCTAATTTCTTCTTTTACCTTGGTCCAAACATCTTCTTTGTTTTTCCAATCAAATCCCACGCCACGTGCTTTGTCTTGTATGCGGTAGGCTTTGATCAAACTGGGTAGACTATCGGGTACACCGCCCAAAACTGTCTTGTCTTTTCCTTCGCGTAGTTTTAAAATTGCCCAGTTTCTCTCCACCGCTTCTGAATTTTTTGCTTCTGCCGAGCCAAAAATGTGCGGATGACGGTATATTAGCTTGTCACAGAGGCTATTACAAACATTTTCTATTGTATATAAATCTTTCTCTTCTGCAATTTTGGCATAAAATAAGATATGAAGTAGCAAATCGCCCAGCTCAATTTTGATTTCGGGGTCGTTTTCTTTCATGATTGCGTCCGACAACTCGTATGTTTCTTCTATGGTAAGAGGGCGGAGACTATGATTGGTTTGTTTTCTGTCCCATGGACATTCAATACGTAATTTGTCTACAATTTCGAGGGTGCGTTGAAACGCGGCTAACTTTTTTTCCATCTGATAGAATTTTTAGTGTTACAAATTTACGCAATTCATTTTTGAAACGGAAAAAATAGGGTAGAAAAGAGGCATTTTTTAGTTTACAGTAAAACGATGTTTTTGGATACATTTGTAATATTGATAGAGTGAGCAGTTTTGATTACAAATGTTTTTGTAATAAATCAGCGCTTATATAATAAGATTGTAAAACCAATAATATAAGTTACAAAAGTAGAGTAGTATAGTATAATATAGTAAACGAATAAAATATAGCATAACAGAAAATATTAAAAATCAGTACAATAAACTATCATAATTAAATAATTACTTTAAGTATGAATAAACAAATGTAAAAACCACCGTATATTACTGATTTACTATAAAAATGAGATATATAATGTACAAAATGTCAGTATATTATAACATATAATCTAAACAACTACTTTAATACGTATATCTGCAATTTATAATAATGTAAACTACATGTATACAATTGTGTATTACAAAAGTATAATGTTATTTTGTAAATAAATAAACAAATGTAATTTGCAGATGTAAAATATAATTATTACATTTGTAGCATAAACAAAGGATGCTATCTGTAATTTTTTTGCTATGAAAGAACGTATACGTGTAATTTTAGAAAAAGAGAAGTTAACAGCAAAGCAGTTTGCTGCTTTAACCGATATGCAGGTTTCTAACGTATCTCACTTATTATCAGGTAGAAGTAATCCAAGTTTAGACTCTACACAGAAGATTTTGAGTGCTTTTCCTAACCTAAATCCAGAGTGGTTATTATTTGGAAAACTTCCCATGTACAAGCACGAAAAGCTGGTTCAATACGATTTATTTGGTCAACCCATCGAAAATGAACCAAATTTTGCAATCTCAGAGACTTCAGCACCTGTATCTACTCCTATTTCGGAAGTAAAACCATCTGTTAATCAACAAATTGTACACGATGTAGTGGTAAAAGAAGTGGTAAAGGAAATGCCTGCCAAAAAAATTCAACGCATTGTTGTTTACTACTCCGACAATACGTTTGAGGAATTTTCTACTAAGTAATGTTGCTTGTCGTTTGTTACTCGTCGATTGTTGTTGAATCGCATAATCAAGGCGGTCCCTGAGCTTGTCGAAGGGCCCGATTCGCCGATTAGTCGATTAGTCGATTCACCATCGCGCAGCGATTATGTTTCGGCGCTTCATCTTCCGACTTGGTTTCCGGTCGGGATTTACACATACAAAAACTACAAAATGTGAACTCGCTTCGCTCAAACAACACATTTTGCTTAACGTTTTTGCACATATAAATCTTTTTC
>CAJGDW010000022.1 GCA_904502115.1 Paludibacteraceae bacterium | reverse complement strand
CTGACGACATTTGGTGGAGGTCGGAAAAAGATTTATATGTGCAAAAACGTTAAGCAAAATGTGTTGTTTGAGCGAAGCGAGTTCACATTTTGTAGTTTTTGTATGTGTAATTATTTCATAAACCAAGTCGGAAGATGAAGCGCCGAAACGAAGAAGCAGTGGTTCGGGCCCTTCGACAAGCTCAGGGACCGAATTAAAGACAAGCGACTAGCGACGAGCGGCAAGCGACTGTTTTAACGGGCAATCTTTGGTGCAGCAGGCGCATTTATTACGGCCTTTGATGGTGCTGTAAACCTTTCGCCCTGCAAAAACGAGGGCGAAAAGTATAAGTACAGCAACTACTATCCACTGAAAAATCATAGGAATAGTCCCCCTATTTTATATACAGCAAAGGCAATAATCCATGCCACGCCTGTGGTGTATAGGGCAGAGAAGAGTGCCCATCGCCAGCTGCCACTTTCATGTTTGATGGCCATGATGGTGGCTACGCAGGGGAAGCAAAGCAAAATAAACACCAGGTAGGATAGTACCGTAGCAGGGGTGTATAGCGGTTGGCCGTCTGCTTTTATTTCGCTTTTCATGGCCGATGCCAAAACGTTGCTTTCTTCTGTTTCTTCGTCGCTGTTGGTATAAAGAACGCTTAATGTGCTTACTACTAGCTCTTTGGCAGGTAGACCAGCCACAATGCCAACGCCCATTTTCCAGTTGTAACCCAAGGGTTCAATAACAGGTTCGATAAATTTGCCAATTTGGCCAATATAGCTTTGTTCCAATTGTTCCGATGGGGTAACATCTTGGTCTTTTGCCATGGGGAAGTAGCCCAATGCCCAAATAATAATAGAGGCAAAAAGGATAAGGGTCCCCATCTTTTTAAGGTATTGTACCGATTTCTCCCACATGTGGTGAAGGGCCGATTTTAGCGTAGGTACGCGGTAAGGGGGCAGTTCCATAACAAAGGGCGTTTCGTCGCCTTTTATCATAAAACGCTTCAGTACGCGTGCCGATACAACCGCCACCAAAATGCCCAATGCGTACAGCAATAGCATCACCGAAGAAGCATGATCGGGAAAGAATATTTTAGAAAACAGTACATAAACGGGGAGTCGAGCCGTGCAAGACATAAACGGAATTACCAGCATGGTGATGAGGCGGCTGTGCTTGCTTTCGAGGGTACGGGTGGCCATAATAGCAGGCACGTTGCAACCAAATCCCATTAGCATGGGTACAAACGATTTGCCGTGCAACCCCATTTTGTGCATAATTTTGTCCATAATAAAGGCGGCGCGCGATAGGTAACCCGAGTCTTCCATTAACGAAATAAAGAAGTACAAAATAAGGATATTGGGCAAGAAAACCAATACACCCCCTACGCCACTGATAACACCGTCTAGCAACAAGTCGGTGAGTGGACCTGGAGCCAAAACACCGCTCAAATATTCGTTGAGGTAACCAATGCCAGCATCCAACCATTCTTGTGGATAAGCGCCTAGCACAAAGGTGCACTCAAACATTAACCACATGAATAGGAAAAAGATGGGATACCCTAAAAATTTATTGGTAACAATGGGGTCGAGGATGCGAGTAAGGCCGGAATTTTTGCGTTTGGGCTCGGTATAGGTTTCGTTAAGCGCCCCGTTGATAAATCCGTACTTGGCATTGATGATGGCCGATTCCACATCTTCGTCCAGTTCTTTTTCGATGTGAGGAACTACCTTGTTTTTGAAATCGATGATTTCTTGGGCATTGCCCAATGTTTGGATAAAATCTTCAGCCTCTTTGTCGTTTTCTAAAAATTTAATAGCATAGAAACGGCTAGATATGTAACTTTGGTAGTTGTTGGGGCCTTTTATCAGTTTGTTAATGCGGTCGATGGCCAATTGCAAGTCGCCACCGTGGTTGATGTGAATGTGTTTGGATATGGGGTTTTTGCCCTCGTAGGTGCTAATAACGGCATCAAAAAGGTTTGAAATGCCGCTATTTTCGGAAAGTCCTTCTTTGGCCTGAGTGGGTACAATGGATATCCCCAACATGCTTGAAAGGGCATTGTAGTCAAGTTTTGCTCCGCTTTTTTCTAACTCATCGTACATGTTTAAGGCAATGACCATGGGTATGTCCATCTCAATGAGTTGAGCGGTAAGGTATAAATTGCGCTCTAAATTTGATGCCGAAACAATGTTGATGATGATATCCGGTTTCTCTTCGATGAGGTGCTTGCGCACAAATACCTCTTCTGGCGAGTAGGCGGTTAGCGAATAGGTGCCTGGTAGGTCGAAAATATTGAATCGATACCCTTTGTAGTCTAAGTGACCCTCTTTGGAATCGACTGTTACGCCGGTGTAGTTGCCTACGTGCTCGTGGCTACCCGATGCCAAGTTGAACAGCGAGGTTTTGCCTGCATTGGGATTGCCCACCAAGGCGATGTTGATGGTGTTACCTTTTGCCTTGACGCTTTCGATGATGTCTTCTTCGATAACGCCATACGAATCGGTTGCATGGATTGCTTGGGCCTCTTTGATGCTCATTACCTCGATAAGGGCAGCTTCGTTTCTGCGTAACGAAACCTCGTAGTCCATTACCTTGTATTTAATAGGATCTTTGAGTGGCGCGCCCATAAGCACTTCCACTTTTTGCCCTCTGGCAAATCCCATTTCGATGATGCGTCTGCGGAATTTGCCTGTTCCATGCACCTTGGTGATGATGGCACTTTCGCCTGTTTGTATATCGGATAGTTTCATAAATTACAACGGTCAAATTTACTGCTTTTCTGCTTAAAAACCTACTGTTAGAACGATAATGTATAGCCGATGCCGATTAAATGAAAGTAGGTATCGGGTGTATGAGAGAATTCATAGTACAACCCTAGGGTGTTGTGTTGGTTTACAGCCCAATCTAGCCCTGCTCTGTAGCATAATTCGTCGTACCAAGGGGTACTTTGTTCTTTGGCGGGCACTTCGACAGGCTCAGTGACCGATGAGGCTAATGGATTGGTCATTTCAACGTAGGCGTAGGGCGATAAAGGGGTATTGGGGATGGCATACGAAAGGGTTAATTTAGAAACCAATTGCCACGAGTAGGCATTTTCGGGTGTTGCGTATGTCATTTGACCCGTTTCTTGGAGCGATAGCGAAAAGTCGCCTAGTGCAACTTGCGGCATGGCCGATAGTTTTAGTACGTGTTCCATGCTTGTAGCATTGGTATACAAAAATTCGTAAGCGGCTTCTAGTGCAATGTTAGGGTGAGGGGTGTACGTTGCTCCAATAACCGTGTTGCAAGCATCGAACAAACCGTTTTCTGGGGTAAGAAAGTTGGCAAATGAAATTTCTTCGCCCAAGAACAGGGTTACCTTTTCTGTGGGAGTATAGGTGGCGTAAATGTCTATTTCTCCGCCCATGTTGGTTTCTTTGGCATTGTTTGCCCATGCCATACAAACCGAGACGGTAAACAGTAACGAAAATAAGAATACTTTTTTCATTGTCTTTTGCTGGATTGAATTATCGGATGCAAAGATAGTGGTGTCTTGCCCCTTGTGTCAATCCCCAAATTTAGGTATTCCTATTGTTGGAGGATGTAATTAGAATGGAAGAGTGGATTAATCTACACCTGTGTATTGGCGGTAGATGGTGTTGTATTCTTTGCTTTCAAGGTAGACCGAGAGCCATGCATTGATACTATCGCATAAAATAGGTGTATTAGGGTTGAGCGCCCACGAATAGTTTTGCGTAAAACTAATGGCAGTGCTCATGTCAAGGTCTTTGAATTCAGGTTTTTTGAGTAGTACCCTGGCCACAAACTCATCGCATACAGCATAGTCAATGTGACGATCTACTACCATTTTTAGCAAATCAGAAGGAACTGCGTTGGGAATTTCTTTGATATAAATGCTGTCGCCAATTTCTTCCGCTAAATTATTGAGTCGTTGACGATAAAAGGCGCCCGGAAGGATGTAAACGTCTTTGTTGGCCAACTCCAATTGGTTGCTAATAAAGGCGATGCTGTCGTTGGGGTCTTTTTGACGTTGTATTAGCATTTGTCTACTGGTAAAGACGGGAATAGAGTAAGATATTTTTTGACGCATTTGGTTATAAATAGGAATGTGCCAAGCCAATATATCCACTTTATTTTGCATGAGTGAGTCGATGGCTGCCGATAGGTTGGGCTCGTTAATAAATTCTACGTGCTCGATGTTATGATCTTGGGCAAATTGTTTTATCATTAACGCTTGTAGTCCTGCAATGCTGTCGATGTCTACAACCTGGTAGCTCATGGCATTGGGTTCTACAATTACCCGTAGTATGTTTTCGGATTTGATGCGATGAAAGTCGGTTTTGCGTTGGTAGGAACGGGCAAAAAGAACGAAAGCAACAATGATGAGTGCCACAATAATGCTCCCCCCACCTATAAAGAAGTGTTTGCGTTTGGCCATTTTCTTTTCAATCTCGTTCATAGGCATTAGTCGTAGAAATTCCAAGATAAACCGCATTTAATCATACCCGGATTAAGTGGGTAATGGGGTACCGAATAGTAGGTAGGAGTCATGAACGTTTGCGATAGGTTGTAGTACATGACAAAGAATCGAAACTGCTTGAGGTGTAGGTTGAGGTACACATTCATGAGTGGATAATTGCCTACTAAGGTGGTATTTTGTAAATGAAATTGTCCCGTTGCGGGCATGTATGCATTGGCATAATATGCCGTGTTGTAGCGGCAGTCTACCCCCAATTGGAACGTTAGCAATTGTTTAAAGAACTTGGTTTTGAGGTAGAAATTGCTGTATGCAGACACAAGAGGCAGTGGCAAAATATCGGGTTGACTGCTGTATTGTATTGATACCTGGTTATCCCAGTGCAACCACCAAACCGATAGGTTTAGTTTTACGTCGGCACTGATAATTTGTATAAAATGTTCGGTATCTTGTGCGGGAAGGGCATTGTGGTCGAAATAGATGTAATTTTTTAATCCTTGCCATCCTGCTCCAATACTGAAATCGCAATATTTGTAAGGGATGCCTATTTTGCCGTAAGCACGTGCCGACCAAATGTTGTCAAAACGATTTTCCCAAATAAAGTGGTTGGAGTAATAATGCTCTGTAAAATAGCTGGGGTTGGTGCTTTTAATATGGCCCTCGGCGTTGAGGTACATACGTAGATTGTCTTTTTTGCTGATGTTCCACGACGAATTAAAATCGCCCGTTACATCGAAGGCCAAACGTTGGTCTCTGCCCAACAAAAACACCTTGCCGTTTACACCGTAAGTGGTGTGGCCCTTGCGTTTGAAAAGTTCGCCCCCTACGGCTACCAATGCTTCGGTGTTGTAGGCGTAGGTAGAGTCGGCTATCATGCGCATATTTCTATCCATGTCAATTTCGGCGTAGGCACGTACTCCGAAAATAGCCCACTTTTGGAATCCTTCGTTCATGGTGAACGAAATAACGTTCTTTAAAAAGTGGTTGGCGGCGGTGTCGCTGCTGACGGTGTTGGAATAGTAATTGTGTTGATAGTAACCTTCTGTAATAGCGGTTTCGAGGTATTTCTTTTGGCTGTTCTCGTATTTTACGCTGTAGCCAATGGTCATGGCAGGAATAAAATTGGTCTTTTCGGAGTCGTTAGGGTCTTCTTGTTCGTAGCCTAAATGGTATTGTCCGTTGGCATACAAATAAAAAGATTTGTAGATAGACCAAGCATTAGAAAGCTTAACAGGAATATCGTAAGGGTCTGCAATGTTTCCCAGGTAGGAGTCGTTTAAGATACCCCCGTTTTCGAAATTTCGAAAGTTATTAAGACCGGCAATAAAGTAAACGTTCCATCGTTTGTCGCGGTAGCTACCGTTGATGTAACCGTTTAGGTCGTCAGACGATTGTTTGTAAAACGAACCTCTGCCGTATACATAATCGGCATATAAGCCAAAGTTAAGTCGTTGGTTGGCGTTGATGCTAAAACGACCGGTTAAGTGGTCTTCGCCGTGGTGTGTAAGCCCGCCTGTGGCATACGATAGGTTACTATAGGGTTTTAGCGTATTGAAGAAATAAACCCTATCGGTAGATAGGTAATGGTCGTAATAGGTATGACGAAACAAAAAGTCGCCTGCTATATCGGTACTATGTCTGTCGGCAAAAATGGCCGATTGGCTGGGAAGCCCCATGTTGCCCAACCATTCTGACGCAATGGTGCGGTTGTAGGCAGGGGTAGAGGTAATTTGAAAACCTTCGGACAGGGTGTCGGGTACAGTGGCGGTTTCGGCGGCAAAGTCTTCGTTGATGAACCAGGCTTTTACCCCTTCGCCCGATGTAAGCGGGGTGGTACGAATGGAGTCGTTTTGGGCATACAGCGATGTGCTAAGCAGCAATGCCCAGCCTATTAAATGTATGTACCAGATTCTCTTCATTTAGGCCTGCAAAGGTAAGCAATTTTTTTGACTTAATGGGCGCTTGTTACAAACGCCTCATGAGTTGAGGTACGATGGCGGCTTTCCAGGTAGAGAAGTCGCCTGCAATGATGTGCTTGCGTGCCTCTTGGGTAAGCCAAACGTAAAAAGACAGGTTGTGAATGGAGGCAATTTGCATGCCCAACAGTTCGCCTGTCATAATAAGGTGGCGCAAGTAAGCTTTACTATAGGCGGTATCTACGTAAGCGGTACCATCTGGATCGATGGGCGAAAAGTCATTGGCCCATTTTTTGTTGTGCATGTTGAGGGTGCCTTGCAAGGTAAAGAGCATGCCGTTGCGTCCGTTGCGGGTAGGCATCACGCAGTCGAACATATCTACACCGCGTTCTATCGCTTCTAATATATTGGCGGGCGTACCTACGCCCATTAGGTAACGAGGTTTGTCTTTGGGTAAAATTTCGTTTACCACCTCTATCATTTCGTACATTTTTTCGGTAGGTTCGCCTACGGCTAAACCGCCAATGGCATTTCCTTCGCAGTTTTGTTCGGCAATAAACTCGGCCGATTTTTTGCGCAAATCGGGGTAAACGCAACCTTGAACAATGGGGAAAAAGGTTTGGTTGTATCCGTATAAGGGGTCGGTCTCTCTAAAATGATTCAATCCGCGAGTTAACCAACGATGGGTCATCTCCATCGATTTTTTTGCGTAATCGTAGGGAGCGTCGCCTGGTGTGCATTCGTCCAAAGCCATGGTGATGTCGGCGCCAATAAGACGTTGAATATCTACTACATTTTCTGGGGTAAACAGGTGTTTGGAACCATCAATGTGCGAGCGGAAGGTAACGCCTTCTTCTTTTAATTTGCGTGTGCCCGACAATGAGAATACCTGAAAACCGCCGCTATCGGTTAAAATGGGTTTGTCCCAACCATTGAAACGATGCAAACCGCCTGCTTGTTTTAAAATTTCGGTACCAGGACGCAAGTACAAATGATAGGTGTTGCCCAAAATAATTTGCGCCTTAACATCTTCTTTTAGTTCGCGTTGGTGTACACCTTTTACCGAACCAACGGTGCCTACTGGCATAAAGATAGGGGTTTGGATGGTTCCGTGGTCGGTGGTAACGATGCCTGCGCGGGCATTGCTTTTAGGGTCGGTATGTAGTAATTCAAATTTCATAGTCTAACATGCCTTGGGTTAGGGTATGGTTGGTAAGCGTGTTAATGAGACTGGCTTGGTAGGGATGTTTTACCTTGATGTAATTTTCGGTAAAACCGCTCATGCAGCCACCTTTTTTGGTCGATTCCCATAAAACACGGCGTTGCGTGCCTATTTGCGATTGGTAAAAAGCTTGTTTTTTCTCTTCTGATAGGGATAGCAGCTTGTGACTGCGTTCTTTTTTTACTTGGGGCGATACCTTGTAAGGTATTTTTAGTGCTGCCGTTCCTGCCCGTTCCGAGTAGCTGAATACGTGCAACTCGCTAATGGGCAATGAGGCAATGAATTGATACGATTTTTCAAAAAGCGAATCGGTTTCGCCGCGCATGCCCACAATCACATCTACCCCAATAAAAGCATGGGGCATTTTTTGTTTGATGAGTTGTATTTTGTGGGCAAACAAGGCGGTATCGTATCGGCGATGCATTAACTGCAATACTTCGTCGCTACCGGCTTGCAGGGGGATGTGAAAATGGGGGGCAAAACGTTGGCTCGAAGCTACAAAATTGATGATTTCATCGGATAAAAGATTGGGTTCGATAGACGAAATGCGAAAACGCTCAATGCCTTCTACTTGGTCCAATGCTTGTAACAATTGAAGGCAGGTTTCGCCGGTCGATTTGCCAAAATCACCGATGTTTACACCCGTTAGAATGATTTCCTTTCCGCCGTTTTGGGCTACTTCTTGGGCCTGTTTTACCAAATCGGCAATGGCGCCGTTTCGACTACGACCACGTGCGTAAGGAATGGCGCAATAGGTGCAAAAGTAGTCGCATCCGTCTTGTACTTTTAAAAAGTGGCGGGTACGGTCTTCGGCCGAACATGATTGATGAAATGGGGTAATTTTGCGGTTGTCGCTTACCAAATGTTGGTTGTTTTGGGTTTGTAGGTGTTCGGGTAAAATAAATTTATCGTTGGCACCCAAAACCTTGTCAACTCCCTCTATTTGTGCGATGCTATCGGCACTTAATTGGGCATAGCATCCTGTAACCACCAAATACGTATTAGGGTAGTTGCGACGTAGTTTGTGTATGGTTTGACGGCATTTTTTGTCGGCAGTATCGGTAACGGTGCACGTGTTGATAACGCAAATGTCGGGAATTTCGTTTTTTTCTGCTTTGCGAAATCCGTTTTGCGTTAGGGTTTTACCAATGGCCGATGACTCGGCAAAATTGAGTTTGCATCCTAATGTATAAAAAGCAAAGGTTTTAGCCGTATCCATATCGATGATTATTTTTTATGCAATGGGAACAAGGGTTGATTGCCCCATTCTTTTTGAAATAGGACAACATACATCAGACCTGCTGAAAATACGCCTATAACAGAACCTGCCAACACGTCGTCTACAAAATGTTGCGACAAGTAAATGCGCGAATAGGCGCCTAGCCATCCGAATAGCACAAGTACAAGTTGTAACCAACGGTACTTGGCTGGGGTGATAGCAGCTAAGCAGGCGCATAGAGCAAAGGCTGCCGAGGTGTGTCCCGATGGGAAACTATGGTATGCATCCCATATTTCAACCCCTTCTACTGTGGGGGGTAATGACATGCCTATTTCTCTAAAATACGTAAGCGGACGAGGATGTGCGCAAGTGTATTTTAGTGCTTGGGTAATGATGGCGGTAAGCCCTTGGGTGAGTAAAATAAACAACCCTTGTCTTCTGTTAAACAAAAGCCATGCAATGCCCAAGTAAACAGGAAATCCACCGCCAATGTAGGTAAAATACTTAAAGAAAGTATCCAAAAACGGTGCATGAAAGCTGTTTAGCAGGTAATGTGCATTTACACGAGAATACTCCAGCGCAATCAGCAAAAAAACGAACCATATAAGCGCAAACGCGCTTAAAAATGGTCCGTTATTTTTTTTGTATAGTTGAAAAGTATTTTTCACCTATTAGTAGTTAGCTTTTTTTACTTCAAAATAAGCTTGTGGGTGTTGGCATGCAGGGCATTCTTCTGGAGCTTCTGTGCCGTTGTAAACGAAACCACAGTTACGGCATTGCCAGGTAACTTCTTGGTCTTTTTTGAATACTTTGCCTTCTTGCATGTTTTTCAAGAATGCCAAGTAACGTTGTTCGTGCATGGCTTCTACGGTAGCAATGTTGCGGAAGGTGGTAGCAATTTGATCAAATCCTTCTTCTTCTGCAATGTCGGCAAATTTAGGATAATCGGCAGCCCATTCTTCGTGTTCGCCAGCAGCGGCTGCAATTAGGTTGTCGATGGTTTTGCCAATAACGCCAGCAGGGTACGAAGCAGTAATTTCTACCATGCCACCTTCTAGGTATTTAAAGAACTTTTTAGCGTGTTCTTTTTCTTGTTCTGCTGTTTCTAAGAAGTTAGCAGCAATTTGTTCGTAACCTTCTTTTTTAGCTACGCTAGCAAAGAAAGTATAACGGTTACGTGCTTGGCTTTCGCCTGCAAATGCGATAAGCAAGTTTTTCTCTGTTTGGGTTCCTTTGATTGATTTCATGTTTTTTTTGTTGTTTAGTTGTTTATTATTCAAAGCTTCGCTTTTCATGATTTCAGGCTTCGCCTTAGCATAGTTCAAACAAGTTTGACTCTGCTTTCGGCTTGCACTGAAATTCGTTTAGTTGTTGAGTTGTTGAGTCGATTAAACATTCGGGCGAGCCTGAATACAAGTGACTCTGAATGCAAAGTTAGGAGATTTTTTTGGTTGACAAAGCAACCGAACAATAATATTTTGCAGATTGTATATTTTTCACTATTTTTGTAAGGTTTTAGTAAAATCATTTAATCAATTAATAATTTTATCAATTTAAAAACTATGTGGTTAGTTAATTCATCCATTGGACGAAAAGTTGTGATGAGCATCTCGGGAGCAGCATTGGTCTTCTTCCTATTGTTTCACGCAGCGATGAATGTGGTTGCAATCGTCAGCGCAGAGGGTTACAACATGATTTGTAAATTTTTGGGCGCAAACTGGTACGCACTTGTTGCTACTGCAGGTTTGGCATTCTTGGTGGTAGTGCATATTTTGTATGCTTTCTACATTACCATGCAAAACTACCGTGCTCGTGGTAAAGAACGCTATGCTGTATCGGCTCGTCAAGCTGATGTAGAATGGTCTTCTAAAAACATGTTGGCATTGGGTATAATCATTGTATTGGGCTTGGGCTTGCATATGTTCAATTTCTGGTACAAAATGCAATTTGCCGAAATCTTGCACAAAGCAGGTGTAGAATCCGTTGACATTACCAATGCAACCAACGGTGTGTATTGGATTCAAGAAACTTTCTCGCAATGGTATTACTTTGCGTTGTACATGGTATGGTTGGGTGCTCTTTGGTTCCACCTTACTCACGGCGTATGGTCTTCGTTGCATACCTTGGGTCTAAATAACAACACTTGGATGCCTCGCGTAAAATGCATCTCAAACTTCCTATCTACCTTGATTGTGTTGATGTTTGCTGCTGTGGCAATTTTCTACTTTGTTAATTCGCTAATCTAATCAGTAATCAAAATAAAACTATTATATGGCTAAAAAAACCGCTAAACAAGAATTGGCTGAAGCAGCTGAACTTGTTAAAAATACAGTTGTTGATGCTGTATTAGAGGCTAAAGAAAAAGCAGAAGAAGTGGTAAAAGAAGCTGTTAAGGCTGTAAAAAAAGAAACTGCCACCATCGATGCTAAAATTCCAGAAGGTCCTTTGGCTGAAAAATGGAGCAACTACAAAGCTCACCAAAAATTGGTTAACCCTGCTAACAAACGTCGTTTGGATGTAATTGTAGTAGGTACTGGTTTGGCTGGTGCTTCTGCTGCTGCTTCGTTGGCAGAAATGGGATTCAATGTATTGAACTTCTGTATCCAAGACTCTCCACGTCGTGCACACTCTATTGCTGCACAAGGGGGTATCAATGCTGCTAAAAACTATCAAAACGACGGTGACTCTGTTTACCGTTTGTTCTACGATACCATTAAAGGTGGTGACTACCGTGCACGTGAAGCCAATGTTTATCGTTTGGCAGAAGTTTCAAACAACATCATCGACCAATGTGTTGCTCAAGGTGTACCTTTTGCACGCGAATACGGTGGTTTGTTGGATAACCGTTCATTTGGTGGTGCGCAAGTATCGCGTACTTTCTACGCGAAAGGTCAAACCGGTCAACAATTGTTGTTGGGTGCTTACTCTGCACTAAGCCGTCAAATTGGCAAAGGCAAAGTGAAAATGTACTCTCGCTACGAAATGTTGGACGTTGTTGTAATTGACGGTCGCGCTCGTGGTATCATTGCTCGTAACTTGGTTACTGGCCGTGTAGAACGTTTCTTTGCTCACGCAGTAGTTGTAGGTACCGGTGGTTATGGTAACGCATTCTTCTTGTCTACCAACGCTATGGCATCGAACGGTTCTGCTGCTATGCAAATGTATCGTAAAGGTGCTTACTTTGCTAACCCTTGCTACGCTCAAATTCACCCAACCTGTATTCCAGTACACGGCGCATTCCAATCAAAATTGACCCTTATGTCAGAATCGTTGCGTAACGATGGTCGTATCTGGGTTCCTAAAAAATTAGAAGACGCTAAAAAATTGCAAGCAGGTACTTTGAAAGGTCGTGATATTCCAGAAGAAGACCGTGACTACTACTTGGAACGTCGTTATCCTGCATTCGGTAACTTGGTACCTCGCGACGTAGCTTCGCGTGCAGCTAAAGAACGTTGTGATGCTGGTTACGGTGTTAACTCAACTGGTTTGGCTGTATTCTTGGATTTCTCTGACGCTATTAAACGTTTGGGCAAAGACGTAGTAGAAGCTAAATACGGTAACTTGTTCCAAATGTACGAAAAGATTGTAGACGAAAACCCATACGAAGATCCAATGATGATTTTCCCTGCTATCCACTATACCATGGGTGGTATCTGGGTTGACTACGAACTACAAACTTCTGTTAAAGGTTTGTTCTGTATCGGTGAAGCTAACTTCTCTGACCACGGTGCTAACCGTTTGGGTGCTTCTGCATTGATGCAAGGTTTGGCAGACGGTTATTTCGTATTGCCTTACACCATCCAAAACTACTTGGCAGACCAAATTTCGGTTCCTCGCATGAGCACCGATCTTCCTGAATTTGCCGAAGCAGAAAAAGCTGTTCAAGATAAGATTGATAAATTGATGGCTATTCAAGGTCAACGTTCGGTAGATAGCATCCACCGTGAGTTGGGCTTGGTAATGTGGGATTTTGTTGGTATGGGTCGTACCAAAGAAGGTTTGGAAACTGCCTTGACCAAAATCAAAGCCATTAAGAAAGAATTCTGGAGCAACGTATTCATTCCTGGTAAAGCAGACGACTTGAACAACGAATTGGAAAAAGCACTTCGTTTGTCTGACTTTATTGAAATTGGTGAATTGATGGCCCGCGACGCGTTGATGCGCGAAGAATCGTGCGGTGGTCACTTCCGCGAAGAATACCAAACCCCCGAAGGCGAAGCCCTTCGTCAAGACGACAAATTCTCGTTCGCTTCTTGCTGGAAATACACCGGCGACGACCAAGAACCCGAATTGTTGAAAGAAGAACTTAACTACGAATTTGTTAAACGTCAAACCAGAAACTACAAATCTTAAGCCATGGAAAAAGCAATTAATATAACATTAAAAGTATGGCGTCAAGCTGGCCCTAAAGCAAAGGGTGGCTTTGAAACCTACAAACTTAACAACATTTCTACCGATAGCTCGTTCCTAGAAATGTTGGACGTACTAAACGAACAATTGGTAAGCGAACGCAAAGAACCTATCGCATTTGACCACGACTGTCGCGAAGGTATTTGCGGTATGTGCTCGCTTTACATCAATGGTCACCCACACGGACCAGACGCAGCTGTTACCACTTGCCAATTGCACATGCGTAAATTTAAAGATGGCGATACCATCACCGTAGAACCTTGGCGTTCTAACGCATTCCCTGTAATTAAAGACTTGATGGTAGACCGCGGTGCTTACGATAAAATTATCCAAGCTGGTGGTTTCGTATCGGTAAATACAGGTGGTGTACCCGATGCTAACGCTATTCCAATTCCTAAAAAAGATGCCGACGAAGCCATGGATGCTGCTTCTTGCATTGGTTGCGGTGCTTGTGCTGCTGCCTGCAAAAACGGTTCTGCAATGTTGTTCGTTTCTGCTAAAGTAAGCCAATTGGCTTTGTTGCCTCAAGGTAGAGTAGAAGCTGCTGCACGTGCAAAAGCCATGGTAGCTAAAATGGACGAACTAGGCTTTGGTAACTGTACCAACACCGGTGCTTGTGCTGCTGAATGTCCTAAATCGGTATCGCTATCGAACATTGCCCGCTTGAACCGCGAGTTTTTGTGTGCTAAATTCAAAGACTAATAGATAAAACGATTTTAAAGGGTGATTTTTGCGTTGCACTTGTCTTCGAAATCCTCATTTACGCTTAGTAAACTCCGGTTTCTCAGACTGCGTGGCGCCTTAAAATCCCTCCTTTAAAGATTAATTTACAGCATTGAGTTAGGAGGGTAATCAAATCGGTTACCCTCTAATTTTTAAAATTATAGCTTATGAAAAAGATTTTTTACTCGTTATTTTTATCGTTGGCATTGGTAGCTTGTGGCTCGATGCAACAAACCACTGCACCAAGTACAACTACTAGCTCGAACGAAGCGGCTACAACAACCACTTCTTCTGCTACAACCACAACAACTACTACTACCAATAATACTGCTAGTGGATTGGATGCCTTGGCTGGATTGTTAGGTGCAGCACAACAACCTGCTCAATCAGAAAGCTACACAGCTGGACAACAATCGGGCGTAGCCTTGAAAGCACTTTATACACAATACAAAGCCGATGGTAAACTTGATTTTTCTAACTTAAACAACTTGCTTAACATCGTAAATTTGTCGGCACAAGTACAAAAAATTACCAAAGCAGAAAAAGGAACGGTGGATTATTCAGAATTTGGTAAAGGTTTGGTAGCAGGTTCGGTTAATTTGGTAAACGATCTTAATAAGGATCAAGTAGTAAATGTATTGACACAACAATTGTCGAAAGTAGATACCTCTAAAATTACCGAGGTAGCTGGCCAAGCACAAACAACTGTAAACAACGTTACAGAAAGCATTAATAGTGTAAAAGAAGCATCGTCTTCTGTAATGGAAATTATAAACTTGTTTAAGTAAACAATTAACTCATTTTGTAGGGGGCTAACACGTAAATTGTTAGCCCCTTTTATTATTTATAACCAGATTTTGGGAATAAAATATTTAGATATAAGTCTTGCCTGTATGTAAAAAAATGTTATATTTGCCGTATTGGTTTGTATCTAAAATAAAAAAAGTGATGAAAAGAAATAATTATTTATGGCTGCTTCTTTTTTGTGCGAGTCTGTTTGTGTCGTGCGGAGAAGTGAAAGTAGAAAATGCCGCTGCGTCTCAATCGGGTGCTGGTGGCGAAAATACATTTGAGTGTGTTGATTTAGGCTTGTCTGTAAAATGGGCAACTTGTAATTTGGGGGCTGCTACTCCCGAACAAACAGGCAATTTTTATGCCTTCGGCGAATTGGAACCCAAGAAAGAGTATAGTTGGAAAAACTATAAATGGGCAGATGGTTCTTCGATTACCAGAACCAAATACAATGCACAAGAGACTAGAGGAAAGGTAGATGATAAAACGAAGCTTGATGCCGAAGATGATGTAGTACGTGTTACCTTGGGAGGCGATTGGCACACACCTACTTTGGCAGAAATAGCCGAACTAAGGGATACTACCAAATGTACTTGGACATGGACAAAACGAAATGGAGTAGATGGATACGAGATAAAAAGTAAAATAAACGGGAATAGTATTTTCTTACCACATACAGGTTATATGAGTGATGATATGTGTGTCTCTTTTGAAACGGTTTATATGAGTAGCGAACTGACGCCCGATGGAAGGAGAAATTCACTGCAGCCACTGCAGTGGGCTGGCACTCAAATTGATAGAAATCTTATTATGCAGTCAATTACTTTTTTTTATACGGGAGAATTTAGCGTGGCACATTTGAATATTTGTTGCGGATTCCCCATTCGTCCTGTTACAACAGGATCTTGTGCTATCAATAGTGAAAACAGCAATTCTACTAAGAATAAATCACACAATAAAAAGGTTCAAGATAACGCATCACAAGAAAGTAGCTTAAATAATGAAACTACCCAACAAACGGATGAACTTCGCAAAAAAACTGTTGCAGAAACCAATAAGGAGATCAATTATGTGGAACCTGTCTTGGGTACAGACCCCTATGCACAAGAAAATGTAGTTGTGGAACAACAACCCAAACAGCAAGATAGTACAAATCGTTCAGAATTTACATCGGAAATAGTTCTTGTACCGGAATCTAGTGACACATTAGCGTCTGCCAAAGAAGATAATTCTTACTATTTGGGAAAAATAAAAGTAGAAAGTGTAGATTTAGGCTTGTCTGTAAAATGGGCAACGCACAATGTTGGGGCTGCAAGTGCATCAGAAGTAGGATCATTTTTCTGCTGGGGCGAAACCGCCCCCAATAACTATCCAAGTTGGGATACTTACAAGTGGTATCAATCTGATATAAAACAAATGACTAAATATTGTTTGGATGAAAAACAATCTACCTACGATGGGAAATATCATTTAGAGGAAGCTGACGATGCGGCTCGTGTTATTTGGGGTGGAAAATGGCGTCTTCCTACTCCTGCAGAATGGAGGGAATTAATGGACCCCAATAAATGTGAATGGACTTGGAAAACTGTAGGTGGTCTTCAAGGATATGAAGTGAAAAGTAAAAATAATGGCAATACCATTTTCTTGCCTGCTGCAGGCTATAAAACAGGAGGACTAACCTATCCTGAAAGTAGTGGTACTCATTATATGACTACTATGTTGAGTAGTACAAATGGGTTTTCTTCTGTAACATTTATGATGAAGGATGGAAATTATAACATGTCGCAACTCTATAGGGTTCACGGTATTTTAATTCGTCCGGTAATACAACGCTAATTTGGAACATATATTTAAACCAATTTCTATGAAGAAAAAAAATATTTTTTTAGTTGTAACTTTCTGTTGCATGGGCATGTTAGCCTCGTGCGGAGGATCAGAGACTAAGGAAGTTCTCGAAACGCTTCCCCACCTGGTTACAAAGTCAGATAACTATGAACTTTCTGATGAACAACGTGACAAACTTAATGAGGCAATGGCAGCTGGCGAAATAGAAAATTTTTCAACTGCAGCCGATGGCGTCCCTACGTGTGTTGATATGGGGCTTTCTGTATATTGGGCAACCTTTAATGTGGGAGCAAATAACCCATACGAATACGGAGAGTATTATGCTTGGGCAGAAACCGAACCCAAAGAAAATTACAATGCCAGATCGTATAAATATGGTATAAGCAATTTTGATAAGAAGACCAAGTATTGTTTTCATGAGGAAGAAGGAGTAGTAGATAACAAAGGCATTCTTGATTTGGAAGATGACGCTGCCCATGTTAACTGGGGTGAAGGATGGCGTACTCCTTCTAAAGAAGAATGGGAAGAGTTGAATGATACTACTAAATGTACATGGGAATTTCTTGTGTTGGAAGCTGGCTTTGTTGGTTATAAGGTAATCAGTAAAATTACTGGGAATTGCATCTTATTACCAATTGCAGGTCATAAAGCAGAAACGCTGACTTTTTTCCCAATGGCGGGTTGCTATATGACAAACGAGATATACATAAATACAAAACCCCATTTAACATCTTCTAGCATTCACAATGAAAATGTTTTCGAATTTGTATGTCATGCAAAAAATCTGCCTTATAAAGATAGAATAACAACAGAAAGAGCTGTCTTTCATGATTTTATGCGAACGATTGGTATGCAAGTTCGCCCTGTAACTACTACCATCTCTCCTCAACCATCGGCATGCATGGATATTGATAAAGCTGCACTAAAAAGAGCAAAGAAAGACAAAGAATTAGTACAACTTCAGTTGAAAACGTATGGGGTAGAGTTTGACGAAACGCAAGGCGAGGGGAAATCTAAAGAGGGTAATAACAATACCCCCTCTGATGCAACTGCTAAAAGCAGAGTAAAAGAAAATAAAAGAGTGACAGATGCTTCGAATGCTGCTTCTTTATGTAAAGTTGAAGCCGTAGACATGGGTCTTTCTGTTAAGTGGGCATCGTGCAATGTAGGGGCTTCTTGTGTTTATGAAGCGGGTGAATATTATGCTTGGGGTGAAACAGAACCAAAGGATTACTATGATTGGGATACATACAAGTGGTATGATGTCGAAAAGTCGCAAATTACTAAGTACTGTATAGACGAAGATCAGGGAACTCCCGATGGGAAAGAAGTATTGGAGTTAGAAGATGATGCTGCACACGTTGTAATGGGTGGTGATTGGCGTACACCAACTCCAGAAGAGTGGGATGAATTGTTAGACCCTAAAAATTGCACTTGGACTTGGACAAAATTAAATGATGTAGATGGATACGAAGTGGTGAGCCAAATAACAGGTAATAGTATTTTCTTGCCTAATGTAGGAACAAAATTCCGAGCGTTTGAAATTGAACCATACGCTGCAACAATGTATATGGGTAGTGCATTAAAAGGTGCTAAAGCTAAATATAGTTGCGATAATTCTCTTGATTTAGACAGAAAAAAACCAAAAAAAATCTGTGCAGGTAGGGTTGTTGGGTTGCCTGTTCGTGCCGTTATGGCCAAATGATGGCTAATGGTAATAAAACCTAACAAACAGCCGCATCCAATTGGGTGCGGCTGATTTGTTATAGGGGTTGAATATCGGTAACGGTTAATTTGCCGTCTGCAACCGTAAAGCGAATGTTGAGGTGGGCGTAGGTGACGCCGTACTCCTTGGAGGGGTCGTTTTGGTAGGCAGGGCGTGGGTCTTGCGATAGCAACTGTACGATGCTTTCTTGGTGCTCCTGCGGAATAAGTTGTTGTAGATGATTGGGTATTTCTACTTGCAGGGTCTGCCAATCTACT
>CAJGDW010000021.1 GCA_904502115.1 Paludibacteraceae bacterium | reverse complement strand
CTTGTAGTATTACCAATGGTATAGCCTTTGGCTTGCTGTCGTATGTGGCCATTAAGTTGCTTGCCGGAGAGGTAAAGAAAGTGCCCATTTCAACCTATATTTTAGCGGCGCTGTTTGTGTGTAAGTTTATTTTGTAGTGTGAGGCTGGCGGGTAAGTGGCCTGGTTTAGCTGGTTTCTGAAACAAAAAAAGAGAAGTCGTGTGACTTCTCTTTTTGGTACCCAGACCCGGGGTCGAACCGGGATGGAAGTGAATCCACTGGTGTTTGAGACCAGCGCGTCTACCGATTCCGCCATCTGGGCAAATGGCTTATTGCTTGTTTGCGGATGCAAAGGTAGGTAAAGTTTTTCATATAAAAAAATTTTTTTATCAAAATTCTTTGCTTATTTTTGTAAATCGTACTACAAATAATTTCTCGAGAATGAATTACAATAATTATTGCGTCATTATGGCCGGTGGTGTAGGCAGCCGTTTTTGGCCTTTTAGCCGTAATGATCGTCCCAAACAATTTTTAGACTTTTTCGGAACAGGTCGTTCTTTGTTGCAAATGACATTTGACCGTTTTTCGAAAGTGATTCCTGCGTCTAACATCTTGATTGTGACCAACAGAACTTACAAAGATTTGGTGTTGGAACAATTACCTCTTATTAAAGAAAGTCAGGTGTTGTTGGAACCTAACCGTCGTAATACAGCTCCTTGCATTGCGTATGCTATGAGTCACATCAAGGCAATTAATCCCGATGCATCGATGGTGGTGGCTCCTTCTGATCACTTGATTACCAAAGAAATGGAGTTTCTTAACGCCATTGAACGCGGGTTGCATTTTGTAACGGGTACCAATCATTTGCTTACTTTGGGTATTAAACCCAATCGTCCTGAAACAGGTTATGGCTATATTCAAGCAAGCGACGAGGGTGAGGGTGATTTTAAAAAGGTAAAGACCTTTACCGAGAAACCCAATTTAGAGATGGCTACTTTGTTTATGCAAAGTGGTGAGTTTTTCTGGAACTCGGGCGTATTTATGTGGAGCGTAAAAACCATCGACCAAGCCTTTAAAGATTTCTTGCCAGAAATTGCGCAAAAATTTGAAGCAGGTATGCCTTATATGAATACCGAAAAGGAACAAGAGTTTATTGACGAGATGTTCCCATCGTGTCAAAATATTTCTATCGACTACGGTATTATGGAGCATGCACAAAGCGTTCACGTGCTATATGGCGACTTTGGTTGGTCTGATTTGGGTACCTGGGGTGCACTTTGCGACCTTTCTACACCCGATGCCGATAACAATGTGGTGCTAAAATGCCAAGCCTTGACCTACGATTGCAAAGACAATATTGTGGTATTGCCAGAGGGTAAATTGGCAGTTTTGCACGATTTGGAAGGTTATATTGTAGTAGAATCGGATAATGCTTTGTTGGTATGTAAACGCACGGATGAACAACGCATTCGTCAGTTTGTGAACGACGTAAGCATGTTGCCAGACAACGAAAAATTCATTTAATCCAATGAGTGCCGAAACCAATAACATGGTATTGCGTACCGAACATTTGTTTAAAAAGTACGGCAAACGTACGGTGGTAAGCGATGTATCGATACAGGTGACGCAGGGCGAAATAGTGGGGTTACTGGGTCCTAATGGAGCGGGTAAAACCACTACTTTTTACATGACCGCTGGTTTGGTAAGGCCCAATGAAGGAAAAATATTCTTGAATGATTTGGATATATCCAAATTTCCTGTATATCAGCGTGCACGTCATGGAATTGGTTATTTAGCGCAGGAAAATTCTGTTTTTCGTCACCTGACGGTCGAAAATAATATTCGTGCCGTATTGGAAATGACAAAATTTTCAAAAGAATATCAACGCGAAAAATTGGAGGCGTTGATAGATGAGTTTCATTTGAACAAGGTACGTAAGAGTTTGGGTGACCAATTGTCGGGTGGTGAACGTCGTCGATGCGAAATTGCGCGTTGTTTAGCCATCGAACCTAAATTTATTATGTTAGATGAACCTTTTGCTGGTGTAGACCCTAAGGCGGTAGAAGATATTCAGAATATTGTTGCTAAGTTGAAGGATAAAAATATTGGCATCTTAATTACCGATCACAATGTGCACGGAACATTGAGTATTACCGATAGGGCTTACATGCTTTTTGATGGTAAAATTATGTTCCAAGGCACACCAGAAGAATTATCGGAGAATCCTATTGTGCGCGAAAAATACTTAGGCGCAAATTTTGAATTAAGAAAAGTAAATGGCTGAAATACAGAGTTGTATACTTGATATATTATCCCAATTAAGTAGTTTTTTATGGGGCATTCCAATGGTAGTATTGCTGTTTGGAACGCACCTATTTTTAACGTTTAAAACGCGAGGTATACAGCGTTACTTAGGTAAGGCCATTAAAATGACTTTAAAGGGCAGTGCTGCCGGGGGGGATATTAGTAATTTTAGTGCGCTGATGGTGGCCATGGCAGCTACGGTTGGTACGGGAAATATTGTGGGGGTGGGAACCGCTATTGCATTAGGTGGCCCGGGTGCTGTATTCTGGTGTTGGCTAACGGGTGTTTTTGGCGTGGCTACCAAGTATGCAGAGGCCTTGTTGTCGGTAAAATACCGTTATAAAACTTCTGATGGTACCATGATTGGTGGTCCTATGGTGGTGATAGAGCGTGCTTTAAAAAAGAAATGGTTAGCTCTTTTCTTTTGTATTGCAACCATTTGTGCGGCTTTTGGTATTGGTAATATGACCCAAGCTAATTCTGTGTCTACCTTGTTGGCCGAAAATTTTGGGGTTTCTACCTATGTTTCGGGTGCTATCATGGCGTTGTTGGTTGGGTTGGTAACCATGGGTGGAATAAAGTGGCTATCGCGTGTGTGTGAGGTATTTGTGCCCATTATGGCCTTGATTTATATAATGGGTTGTGTGGCTATTTTATGTTTTAATTTTGCTTGGGTAGACGATGCCGTGCTTTTGATTATAAAATCGGCTTTTAGTGCCGAAGCTGTAGGGGGTGGTTTTGCTGGCGGTGGTATTATGTTGGCTATGCGATACGGTATATCGCGTGGTTTGTTTTCTAACGAATCGGGTATGGGTTCTGCGCCCATTGTATCGGCTGCTGCCAAAACAGAGAATGCCGTAAAACAGGCCTTGATTGCTTCTTCTGCTACTTTTTGGGATACGGTTATTATCTGTGCCTTAACGGGTATCGTGTTGGTGTCTAGCGTATTAGCTTATCCTGATATTAACTTCTCTGATGGGGCAGTTTTAACCAGCATGGCTTTTGGTAAGTTGCATGTATGGGGTAGTGGTTTGTTGACAATAGCCTTGCTTACTTTTGTCTTTTCTACCATTTTAGGATGGTCTTACTATGCCGAACGCTGCGTGGAGTACATTGGTGGCAAAAAGGTGTTAGTGGGCTTTAGAATTATTTGGTCTATAGCGGTGTTTGTTGGCTGCGTAGCTAAGCTCGATTTGGTTTGGGTGTTCTCCGATTGTGCCAATGCTTTAATGGCCATTCCTAATATTGTTTCTTTGTTACTGCTAAGCGGCGTTGTGGCCTCGGAAACCAAGAAATACCTATCTGCCGATCGTATCAATGAGTACGATCCTACCATAGAGCATTGATTCGGGCAAGCCCGAATCAAGTCGCAAGTCAAAAGTCGCTTCCTTTCGGACCCTTCGACAGGCTCAGGGACCGAATTAGGTCGATTCACCGATTAGTCGATTCACCGATTCACCATTTTTTTGTAATACCATTTTTGAACAAAAAATTGGTGTTACAAAAAAAAATCGTACCTTTGCCTCGTATTGGTGATAAAGCAACGCTCGTTGCTTCATTGAAAAGGGAATCAGGTGAAAATCCTGAACAGTCGCGCTGCTGTAAGTTTCTTAAAACCATTTCAAACAAAACTAAATCCACTGACCTTTGAGGTTGGGAAGGAGTTTGAAACGAAACAAGTCAGAAAACCTGCCAATATTTCATATTGTAAAGTAGCTTTCGCGCAAAAGGCTGGTTTTATGAAACGTATTTTACCTGTTTTATTATCGTTATTTTGTTGTATGTGTATGACGTATGTGCATGCGCAACAGGTGGTTTTTGCCCCTTTTGATACAACAAAAATCTACGAATTGAACGAGATTGAATTTACCCAATCGTATAAACGTGCACCTGCAGTGCCTGTGCAAAGTATGGATAGTGAGGTGCTTACCAAACTCAATACCCAATCGGTGGCCGATGCCATTCGCTTTTTTTCGGGCGTGCAGCTGAAAGATTTTGGTGGAGTGGGTGGTATTAAAACCATCAATATCAGGAGTATGGGTACCCAACAAATGGGTGTTTTTTACGATGGTATTCAGTTGGGTAATGCGCAAAACGGACAAATTGATTTGGGGCGATTCTCAATTGATAACTTGCAAGAAATTCAACTCTACAACGGTCATAAAACCGATATTTTGCAGGCGGCAAAAGATTATGGGGCGGCGGGAACCATCTACTTAACTAGCAAGCATCCCGAATTTACGCGTGGCAAAACAAAAATTACAGGAACCCTAAAAGCAGGCTCTTTTGGATTGGCCAACCCAGCCGTGTTGTGGCAACAAAAATGGACCGATTCCATTGCTACATCGGTAAGTGCTGAGTATACATATGCTACGGGTCGTTATCATTTTAGAAACTACAAGCAAGCCCCCGATGGTACGGTGCTGTACGATACCACCATGGTGCGCGAAAATGCCGATATCAATGCTGTTAGGGCAGAAGCAGCTGTGTTTGGAAAGTTGCACAAAGGCAGTTGGAAAGCACAGGTGTACAATTATTACTCTAACCGTGGTTTGCCGGGGTATGTGGCGCGCAATGTGTACGAACATCATCAGCGACAATGGGATAATAACTTCTTTTTGCAAGGTTCGTATCAGCAAAAAGTGCTATCGTTTTACGAACTCATGGTAAAGGCAAAATATGCCTACGACTATACCCGTTACCTGAATCCCGATACCGTAACCCGATACATTGACAATACGTATCAGCAGCAAGAAGCTTACTTATCGGTAGCCAATGCGTTTACGGTGTATCGATGGTGGAAATTAGGCTTGTCGGCCGATTTTCAGTGGAATTATTTAGCCAGCGATGTGGCGGGTTTTGTTTTTCCGACACGTTATACAGGGTACCTATCGGCCGTAACCGATTTTAATTGGGATTATGTTAAATTGCAAGCCAGCGTGTTGGGTACGTTTGTACACGAACAAGTAGAAAAAGGGGTTGCAAGTGCTCCTAGGAGTGTGTTTACTCCTGCTGTGGTGTTGGCGGTACGCCCTATGTTAGACCAATTGTTTGATATCAGGGCATTTTACAAGCGTGCATTTAGAATGCCTACGTTTAACGATTTGTACTATACTTTTATAGGCAATGCTTCGTTGCAACCCGAAATGGCAGACCAGGTAGATGTGGGCGTAACCTATCGTTATCAACACCCTGGCGATGTGCTAGAGTCGGTGGGTGTGCAAGCCGATGCGTACTACAACTTTGTTGCCAATAAAATTGTTTCGGTACCTGCTTCTAACCCCTTCCGTTGGCAGATGATGAACTTGGGCAAGGTACAAATTATCGGTACAGACGTTACGTTCGATATGGGCTTCCGTTTTGACGATAATTGGTTGATGGGCTTGAAAGGGACGTACACGTATACGCAGGCACAAGATGTATCGAACCCCAATAGTCCTTATTACGGAGGACAAATTGCCTATACCCCTTGGCACAGTGCCTCGGCCTTGTTGCAGCTGGGTTATAAAGGATGGCATTTGCATTACAGTTTTATTTACACGGGCGAGCGCTACGAGCAAAGTGCCAATATACCAGTTAATTACGTAGAACCTTGGTTTACGCACGATGTGTCGTTGGGAACGCAATTCAATTATAAAAAGTGCGATTTTTACGTATCGGTCGATGTTAATAACTTGCTGAACCAACAATACGAAGTGGTGCGCAATTACCCCATGCCAGGTATCAATGGCAAAGTTACCCTAAAAATAACCTATCAAGAATAAGAGAATGAAAATGAAAATGAAAAACGTGTGGCTGTTTGTCTTGCTTTTGTTGGCGGCTTGCCAATCTCCAGAACCCAGTGGACCTAACCCTGATGATGATCCTACCTATCCCGATGTACAAACCGATTACCAAGGTTTTTATGTGCTCAACGAGGGGGTGATGGGTGCCAATAAGGCTACCCTGGATTATTTTGCCTACGCAACAGGTGTTTACGAAAACGATATTTTTGCGCAACGCAATCCGTCTATTATTGGCGAGTTGGGCGATGTGGGTACGCTATTGGCCATTTATGGCAGTAAAATGTATGCCATTATCAATGGCTCTAATTTGGTAGAAATTATGGATGCTAAAACGGCGAAACACCTGGCATCGGTAGAAATTCCCAATGTTAGGAGCATGATTTTTGATCAAGGGAAAGCATATTTCAGTTCGTATGCAGGACAAATGCAGATGGGCGGAACGCAACTTGGTTATGTGGTAGAAATGGATACCACTACCTATGCGTTGGGACGTAGTGTAACCGTGGGTCGTCAACCCGAAGAAATGGCCATTAAAGACGGTAAATTGTACGTTGCCAACTCGGGCGGTTATACCCCAGAAAATTACGATAATACCTTGTCCGTGATTGATTTACAAAGTTTTACCGAAATAAAAAAAATAGAGGTGGCCATTAACTTGCATCGAGTATTTTTAGCGCCCGATGGCAGCTTGTATGTAAGCAGTAGAGGTAACTATTACGATGTGTTGCCTAATTTGTATGTATTGGATACCCAAACCGAACAAATTGTAAAAACATTGGGCAAAGGGGTAACTTCTGTAGCCATCAAAGGCGATGTGGCGTACGTTATCAACATCGAATACGGACCTGCTCCCGAGTACAAAACCGTTTACGAATATTATACCATCAATTTAAGGACGCATACCATCAATTCGGGCTCGTTTTTAAGTGCCGATGTGCAAGAAAAAATTATTTATCCCTATTCGGTAGCGGTACATCCTACCACGGGTGATATTGTCTTGACCGATGCTTCCGATTTTGTTACGCCAGGTATACTTTACTATTGCAATGCAGAGGGGCATCTTTTGTGGAAACACACCACAGGTGATATCCCTGGAAGTGTTGCTTTTTTACGCTGATAATGAGAAGTATAGATATGAAAATCCAAAAGTCTTGTACTTTTGGATTTTTTTAACTTAAAACGATATACTATTTGAGGGTTTAATACGTTGATATTTTGTAGGTTTTGTAGATTTTTTTGCTACCTTTGTAGGTTCGTAATTGTAAGTGCATAAAATATGTTTGAATACCTTAAAGGCGATATTGTAGAGATAACTCCCGCATACGTGGTCTTAGAAACACAAGGAGTGGGTTATATGATCAATATATCGTTGCAAACATACAGCGCTATACAAGATAAATCGGCTACCAAATTGTATCTGTACGAATCCATTCGCGAAGATGCATTTGTGTTGTACGGTTTTGCTACAGCTGCCGAAAGACGCATGTTTTTGTTGTTGATTTCGGTATCGGGTGTAGGTGCAGGAACGGCTCGCGTTATTTTGTCGTCGTTGTCGACCCCAGAATTGTGTCAAGCCATCCGAACAGAAAATGTACATTTGATTAAGTCGGTTAAAGGCATTGGTCTTAAAACTGCCCAACGCATTTTAGTCGATTTGAAAGATAAGATAAACGAATTGGAAGCGGGGCCTGCTCTGGCTATGGTTGATACCGCTGCCAATGCTCAAATTGCTTCGGAAGCTGTGGCGGCCCTTTCTATGTTGGGCTTTGTGGCAGCGCAATCGCAAAAAGTAGTCAAGAAAATTTTATCCGACGAACCTACACTTTCTGTTGAACAAGTGATTAAGAAAGCCCTTAAATTGTTGTAGGAGTTGGAAAAAATCTGGCGTAATATCCGTTATGTTTTCGCATTGTTGGTGCTTGCATGCTGCGTGCATGTGATGTACGCTCAAGATGCGCCTGCTGCATCGGATAGTTTGCGTTATCCCATCTCTAAAAACTACGCCGAAACGCACGACGATTTGGACGATGTATCGCCCATGGACTTGCCTGCTCCAGAAAACATCGAAACCAAGATTCAATACGACCCTGTTACGGGAAAATACTACTTTGAAACCACCTTGGGCGAGGATGAACTGGGTGTTCCTTTTTACTTAAGCAACGAAGAATATTTGCGCTATACGGCTCAACAATCCATGCAAAATTATTACTTGGAGCGTAGCCGCGAAGAAAAAGAGCGTAAGCATCAGTTCTCGCTTACCGATATGAAATTTGATATTGGTCAAGCGGATAGGGTATTTGGTCCGGGCGGTGTGCAAGTTAAATTGCAGGGTTCGGCAGAACTTATTTTTGGCCTAAGTTTCAAGCAATTAAAAGATCCTTCGTTGAGCGAACGCTCGCAAAATCCGGCTCCTACCTTCGATTTTGACGAAAAAATCCAGTTGAACGCTACCGGTTCGGTGGGTGATAAGTTAAAATTCGGCTTAAACTACAATACAGAAGCAACGTTTGATTTTGATCAGTCGATGCTGAAATTGCAATACGAAGGCAAAGAGGACGATATTATTAAAAAACTGGAGGCTGGTAATGTGAGTATGCCCCTAACGGGTTCTCTTATTACGGGTAGTACCAGTTTGTTTGGTATCAAGGCCGATTTGCAGTTTGGAAAGCTAAAGGTAAGCGGTGTTTTCTCGCAACAAGAATCGGAATCGCAAACGGTTAATACCAGCGGTGCACAAACCACCGATTTTACTGTACCTGTGGATCAGTACGACGAAAATAGACACTACTTTTTGTCGCATTATTTCCGCAAACACTACGATGAGTGGATGGAAGACGTTCCCAATATTGCCTCGGGTATATCGATTACTGCCATAGAGGTGTGGGTAACCAATAAAAATGCCGTTAACTACCAAAATACTACCAATATTGTGGGTTTCTCCGACTTGGGTGAACCCGAGAATATTTACAATCCTTCGGTAGCACCAACTGGTGCATCAAAAGTGCCATCGAATAATGCTAATACATTGTTTGCCAATGTGGTACAATCGTCCGGTGGTTTGCCCGATATCTACGAAATTGATGCCTACTTAAAAGGATTTGGCATGGAAAGTGGCGTTGATTATGCCAAATTAGAGGGAGCTCGCAGATTGGACGCAGGCGATTATACCCTGAACAAGGAATTGGGTTATATCTCGTTAAAATCGGCCTTGAACAACGATGAAATTTTGGCAGTTGCATTCCAATATACCTACCAAGGCAAGGTGTACACCGTAGGGGAACTGTCTAACTCGGCAAGCGAGGTGTCAAAACCTTTGGCACTTAAGATGTTGAAATCGGTTGATAAATCGCCAGCGCATCCTACCTGGGATTTGATGATGAAAAACATCTACTCGCTAGGGGCATATCAGGTGCAAGAGAACAAGTTTACCCTTAACATCATGTACAAAAATGATTCAACGGGTATCGACTTGCGCTACCTTACCGAAGGTCCTATTGCCAAAGAACCTTTGCTAAAAGTAATGGGCTTGGACCACTTGGATTCGCATGGCAACGAAAGACCCAAAGGCGATGGTCGATTCGACTTTATAGATGGCTATACCATCATTGCACAAAACGGTAAGATTATATTCCCGGTTGTAGAACCTTTTGGTTCGCACTTAGCCAAGAAACTGGGCAATAAGAAGGAATTGGTCGATAAGTATTGTTTCCAAGAACTGTACGATTCTACGCTTACTACGGCACAAGAATTTGCTGAAAAAAATAAATACTACTTAGAAGGTGAGTACCGTGCATCGTCGGGTTCGGAAATCCGATTGAATGCCATGAACATCCCCAAAGGTTCGGTAAAGGTAACCGCAGGTGGGGTGGTACTTACCGAAAATGTCGATTATACAGTCGATTACATGATGGGGGTTGTTACCATCATGAATCAAGATTTGATTGATTTGGGTACGCCTATTAGTGTGTCGTTAGAGAGCCAGTCGATGTTTAACATGCAGCGCAAGTCGTTGGTGGGGGCTACCATTGGCTACGACTTTAACGAGCATTTCAACATTGGGGGTACCATTATGCACTTCTCTGAAAAACCATTGACGTCAAAAGTGTCGTATGGCGACGACCCTGTAGCCAATACCATTTGGGGAGTAAGTGCATCGTATCGCAACCAATTCCAGTCGATAACCGATTGGTTGAATAAACTGCCTATTTTAAACCTAAAACAAGCATCGACCATTGCGTTCGATGCCGAATTTGCGCACATGATTCCGGGCTCGGCACCTGGTGCAAAAGGCAAGGCGTATGTAGATGACTTTGAGGCGACTACCGTAGGTTTTGATGTGCGTTACGCTTCCAATTGGCGTTTGGCCAGTACGCCGTCGCGTTTTGTTGAGTCGGACTTGAACAATAACATCGAATACGGCAAAAACAGGGCCTTGTTATCGTGGTATTACATCGATAACATGTTTAACCAAAGCACTTCGAATACGCCATCGCACATTAGAAAGGACAAAACCCAGTTGTCAAATCACTTTGTTCGTCAAGTATCGGAAAATGAAATATTCCCCAATAGGGAATTGGTGTACGGACAGTCTAGCTACATTCAAACGCTCGACTTGGCTTTCCATCCTACCGAACGTGGTCCGTACAACGTGTACGCCGATAACTTTGATCAAGATGGTAAATTAACCCATCCCGAGGGAAAGTGGGGTGGTATTATGCGCAAATTGGAAACCACCGACTTTGAAACCAATAACATTGAGTATTTGGAGTTTTGGATGATGGACCCCTTTGTGTACAACGATGGTTCGATGCGCGGGGGTGATTTGTACATCAACTTGGGTGATATTTCCGAAGATATTCTAAAAGACGGTCGTAAATTCTACGAAAATGGTATGCCGGTAGAGGCCACCGACAATAATGTTGTAGAAACCTCATGGGGTAAAGCACCTACCAAACAATCGGTGGTGTATGCATTTGATAATGCAACGGATGCCCGTAAAAAACAAGATACAGGTTTGAACGGTTTGCATACCGAAGAAGAGTTTGAGCACGAAACCTATAAAAACTTTGTAGCCAAGTTGCGCTCTAAATTAAGTGCTTCGGCATTGGAGCGCATGGAAAACGATCCATTCTCGCCTCTGAACGACCCTGCAGGCGATAATTTCCACCACTACAGAGGCTCTGATTACGATGCCAAAGAGGTAAGTGTATTGGATCGTTATCGTTACTACAATGGTACGGAAGGCAACTCGCAGGCAAAATCTGAGACGGAATCGTACACCACTGCATCGACCAATAATCCCGACGTAGAGGATGTAAACTTGGATAACACCATGGGCGATACCGAGAAATATTTTGAGTATCGTATCTCGTTGCGTCCTACCGATATGATGGTGGGTCAAAACTTTATTACCGACCGTGTTACTGCCACTGTAACCTTAAAAGACGGAACTACCGGAACGGTTAACTGGTATCAATTCAAAATTCCATTGCGCGATGCGGCTAATTACCAAGCCAAAGGTGGTATTAAGAGCTTTAAATCCATTCGTTTTATGCGATTGTATTTAACCGACTTTGTGGAGGATGTGAACTTGCGTTTTGCTACCATGGAGTTGGTAAAAGGCGATTGGCGTACCTATACCAAAGAGTTGGAGCCTGCATATTTCCAAGACAATGCGATGATAGAAATGTCGTCGGTAAGCATCGAAGAGAATGCCGATAAAACCCCTGTCAACTACGTATTGCCTCCGGGTGTAACCCGCGAAATTGACCCTAGTCAACAACAAGTTCGCCAAGAAAACGAACAATCCATGTCGATTAAGGTACATAACCTAGCACCCAAAGATGCACGTGCTTTGTACAAGAAATTGGGCGGTTACGATATGCGTCAGTATGGCCAGTTGGAAATGTTTGTGCATGCCGAAGCCTTGCCAGACGATGCTACCAATATTCAGGATGGCGAAATGAAGTTGTTTATCAGAATGGGTTCTGATTACCAAAACAACTATTACGAATACGAAGTACCGTTGGCCATTACACCCGAAGGTCAGTATTCCAATAACATAACATCGGATAGAGAGGCGGTATGGCCAGAATCGAATAAAATTACCTTGCCACTTCGTTTCTTAACCGATTTGAAGAAGGCACGTAACGAAGAAAAAGCACGTTCCGGATCGGCGGTTACCAATTTGACGCCTTATTCTACCATGGACCACAACAACCCCAATAACCGCATGACCATTGTGGGTAATCCTAGCTTGGGCGAGGTTGAGGTGTTGATGATTGGTGTAAGAAACGGTGCGCGCACCCAAAAATCGGTAGAGGTTTGGGTTGACGAATTGTTGCTAACCGAGTTTGATGAGCAAGGGGGTGTGGCCGCTCGTGCTAACTTGGATATTGCCTTGTCCGACTTTATCAAGGTAAATGCGGCAGGTCGTTTGGAAACCATTGGATACGGTGGTGTAGAACAAAAAGTGCAAGAACGTCGTCAAGACGATTACTACCAATACAATGTGAATGCCAGCATTGAGTTGGGTAAATTGTTCCCTGAAAAAGCCAATGTAACCTTGCCTGTACGCTATTCGCTATCGCAAGAGATTGTGAACCCCAAATACAATCCATTGGACAAAGATATTTTGTTGAGCGATGCTTTGGAATCGACCGCATCTAAAACCATGCGCGACTCTATTTTGAGCGTGGCACAAGATATGACCATTACCCAAAGTTTGTCGGTGCCTACCATTCGTGTGGGTATGAGCAGCTCAAAAGGTCCTCGTCCTTGGGATCCTTCTAACTTTACCATTGGCGGCTCGTTCTCTGAAACCCTATCGCGCGACCCCAATACCACACGCGAAGTAGAGCAGTATTGCAATGCGTATGGTTCGTACGAGTTCTCGTGGTCGCCTACTCCGGTAGAACCTTTTGCCAAAATTGATGCCTTAAAGAAATCGAAACATGCGGAATGGTTGACCGATTTTGGATTCTACTATGCTCCTAAATTGGTATCGTTCAAAACCAACTTTATTCGTAACTATTACGAACAAGTGGTGCGCGATTTTGAAAATCCCGATGCCGATATCGACCCATCGTTTGCCACCGACTTTATGTGGAACAACGACTTTGACTTTGCTTGGGATTTGACCAAAAACCTAAAATTAACCCTTACCACCTCAAACCGTTCGTTGATTGAAGAGAACGATGGGGGTATCAATAGCAAATTGTATCCAGACGAATTTGAAATGTGGAAGGATACAGTTTGGGCAAGTTTGCGTGAGTTGGGTTCGCCTCAAGATTACAACCAACGCTTTACCGCATCGTGGGCTGTGCCATTTAACAAAATGCCTATCTTTAACTGGATAACTGGTAACTTTAAGTACGACGGTACCTATCAGTGGGTAAATGGAACCGATGTTATTGCCAATACGGCTACCAGTAGAGGTATGTGGCAAGTAGACGGCAAATTGAACTTTGAATCGTTGTACAACAAGTCGTCGTATTTAAAAGAGGTGAACAAGAAATTTGCTTCGACGCGTGCATCGCAACGTAAAAAACCGGTGCGTAATTTCAATAAGCAAGTTATTTTGCGAAAGGGACAAACCGTTGAGGTACGTCACCGCTTGAACGACCAACGCCCACGTGTTAAGGCAACCTTGGATGGAAAAGCGTATAAGTTGAGCTACAAGGTAAAAGATGCCAATACCATTATTATTACGGGTAAGGATGATGTAGAAGTTGCGGTAAATGTGCAAACGGGCGGTGACGAACCAGCAGGTAACATTGCTTTGGACGTTATGGCACGTGTGTTGATGATGGTACGCAACGTTTCGTTTAACTACGCACAAACCGATGGTACGGTATTACCAGGCTTTAAACCAAGTGTTACTTGCTTAGGTTTAACCAGCTATAACGGCCTAACTGCTCCAGGTTTTGACTTTGTGATGGGTATTCAAAGCGAGGATATGTTGGATAGGGCATTGAACAACGATTGGTTAATTACGTCCGATGCTATCTACAATCCGGTTCAATTCATCCACAACGAAACCTTTAAGGCCACCGCTTTGGTAGAGCCATTCCCTGGCTTTAAAATTAACGTGGCTGCCGATAGGCAATTGGTAGAAAACCGCGATGTGCGTTTAAGTGGTGCTAAAGGCGAAAATCAATTGACCACCCTTAATGGTAGTTTCTCGATGAGTTACGTGGCCATTGGTACGGCGTTTGCTGGAACGGGAACCGAGTTGTTTAACCGATTCTTGTCGTACAGAAGTGCTATTCAGTCGCGTTTGCAAAACAAATACAATCCTGTTACTCCTTTCGCGCTTAACTCGGACGATGTATTGGTGCCTGCTTTCTTGGCGGCTTACGGTGGACGTTCTACCGAGAATGTAACCCTATCGGCTATTCCAACGTTCTGGTCGTTCTTGCCTAACTGGCAAGTAAGTTGCAGTGCTTTGATGCGTATTCCATGGTTCCAAGAGAATTTCCGTAGCTTTAACCTTACCCACGCATATACCTGTAAATACCAAATTGGTTCGTACAATGCCGATCAAACCTTTGTGGGGGTAGAGGGCTTTGGCGACGACTTTGGTTACATCGAAGATGTATTAACCGGTGGTAGTACACCATCGAGCCGTTATACCTTTAGTGCTGTTACCATTAACGAGCAATTCAGTCCGTTGGTGGGTATTGATGTGAACATGAAGAACAGTTTCTCGTTCAAGGCAGAATGGCGTAAAGGTCGTAACATGGGCTTGAATTTATCGAGCAACCAATTGGTAGAATCGCACAACAACGAATACGTAGTGGGTATTGGCTATAAGTTTAGCGATTTGAAATTCTCGATGCGTCAAGGTCAATCGAGCAAACAAGTAAACAATGACTTAACCCTTCGTGCCGACTTCTCTATCAAGGACACACAAACCTTGGTACACAAAATAGAACTTAATGAATCGCAAGCTACTGCGGGCGATTGGGTGACTACCTTTAAATTCTTGGCAAACTACGTGTTTAGCGAGCGCATTAGCTTTAGCTTGTTCTACGATTTGCAAATGCGCAACCCTGTCGTTTCAACCTCTTATCCTACTACTATATCAGAGGTGGGCATCAGTGCTAAAGTACTGCTAACTCGCTAGTAGTTTAGTTTTAGAATCCTCATTGCTAATTCTAAATCCCGCGAAGAGCGTCAATCGAATTTTTAAATACTGAATAGTTATTTAACTTTTGTGGTTTTTTATTGCATGATTTCCAGGGAATTTTTGTAACTTTGTTCCAAATTTGCATTTTTATGCAAGATAAATGTATATTTATACAATATACAACGAAATAAAGCAAAAAATCTAGCCGATAAGTCGGAACGAAACAACAAAAAAATAACAATATGAATCTTAATGTAATCTTATCGAGTGTGGCGCCAGTGGCTGATTTGTCAAATGGCGAAAAATTCATCGAGGCATTAATCCTAATGGCAATTGGTATGGCAACCGTATTTGTTGTATTGCTGATTATCATTGGCATGGGAAAAGCGCTTATCGCTTTGGTGAATAAATTCTTCCCAGAGGAAGTGAAACCTGTGGCTAAAGCTGCTCAAGCAGTACAGACAGTAGATCAAAACATTCAAGAAGCCATTAATAAAGCCATTATGACCCTTAGTGGTGGCAAACAATCGGCTCAAAAAATAGAAAAATTATAAAACCTTATAGCTATGGCAAAGAAAAGACAAGTAAAATTTTCTCTACTATTTAGAGATATGTGGCAATCGGCTGGCAAATACGTGCCACGCGTTGACCAATTGGTAAAAGTAGCTCCTGCTATTGTTAAAATGGGATGCTTTGCCCGTGTTGAAACCAACGGTGGTGGTTTTGAACAAGTTAACCTACTTTATGGCGAAAACCCTAACAAAGCCGTTCGTGAGTGGACCAAACCTTTCCACGAAGCAGGTATCCAAACACACATGCTAGACCGCGCCTTGAACGGTTTGCGTATGAACCCTGTTCCAGCAGACGTACGTCAACTATTCTATAAAGTGAAGAAAAAACAAGGTACTGACATTGCTCGTACTTTCTGCGGTTTGAACGATACACGCAACATCATTCCTTCTATCAAATATGCTCACGATGGTGGTATGATTTCGCAATGCTGCTTGTGTATTACTTTCTCGCCTCTACACACCGTAGAATACTATACAAAAATGGCATTCGAACTTATCGAAGCCGGTGCTGACGAAATCTGCTTGAAAGATATGGCAGGTATTGGTCGTCCTGCATCGCTTGGCGAAATTGTAAAAAACATCAAAGCTAAATATCCAGCCATTCCTATTCAATACCACTCACACGCAGGTCCAGGCTTTAGCATGGCTTCTATTTTGGAAGTATGTAAAGCAGGTTGCGATTACGTAGACGTTGGTATGGAACCACTTTCGTGGGGTACAGGTCACGCAGACATCCTAGCGGTTCAAGCTATGTTGAAAGATGCTGGCTTTGACGTTCCTGAAATTGACATGGAAGCTTACATGGAAGTTCGTACCCAAGTACAAGCCATGATGGACGATTTCTTGGGTTACTACATTCCTGCTCGTAACCGTCAAATGAACTCGCTTTTGATTGGCCCTGGTCTTCCTGGTGGTATGATGGGTAGTTTGATGAACGACCTTAACGACGCGCTAGAAAGCTTGAACAAATATTTTGCTAAAAACGGCAAACCAGCCATGACCCAAGACCAAATGCTTATCAAGTTGTTCAACGAGGTAGCATACGTATGGCCTAAGATGGGTTATCCTCCATTGGTAACTCCATTTAGCCAATACGTTAAAAACATGGCTCAAATGAACGTTATCCAAATGGAAAAAGGCCGTGAACGTTGGAGCATGATTGCCGACGATATTTGGGATATGTTGTTGGGTAAATCGGGTCGCTTGCCTGGTCCTATTGCACCCGAATTGATTGAAAAAGCAAAACAACAAGGCCGCGAATTCTTTACTGGTAACCCACAAGATTCTTATCCAGATGCATTGGAAGGTTTCCGCAAAGAAATGGCAGAAAACGGTTGGGAACTAGGCGAAGACGACGAAGAATTGTTCGAATTGGCTATGCACCCACAACAATATCGTTTGTACAAATCGGGTCAAGCTAAAGCCGACTTTGAAGCCGATCTAGCTAAGAAAAAAGCCGACAAGGCTGCTGCTGGTGGCGCTGCTCTTCCTCAAACTGTGCAAGTAGAAGTAAACGGTGTATCGTACAAAGTAACCGTAGGCGAAGCGGGTGCTATGCCTGTTGCTCATGCTGCCGCTGCTCCTATTGCTGCAGGTACTGGCGAAGGCAAAGAGTTGGCCGCTCCACTAGAAGGTAAATTCTACCTAGTTAAAGCACAAGGTGAACCTGCTGTAAAAGTAGGCGATGTGGTAAAAGCGGGTCAAACCGTTTGCTACATCGAGGCGATGAAAACCTTTAACGCGATTGCTGCCGAATGCGACGGTGTTATTACCGAAATTTGCTTTAATGCAGGTGCTGCTGTATCGGAAGACGATGTTTTAATGAAAATTAAAGCTTAAGAGATATGGGAGAAATATTGAATAAGATATACGAAATGACGGCTATCGGCAGCATTGTTGATAACCCTTATTTCCTTGTCATGTATGCATTGGCTTTCCTATTGCTTTATTTGGGCATTAAGAAAGAGTTTGAACCCTTGTTGTTGGTTCCTATTGCCTTTGGTGTGCTTATTGCCAACTTCCCTGGCGGTGGCATGGGTGTTTTGGGAGCAGACGTTAATGGCAAAATTATAAAAGATGGTGTGGTATTAGCTGAAAATGTGTACGCGATGTCGCTACCCGAAATTGCACACGACTTAGGCATTATGAACCTTATTTACTACGCATTGATTAAATCGGGTTTGCTTCCTCCTATTATCTTTATGGGAGTAGGTGCGCTAACCGACTTTGGTCCTATGCTACGTAACCTAAAACTAGCCATCTTTGGTGCTGGTGCTCAATTTGGTATTTTCGCCGTATTGTTGGTAGCATCGCAATTCTTTACCCTTCAAGAGGCAGGCTCGCTTGCTATTATTGGTGGTGCCGATGGTCCAACCGCTATCTTTACTACCCTTAAATTGGCTCCTCACTTGCTAGCTCCTATTGCTATTGCTGCTTACTCTTACATGGCGTTGGTGCCTGTTATCATTCCTTTGGTGGTAAAACTTACCTGTTCTAAAGAGGAATTGATGATAAACATGAAAGAGCAAGATAAACTTTATCCTAGCAAAACAGAGTTTAAAAACATGCGTGCTTTAAAGATTATCTTCCCTATTGCTGTTACTACCATTGTGGCTATTATTGTGCCCGATGCTGTATCGCTAGTAGGTATGTTGATGTTTGGTAACTTGATTAAAGAAATTGGTGCTAACACCTCGCGCTTGTTCGAAACAGCTTCTAACGGCATTATGAATGCTGCTACCATCTTCTTAGGATTGTCGGTAGGTGCAACCATGACCGTAGATGCATTCTTGAACCTCCAAACCCTAGGTATTGTAGCCGGTGGTTTCTTGGCGTTCGGTTTCTCTATTTTTGGTGGTATCTTGTTGGTAAAAGTGATGAACCTATTCAGCAAAAAGAAAATCAACCCATTGGTGGGTGCAACTGGTTTGAGTGCTGTTCCTATGGCATCGCGTGTGGCTAACGATATCGCCCTAAAATACGATCCTAAAAACCACGTACTAAACTACTGTATGTCGTCGAACGTAGCAGGAGTTATTGGTTCGGCTGTTGCCGCGGGTATTCTTATATCGTTCTTAGGATAAAATACTGTGATAACATGTGAGATATAAAAAAAAAGAGCCGCATGGCTCTTTTTTTTTATGCTTGTATATGGCATTTAGCAAACGCTAACACCGGGGGTTACTTGGTCCGATGGACTGATAACCACCAAGCGGCCGTCTGCATCTTCGGCACTAAGAATCATGCCTTGGCTTTCGATGCCTTT
>CAJGDW010000020.1 GCA_904502115.1 Paludibacteraceae bacterium | reverse complement strand
CCCCAAAGTGGCACCAAAAACCACAATAGCAAGACGTTGATAACCAAACCGATGGTTGATATAATAAAGCCGTAGTAGGTTTTATCGGTTAATTTATACCATATAGATAAGTTGGAATAAATACCCTGAAACAAGTAAGAGAACAGCACAATGGGTACAATCACCAAACCACCCCAATAACTTTCGTGAATGAGTAATTTAATGACATCGATAAACAAAATCATGCCCAAACATATCAGCAACGAGGTGATAACGTAATATTTCATGGTATCGGCATACATTTGCTCTTTGCCTACCGAACGGCTTTTGTCAAAAACAAAGGGCTCGTACGCATATCGAAAGGCTTGCGAGAACATCATCATCACCATTGCTACCTTAAAACATGCACCGTAAATACCCAACTGTCCTACAGCTACTTCTTTGCTCTCGTATAGGTATGGGAACAAGATTTTATCGATGGTTTGGTTCATAATGCCCACTACCCCTAACATGAGCAATGGCAAGGAATAATGCAACATTTTTTTCAGCAAACGTGCATCGAATGCGTATTTATCCTTAAATACATAAGGCATTAACACCAAAGTAACGGTAAGTGTAGATATTAAATTGGCGATAAAGATGTAGCCTACCTGGTAGTTGGGAACGTAGAACCAATCTATTAATTGAGGGGATGTTTCCCATAAGTAAGGACAGAGCAACAAGAAGAACAAGTTCATAATAATGTTGGCAAAAATCATTACAAACTTGATAACCGCAAAAGCTATGGGACGTTTTTTGTATCGCAAATAGGCAAATGGAATGCAATCAAAGGCATCCATAGCGGTGATAAGCACCATCATGCCCACAAATTCGGGGTATTGTTCGTAGCCCAACGACTGTGCAATGGGATGAATAAACGCCATGCACACCGTTACAAATATCAACGATGTACCAAACAAACTGGTAAGGGCTGTTTTGTAAACCGTATTGGGATTTTCGTTGGCATCGCTCATAAAACGGAACATACCCGTTTCCATGCCGTAGGTTAAAATAACCATCATCAGCGCCGTCCAGGCATACAAGTTGGTCACAATACCATAATCGGCCGACGAAGATAAAACGTAGGTATACAGCGGTACAAGGCACCAGTTTAAAAAACGGCCCAAAATACTACTAATTCCGTATATAGCGGTATCTTTGAATAAACCTTTTACTACAGACATAATTAAAACAACGCATTTTCGTAACCCGACGAGAATCGGCTACGTTTTAGGTGTTGGTACGCCAAATCGGTCACTTCTCTACCACGGGGCGTACGTTTAATAAATCCTTCTTTGATCAAATAGGGTTCGTACACATCTTCTACGGTACCGGCATCCTCGCCCAAAGCCGTAGCAATGGTGGTTAAACCCACAGGGCCACCCCCAAATTTATCGATGATGGTGGTTAAAATCTTGTTGTCAATTTCGTCCAATCCGTATGAATCGATGTTGAGTGCCTCTAAACCGTAACAAGCAATGTCTTTATCGATAACGCCATCGGCTTTTACTTGTGCAAAGTCACGTACACGACGTAGCAAAGCATTGGCAATACGAGGCGTTCCCCTACTGCGACGAGCAATTTCTACGGCCGCATCTTCGTAAATAGGCGTATCCAAAATGGCTGCCGAACGCTTCACAATAGAGGTTAAGATAGCCGTATCGTAATATTCAAAATGGCTATTGATGCCAAAACGAGCACGTAACGGACTGGTTAGCAACCCACTACGTGTAGTAGCACCAATCAATGTAAACGGATTCAAATCAATTTGAATGGAACGAGCACTCGGACCTTTATCAATCATGATATCGATGCGATAGTCTTCCATGGCCGAATACAAATACTCCTCTACTACAGGGCTCAAACGGTGTATCTCATCAATAAAAAGCACATCGTTGGGCTCCAAACTGGTTAACAGACCCGCCAAATCGCCGGGTTTATCCAACACAGGACCCGATGTAATTTTGAATCCAACACCCAACTCGTTGGCAATGATGTTAGACAAGGTAGTTTTTCCCAATCCTGGAGGGCCATGCAATAGCACATGGTCTAACGCCTCCTCGCGCATGCGGGCTGCTTGCACAAAAACCTTCAGGTTTTCGACAATGGCGTTTTGACCTTTAAAATCGGAGAAAGTTAGTGGACGAAGTACGTTTTCAAAATCGTTTTCGCGCTCGCCACGACTTTTTCGTATATCAAAATTAGTATCCATCATGCTGTTAATTCACGAAATAAGGTTTCCAATTGTTCTGCCGACATACCATCTACTGCCTGATTGGATACCAACTGTCCTTTGCGCAATACCATAAATCGGTCGCAAATAGCGGTTACCTCTTGCATAATGTGTGTGCTGAACAACACCGTTCTTTCTTTACCAAATTCTTGTATTAGGTTTCGAATATCGACCAATTGATTAGGATCTAGACCCGTTGTGGGTTCGTCTAGGATAAGCACTTTGGGGTCGTGAATCAATGCTTGCGCCAATCCAACCCTTTGTCGATACCCTTTTGAAAGTTGACCAATTTTTTTGTGACACTCGCTGCTTAAACCAGTACGTTCTATCATTTCGTCTACTTTGCTAGCCGTTTGTTTTCCCAATTGGTACAAATTAGCCGTAAAGGTAAGCGATTCACGCACGTACATATCTAGGTAAAGCGGATTGTGTTCGGGCAAATACCCTACCAATCGTTGCACTGCCAAGTAATCTTTTTGAGCATCCATGCCATCTACCAAAACATGACCAGCATCGGGTTTGCAAAAACCCATGGCAATTTTCATGGTGGTAGATTTACCTGCACCGTTTGGCCCCAAGAAACCCACAATCTGCCCTTTCTCTACAGTAAACGATAAATCGGACAACACTTGTTGTGTGCCGTATCGTTTGGATAAATTAGCAATCTGTAAACTCACAAAATATTCTTTAGTTAACTCAAAATTTAGTTTGTAAAGGTAAGGAAAATACTGATTTGAACAAACAGTTGCATGCAGATTTAAGAATTTATCATTATTTTTGTGTGCAGAAATTTAATACCTATTATTTATGGCTAAAACCGAAATTTCAACATTGGGCGAATTTGGATTGATCAAGCACCTTGCCAAACACATCCAATTGGAAAATCCATCGTCCGAAAAAGGCATAGGCGACGATGCTGCTGTTTTGAACTATACCGGAGAAAACAAGCGCGCCTTGGTTACCACCGACCTTTTATTAGAAGGTATTCATTTTGATTTAACATACGTACCCCTAAAACATTTGGGATACAAGGCTGCCATGGTGAACATATCGGATATTTTTGCCATGAATGGCACTCCTAAACAAATTACCGTATCCATTGGCATTGACAAACGTTTTGGCGTAGAAGATGTAGAAGAATTGTACGCAGGTATTTTATTGGCTTGCAGCCGTCACCACGTAGATGTGGTAGGTGGTGACACCACCAGTTCGCTAACTGGTTTGTGCATCAGCATTACGTGCATTGGCGAAGGCGAAGTGGGTAAAATTGCCTATCGTAGCGGTGCTAAACAAAACGATTTGATTTGCGTATCGGGCAACCTAGGTGCGGCTTATATGGGATTACAATTGTTGGAGCGCGAAAAACGTCTTTTCCAAAACGACAAAAATTTAGAAGGCGTTCAACCCGATTTTGCTGGTAAAGAATACATTATACAACGTCAATTAAAGCCAGAAGCACGTGGCGATATCATTAAAGCCTTGGCCGATGCCGGCATTGTTCCTACATCGATGATGGATATTTCGGACGGTTTATCGTCTGAATTGTTCCACATTTGCGACCAAAGCAAAGTAGGATGCAACATCTACGAAGATAAAATTCCTATCGACTACGAAACCGCCAGCATGGCAGAAGAGTTCAATATGAACCTGGTTACAGCAGCCCTAAACGGCGGTGAAGACTACGAATTGCTCTTTACCGTACCATTGGAAATGCACGAAAAAATCAACGAGGTAAAAGACGTACACGTTATTGGTTACATTACCGAAGAAGGTGCCGGAAAATACCTTACTACCCGCGATGGTGCTGCTATTGAGTTAAAAGCACAAGGGTGGGTACATATTTAGTCGATTAGTCAACAAAAAAACACTTGCATATATCAAAATAAATCACTAATTTTGCACCGCTTTTTAAATCAGTGTGATGGGAATCGGGTCGCCAACACCAAAAGCAGAACGACAGACCCTGAATTTTAGTAACACAATTTTTATTTATGAAAACTTTTGAATTGAGCGGTACTATCAGAACCGACTTGGGCAAAAAAGCCAGCAAAGCTATCCGTGCTAACGAATCTATTCCTTGCGTACTTTACGGAGGTAAAGAAAATGTAAACTTCACTGTAACTCAAGCTGCTGTTCGCAAATTGATCTACACTCCTAACATTTACGCTATCAAATTGACCATCGACGGCAAAACTTACAACGCTGTATTGAAAGATGCTCAATATCACCCAGTTTCTGACAACATCCTTCACTTGGACTTCTTGGAAGTATTCGAAGATAAACCAATCATCTTCAGTGTTCCTGTTAAAACCGAAGGTTTGGCTGCAGGTGTACGTGCCGGTGGTAAACTATCGTTGGTATTGCGTAAACTAAAAGTAAAAGCTATCTACACCAACATCCCAGAAGTATTGGTTGTTAACGTAGAAAACTTGGAACTAGGCAAAACCATCAAAGCAGGCGAATTGTCTTACGAAGGTTTGCAAATCGTAAACAACAAAGACAACGTAGTAGTTGCTGTTCAATTGACCAGAGCTGCTCGTGGTGCTCAAGCAAAGGGATAATCCCACTGACGTAGCATTTATGAAATACTTAATTGTTGGTTTGGGCAACATTGGTAGCGAATACCATGAAACCCGCCACAACATAGGATTTATGATATTGGATGCCTTTGCAAAGGCATCCAATGTTTTTTTTACCGAGAAACGATACGGAGCGGTAGCCGAGTGCAGAATAAAAAACAAACAACTTATTCTGCTCAAACCCTCTACGTACATGAACCTAAGCGGTAACGCCGTTCGCTACTGGATGAACGAAGAAAAAATTCCACTCGAAAATGTACTCATTTTGGTAGACGACCTTGCTCTACCCTTTGGAAGCCTTCGATTAAAAGCACGTGGCAGCGCAGCTGGACACAACGGGCTTAAAAACATCCAAGAATTACTAGGAACGGACGCTTACGCCCGCCTTCGCTTTGGTATTGGCAACCAATTTGCCAAAGGAGCCCAAATTGACTTTGTATTGGGCAAATTTACTACCGAAGAACAAACTACCTTGCCCGCTCGCATTGATTTAGCCATCGATATGCTAAAAAGTTTCTGCTTGGCTGGCATTAACATTACCATGAATCAATTTAATAACAAGTAAAAAAGTGGCAGCATCGGAAGTAAGAATAGACAAATGGCTTTGGGCAATGCGCCTGTTCAAAACCCGAAGCATAGCCGCTGACGCTTGTAAAAAAGGACGCATCAGCATAGGTGGCAACACCGTAAAACCATCGCGTACCATTACGGTTGGCACCGTTGTTGAAGTCAAAAAACCTCCTATCACCTACTCTTTTAAAGCCCTACAACTTACAGAAAACCGTTTGGGTGCCAAATTAGTGCCCGAATACATGGAAAATGTTACCCCCGCAGAGCAATACGAAATTGTAGAACGCATGCGCATGGTTGGGTTCATTGACCGCGATAGAGGCACAGGACGCCCCACCAAAAAAGAGCGTCGAGACCTAGATGCCTTTATGGAATGTAATTTTGACGATGAAGATTGGGATTTCTAAAATATTTAGTATCTTTGTTTCATTGCAATAGAAATACACATTAAAATCGATTTTATTATGAAAGGTATTGTTTTAGCTGGTGGATCGGGAACACGTTTGTACCCCATTACCAAAAGCATCTCTAAGCAAATCATTCCGGTGTACGACAAACCTATGATTTACTACCCTGTATCCATTTTGCTACTAGCAGGTATCAAAGAAATCCTTATCATTTCTACTCCACAAGACATTCACTTGTACCAAAATCTTTTGGGCGACGGTTCGTCGTTGGGTGTTCGTTTTGAGTATGCTATTCAACCCTCGCCCGATGGCTTGGCACAAGCCTTCTTAATTGGCGAAGACTTTATTGGCGACGATAGCGTTTGTATGGTACTTGGCGACAATATCTTTTACGGATACAACCTTTCTAACATGCTAAAAGAAGCCGCTGCGCTAAAAGACGGCGCTATTGTATTTGGCTACTACGTAAACGACCCAGAACGTTACGGTGTTGCCGAATTTAATGCAGAAGGCAAAGTATTGAGCATCGAAGAAAAACCAGAAAAACCCAAATCAAACTACGCCGTAACCGGTTTGTATTTCTACAGCAACGACGTGGTAAAAAAAGCCAAATCGCTTAAACCATCGGCTCGTGGCGAGTTAGAAATTACCGATTTGAACAAACTATACCTAGCCGAAGGCAGATTAAATGTTCAACTGATGGGACGCGGTGTTGCTTGGTTGGATACAGGCACTCACGACAGCCTTTTGGAAGCATCGAACTTTATTGCCACCATTCAAAACCGTCAAGGTTTACAAGTGGCTTGCCTAGAAGAAATTGCTTACAATTACGGTTACATTAACCGCGAGCAACTTTTAAAATTGGCCGAGCCGCTTAAAAAGAATTTTTACGGACAGTACCTTATTAAAATTGCCGACGAACCTAATATTATTTAATCTCTGGTTGCAAAGTGCCTTAACGATTCAACGATTAAACAACTTTTGACTTTCGACTAAAAAAACTACCTATGGAAATTATAGAAACTGACATAGAGGGTTTATTGATTATTAAGCCTAAAATTTTTGGTGATGCACGCGGATATTTTTGCGAAACCTACAACAAAAAACGCTACCAAGAAGCTGGCATCATGCAAGATTTCTGCCAAGACAACCTTTCTAAATCTACCTACGGTGTGATCAGAGGTTTGCACTTCCAACTAAACCCCGAAAGCCAATCAAAATTGGTATCGGTAGTAGAAGGTCGAGTATACGATGTAGCGGTAGACATTCGCGTAGGTTCTCCTACCTACGGCAAATGGTACGGTATTGAATTGGACGCTGATAGCAAAACTCAATTCCTTATCCCACGTGGTTTTGCCCATGGTTTTTCGGTATTGAGCGAAACTGCTGTGTTTACCTACAAATGCGATAACCTTTACAATGCATCGTTAGAAGGTGGTGTTATGTTCAACGACCCAGACTTGAACATCGATTGGGGCATTCCTGCAGACAAACAGCTGATTTCTGAAAAAGACTTGAAACACCCCCTATTCAAAGATTTAAAAACCAACTTTGTTTTCTAAGATACCATGAAAAACATTCTTGTAACTGGAGCATACGGCCAATTGGGCAACGAAGTACGCATTTTATCGGCCAACTACCCTCAGTATAACTTCATGTTTACCGACGTAGATAGTTTGGATATTTGCGACAAAGCCATGCTTCTTGACTTTGTACAAGGAAACGATATTCGATACATCATTAACTGCGCTGCTTATACCGCTGTTGACAAAGCAGAAGACGAAGCAGAATTGTGCGAAAAAATCAACGCCAAAGCCGTAAAAAACCTAGGTGAAGTAGCCGCAGAAGTAGGCGCAGGCATCATTCACGTATCGACCGACTATGTTTTTAATGGAAAAGGTTATATGCCTTATACCGAAGATATGCCCACCAGCCCATGCTCGGTATACGGAAAAACCAAACTAAAAGGCGAAAAAGCCCTGTTAAAGGCTTGCGAAAATGCCATGGTAGTGCGTACCGCTTGGTTGTACTCACCATTTGGCAACAACTTTGTAAAAACCATGCGCAAATTGGGCGCAGAACGCGAGCAACTAAACGTTATTTTTGACCAAGTAGGCACTCCTACTTTTGCCGAAGATTTAGCTGCTGCCTTGTTGGTGATGCTTGACCAAACCATCGACCAAGATCACGACAAAGGAGGCATTTATCATTATAGCAACGAGGGCGTTTGCAGTTGGTACGATTTTACCATCAAAATTCACCAACTATCGGGCATTACTACTTGCCAAGTAAACCCCATTGAAACCAAAGACTACCCCACTAAAGCTGCTCGTCCTCATTACAGCGTGCTTAACAAGGCTAAAATTAAACGTACCTTTGGTATTGCTGTTCCTCATTGGGAAACCAGCCTACAACGTTGCATCAACCAATTAAACGAAGCGGAATAAACGTGAACGAGAGTACGTACATACTAGAAAATGCCGATCCCGTTGTATTTTGCGGGGTTAACAACAGCAACATCCGTTTGTTAAAGGTGGTATTTCCCAAAATCAAATTGGTGGCACGCGGTAACATGATTAAAGCGGTGGGCGACGAAGCAGAGTTAGCATTGTTTTACGATAAAATGACCTTGCTAGAAAAACACGCTGCCGAGTTCAACAACCTGCCAGAAGCTACCATTATTGACATTGTAAAAGGAAAAACCAGCAACAACGACCCGCTTCCTAACAACCTGATATTGCATGGTTTAAACGGCAAACCCATTACTGCGCGCACACCCAATCAGCAAAAATTAGTGGCCGATTTTGACCAAAACGACCTGATGTTTGCCATGGGACCCGCCGGTTCGGGTAAGACCTACACCGCCATTGCCTTGGCAGTGCGTGCCTTAAAAAACAAGCAAGTTAGAAAAATCATTTTAAGCCGTCCCGCAGTAGAAGCGGGCGAAAAATTAGGGTTCTTGCCTGGCGATATGAAAGACAAGATTGACCCCTACTTGCAACCCTTGTACGATGCGCTAGAAGACATGATTCCCCCTTTCAAATTAAAGGAATACCTAGAAACGCACGTTATTCAAATTGCTCCCTTGGCATTTATGCGTGGTAGGACGTTGAGCGATGCTGTTATCATTTTGGACGAGGCGCAAAACACCACTACCCAACAAATTAAAATGTTCTTGACCCGTTTAGGGTTCAATTCCAAGATGATTATTACGGGCGACAGCACCCAAATTGACTTGCCCAACAGCAAACAATCTGGATTATTGCACGCCATGCATATATTAAGAGGTGTAAAAGGCATCTCGTTTATCGAATTCGACAAAAAAGATATCATTCGACACAAATTGGTTTCGCGCATTGTAGAGGCCTACGAAAGGAATGAGATTGCTTCGCAATCGTCTAATTTATAAAGTCAAAAGTCGAAGGTCAAAAGTCGACTAAACACCTAAACGACTAAACAAAAAAATATAATAAACAACAATAATAACCTCTATTCCGATTAACCGATTAGTCGATTAGTCGGAGCAAAGCGACAAAAAATTATGAAAGCATTAACATCTACCAATTTTAATTTCAAAGGCCAAACTGACGTATACCACGGCAAAGTACGCGACGTATACAGCATTGGCGACACCCTAGTTATGGTAGCCACCGACCGTATTTCGGCATTCGACGTGGTACTTCCAAAAGGCATTCCTTACAAAGGACAAATGCTTAACCAAATTGCTGCTAAATTTTTGGACGCAACAGCAGACATCGTTCCTAACTGGAAATTGGCTACCCCAGACCCTATGGTTACCGTAGGCCGTCGTTGCCAAGGTTTCCCTGTAGAAATGATTGTACGCGGTTACTTGTGCGGCAGCGCATGGCGTGCTTACAAAAACGGTGTTCGCGAAATCTGCGGCGTTCAAATTCCCGATGGCATGCGCGAAAATCAAGCTTTCGAAACCCCTATTATCACCCCTACCACCAAAGCTGAATTGGGCCAACACGACGAAGACATTTCTAAAGAAGAAATCATTGCACAAGGTTTGGTAAGCGCAGAAGATTATGCACTTTTGGAACAATATACCTTGGCATTGTTTAAACGTGGTTCTGAAATTGCCGCTAAACGTGGTTTGATTTTGGTAGATACCAAATACGAATTTGGCAAATGCGACGGTCAAATTTATTTGATGGACGAAATTCACACCCCCGACTCTTCTCGTTACTTCTATGCCGATGGTTACGAAGAACGTTTTGAAAAAGGCGAAGCACAAAAACAACTTTCTAAAGAATTTGTGCGTGAGTGGTTGATGGAGAACGGTTTCCAAGGCAAAGAAGGTCAACAAGTTCCCGAAATGACCGACGAAATTGTAGCGGGCATTACCAACCGTTACATGGAATTGTACGAAAACATTACGGGCGAAAAATTTGAAAAAACCGATACCTCGAATTTGCTAGAACGCATCGAAAAAAATATTGAAGCGTATTTATAATTGATGAAAGTTTGTGCAAGCCGAGTGCAGAGTCAAACTTGTTTGAACTATGCCGAGGCGCCGCCAAACTTCATGAGGGCATAGCCCGAATAATCGGTGAGTCGACTTTCTTTTGACTAATCGGTGAATCGACTAATCGACTAATCGATTGACTTTCGACTAGCGACTAAACGACTAAACAAAATAAAACGAGTAAAGTTAATTTTACTCGTTTTTTTATGCGCATTTTTCAACATTTGGGTAAAAAAAAGTAGTTTTTCTTGGGCAGTTACTTAAAATTTGGTAATTTTGGGATTGTTATTTTATACAAATTATGGCAAATACAACAGGTTATATTACACAAGTTATCGGTCCTGTAGTGGACGTAACCTTTGAACAAGGCGGGGATGCGCTACCTAAAATTCACGACGCATTGCACATTATTCGTCCCGAAGGACAAAAACTAATCATTGAATGCCAACAACATATCGGCGAAAATTCAATCCGTGCCATTGCTATGGATTCGACCGATGGTTTGGTACGTGGCATGGAAGTAATACCTACAGGTGCTCCTATTTCGGTACCTATTGGCAACCAAATTAAAGGTCGCTTGCTAAACGTTACAGGCGATAGCATTGACGGTATTTCGGAACTTAACCGAAGCAAAGAATACCCTATTCACCGTCTACCTCCTACCTACGAAGAATTGGCTACCTCTAAAGAAATTCTTTATACCGGTATTAAAGTAATCGACTTGCTTGCTCCTTATTTAAAAGGGGGTAAGATTGGTTTGTTTGGTGGTGCTGGTGTAGGTAAAACCGTGTTGATTATGGAATTGATCAACAACATTGCCAAAGGATACAATGGTTATTCGGTATTTGCCGGTGTAGGTGAACGTACCCGCGAAGGTAACGACCTTTTGCGCGAAATGCTAGAAGCAGGCGTTATCAACTACGGCGAAGAATTTAAGAAAAGCATGGAAGAAGGCGACTGGGACCTTTCGAAAGTAGACCAAGAAGCCCTTTCTAAATCGCAAGCTACCTTGGTGTTCGGTCAGATGAACGAACCTCCTGGTGCCCGTTCTTCGGTGGCACTTTCGGGTTTGACCGTTGCTGAATCGTTCCGCGACAACAACGAATCGGGCAAAGAAGGTAACGACGTATTGTTGTTTATCGACAACATTTTCCGTTTCACCCAAGCAGGTTCGGAAGTTTCGGCGTTGTTGGGTCGTATGCCATCGGCTGTAGGTTACCAACCTACCCTAGCATCGGAAATGGGTTTGATGCAAGAACGTATTACTTCTACTAAAAACGGTTCTATTACCTCTGTACAAGCTATTTACGTACCTGCCGACGACTTAACAGACCCTGCTCCAGCTACTACCTTTAGCCACTTGGACGCAACCACTGTATTGAGCCGTAAAATTGCCGAGTTGGGTATTTATCCAGCGGTAGACCCATTGGACTCTACCTCGCGCATTTTGGATCCTTCTGTAGTAGGCGAAGAACACTACAACACTGCCATGCGCGTTATCGAGCTATTACAACGTTATCAATCGTTGCAAGATATTATTGCTATTTTGGGTATGGAAGAGCTATCGGAAGCCGACAAATTGGTGGTACACCGCGCACGTCGTGTACAACGTTTCTTGTCGCAACCCTTCCACGTAGCCGAACAATTTACCGGTTTGAAAGGAGTTTTGGTTCCAATTGACGAAACCATCAAAGGCTTTAACATGATTATGGACGGTAAAGTGGACCAATATCCAGAAGCAGCCTTTAACTTGGTGGGCAACATTGAAGCTGCCATTGCCAAAGGTGAACAACTATTAAAAGAAAGTAGCAAATAGCCATGAATGTTTCTATTCTTTCGGCCAACAAAAGTTTGTACAACGGAACAGCTACATCGGTAGCCTTTCCGGGAGCACAAAGTCCGTTTACGGTATTAGACAATCACGCGCCCATTATTTCATTGTTAAATAAAGGCACCATTGTTATAGGTAACGATGGAAGCGAACCCGTTTCTATTGACATTGCTGGCGGATTTGTAGAAATACACAACAACGACATAACCGCTTGCGTAGAATTATGAAAAACGCACTACCCGTTTTGTTGTTGAGCTGCCTTATTGGCGAATTGGTGATTTCTTTGATACACCAATTTATGATGCAAGCCCCCTACAACCGCATGTACCTAATGGTACCCCTGTTGTTTATGGGCATTGAATGGATTTATTACGAAATAGAAAAATACGCTCGCAAACAAACCAACCAAGCAAAAGGCACACAAGTTTACATGCTGTACAAAACAGCCAAGCTATTGGTTATCTTGGGCATTGTATTGGGTTTTGCATTTTTAATGCCACAAGTGGGCGTCGCTTTCTTTATTAGGTTGGTAGCCATGTACTTAATTACATTGGTAGTAGAAACAAAACTAGCTTTAGCATGGATGGATGCTAAAAAAACGAAGCAACCAAACGAATGAAAAAACTAAAATACATATTATTGATGTGTGCCATGCTGTTTACCCCTGTCGTAATGGCAAGCGAAACAGCAGAAGAAGAGGCAACCTTTGACCCCGTATCCTTTTTGTTTGGACACGTAGGCGATGGTTATGATTTTCACATTACCGAAATAAACGGACACCCTATTTCTGTTCCTTTGTTGGTGATTGCCCACAGCGAAGAAAGAGGATGGTTTGTTTTTTCGTCGAGTCATGTTGCCCATGGCCATCAATACGAAAATTTCTACATTGCTAAAGGTGGCGACTACGATGGCAAATTGGTAGAAATTAACAGCAAAGGCGAAGTGGTAAGACCTTTTGACCTTTCAATTACCAAAAACGTATTTGCTATTTTATTGTCGAGTGCTATTTTGCTAAGCATCTTTATTCCTATGGCACGTGCCTATAAAAAACGCCCATTGGGTGTACCTAGCAAGGGATATAGCTTAATGGAAGTGGTTATCAATTACATTGAAGACGATGTTATTAAACCTTCGTTGGGCGACCAATACATGCGTTTTTCGCCCTACTTGCTAACCGTTTTCTTCTTTATTTTGCTAAACAACTTGATGGGATTGATTCCTATCTTCCCCTTTGGTGCTAACTTAACGGGCAACCTATCGGTAACCATGGTGCTAGCGGTATTTACCTATTTAGTAACCAACATTTGCGGAACACGCGAATACTACAAAGAAGTTATTTGGCCCGATGTTCCTACCTGGTTAAAAGTACCATTGCCCTTGATGCCCATTATCGAGATTATATCAACCCTTACCAAACCCATTGCCTTAATGATTCGTCTTTTTGCCAATATTTTGGCAGGACACCTTATTATTATGGTATTGATGGCCTTGATCTTTATCATTACCATTAGCATGGGAGCTGTTGTGGGTGGCGTTACCGCTGTGGTATCGATCCTATTCTCGATATTTATGTACTGCTTGGAATTATTAGTAGCCTTTATCCAAGCATACGTATTTACCATGCTATCGGCTACCTTTATTGGCATGGCACAAGTAAAAGAACATCATTAATATCGCATTGCTAGCGCAATGCTCCGGTGATTCGGAGATTTGGTGATTCGGTGAGTCGACTAAACGACTAAACGACTAAACGACTAAACAACTAAACAATAAACACTTAACACTTAACACTTATCATTATGTTATCAGTAATTCTTCAAGCCGCCGCTGCAGGCGCAGAAGCCGCCTTCGCTGGCGCAGCATTAGCTAAATTTGGTGCAAGTATTGGCGCTGCTATTGCCATTCTAGGTGCCGGTATGGGCATTGGTAAAATTGGTTCGTCTGCTATGGAAGCCATTGCACGTCAACCAGAAGCTGCAGGAGATATCCGTTCGGGTATGATTTTGGCAGCTGCACTTATTGAAGGTGTAACCTTGTTTGCCATCATTACTTGCGTATTGGCTATCCTATTGTAAGCCACGTAGCCTGCAAAGGTTACAGATAAATCTAGGTAACCGCTGTAAAAGGCGGTTACCATTTACCAACAAAAGCAAACATTATGAATCTTTTTTTACCAGATTCCGGATTGGTAATATGGATGCTATTGGCCTTTTCGATTGTATTTTTTGTATTAGCAAAATTTGCATGGCCAACCATTTTAACCTCGCTAAAAGAACGCGAAGATCATATTACAAATTCGCTTAAAAAAGCAGAAGAAGCCGCCAACTCGTTGGCTGGATTAGAAGAAAAAGGCAAGGCCATTATTGCTGCAGCACAAGCCGAACAAATGCGTATGGTAAAAGATACCAAGCAAATGAACGACAAAATGATTGCTGAAGCAAAACAACAGGCACAAGAAGAAGCACAGCAAATTATTGCCAATGCTCGCGAACAAATTGCCAAAGAAAAAGCGCAAGCCATTGCCGAAATTAGAAGCGAAGTGGCTTCGTTGTCTATTGGCATGGCCGAAAAGATTTTGCGCAAAGAACTAGAAAACAAAAAAGCGCAAGAACAGTACATCGAACGTTTACTCAAAGAAAACGTTAGTGCATCATGAATCACGGAAAATTATCCATACGATACGCAAAAGCCTTGTTAGGTAGTGCTTTGGAAAAGAAAGCTGCCGATAAGGTGTACAACGACATGTACACCTTGGAGCAATCGTTCCGTCAGTTTCCTACCCTACAACAGGTTTTAGATAATCCATCGGTTGCAGCCACCGAAAAAGCAAAGGTGCTTAAGTTGGCATGCGGCAAGGATATCCATGCTACCTCGCAAACCTTTATCGATTTTGTTATTAGCCAAGGTCGTGTAAGCCAGTTGCATTGGATGGCATTGATGTATCAAGATTTGTATCGTAAACAACAAAATACGGTGGTTACTACCCTAACCAGTGCCATTGAACTACCCGAAGCCTTGCAGAAAAAAATGGCAGGCTGGATAGAAAAATACCAAGGCAAAAAGGTAGAGTTACGTACCGAAATTAACCCTGACATTATTGGCGGTTACATCATTGATATTGAAAACAACCGCTTAGATGCCAGCATTAAAGGACAATTATCAAAATTAAACAAATATGCCGGACATTAAACCAAGTGAAATTTCGAGCGTGTTGCAAATGCAACTTGACGGCTATAAAAACCAACTCGAATTTGAAGAAATAGGTAAAGTACTCCAAGTAAGTGACGGTGTAGCCCGTGTTTACGGCTTAAACAAAGTTCAGTCGAACGAATTGGTTGAGTTTGAAAACGGCACCAAGGGCATTGTGCTTAACTTGGAAGAAGACAATGTGGGTGTGGTACTTTTAGGCCCTACCCAAGATATTAAAGAAGGCTTTGTGGTGCGCCGTACCAAACGTATTGCCTCTATCATGGCAGGCGAAGGTATGTTGGGTCGCGTTATCAACGTATTGGGCGAACCCATTGACGGCAAAGGTGCTATTTCGGGCGAACGTTTTGAAATGCCACTAGAGCGCAAAGCTCCTGGTGTTATTTATCGTCAACCCGTAAAAGAACCCCTACAAACCGGTATCAAGGCTATTGACGCCATGATTCCTATTGGTCGTGGTCAACGTGAGTTGATTATTGGCGACCGTCAAACGGGTAAAACAGCCATTGCTATCGACACCATTATTAACCAAAAAGAATTCTACAAAAAAGGCGAACCTATTTATTGTATCTACGTAGGTATTGGTCAAAAAGGTTCTACCATTGCCAACTTGGTACAAACCTTAGAAGAAAACGGTGCCATGGATTACACCATTGTGGTATCGGCAACAGCATCAGACCCTGCTGCTATGCAATACTACGCACCTTTTGCTGGGGTTGCCATTGCAGAATACTTCCGCGACACAGGTCGTCATGCTTTGATTATTTACGATGACCTTTCTAAACAAGCGGTAGCTTACCGTGAAGTGTCGCTTATTTTGCGTCGTCCTCCTGGTCGTGAAGCCTACCCTGGTGATATTTTCTACTTGCACTCTCGTTTGCTAGAACGTGCTGCCAAGGTAATTAAAAACGACCGTGTTGCACAATCGATGAACGACCTTCCTGCTTCGCTAAAAGGCAAGGTAAAAGGTGGCGGTTCTATTACTGCATTGCCCATTATCGAAACCCAAGCAGGTGACGTATCGGCCTACATTCCAACCAACGTAATTTCTATTACCGACGGTCAAATTTTCTTAGAATCTAGCTTGTTTAACGCTGGTATTCGTCCTGCTATTAACGTAGGTATCTCGGTATCGCGTGTAGGTGGTAGCGCTCAAATCAAATCCATGAAAAAAGTAGCGGGTACACTTAAACTAGACCAAGCACAATTCCGCGAATTGGAGGCATTCTCTAAATTTGGTGCCGAAGTTGACGCTGCAACCAAATTAGTGCTTGACAAGGGCGCGAAGAACGTAGAAATTCTTAAACAAGGAAGATATTCGCCATATACAGTAGAGCAACAAGTTGCCATTATCTACTGCGGAACCAATGGTTTGTTGGCCGATGTTCCCGTAGAAAAAGTGAGCGAATTTGAAAGAAATTTCTTAGAAATTTTAGAGAACAAATACAAAGAAATCGTATTAGAACCATTGAAAAATGGTCAATTGACTGCCGAAATAGAAGACATTTTACGCAGCGAAGCGGCTGCTCTATCGGCTGCCTATAAACATAGGTTGCTTATAAAAAAATAAAACGGTTTTACGATTTAACGATTCAACAATTTAATGGCATCTTTAAAAGAAATACGCGCACGCATTCTCTCGGTTAACTCGACCAAGAAAATTACCTCTGCCATGAAAATGGTATCGGCGGCTAAATTGCATAAGTCGGAAGAAAACACCTTGCGTTTTATTCCGTACAAGCAAAAGCTAACCGATATGCTAACTCAATATTTAAGCAGTATTGAGCCTGGTTCGGTAAGCATTCCTTTGGCAGAGAAACGCGAGGTAAAACGTGCTGCTATTATTTGTATCTCGTCTAATAGTGGTTTGTGCGGTGTGTTTAACAGTTCCGTGAACAAATTATTGAACGAAGCCATTCGTAATTATCAAGCCAAAAACGTAGCAATAGACATCTACCCCATTGGCAAGAAAATTACCGACTACGTAAAAAAATTGGGATACCCTGTTAGCATAGAATGCAATCATTTGTGCGATAAACCATCGTACGAAGAGGCTTGCAAACTAGTACAACCCTTAGTAGAGGCATATAAAGACCAACAAATAGACGAATTGGTGGTGTTATACAACCGTCATAAAAATGCAGCGGTTCAGCTTCCTACAAACGAGGTATTGTTACCGTTGAGCACAGAAGTTTCTGGAATTCCGACAAGCTCAGGTGCCGAAGATGGTAGCACACAAAATTTGTTGTACATTACCGAACCTGACATTCCAACGGTTATTAACCAATTGGTTCCCAATGTAGTGCGTATGCGATTTTATGCTACGATACTGGATTCTACCACTGCCGAGCACGGTGCCCGTACAACAGCGATGCAAGTAGCATCCGACAATGCTAGCAAAATGATAGAAACCATTACCCAACAATACAACCGCGTTCGACAAGAGGTAATTACCAATGAACTTTTGGATATTGTTGGTGGTTCGGAAGCTTTAAGAAATTAAGAATTTTAACAATTGAACTGTAAAAGTTGCACAAAAATTAAAATAATGTGCAACTTTTGCGTTTTTTACCGAGAAATATAATTATCTTTGCGGGTCATTTAAAAAGAAAGAAAATGGAAATTACTAGACTATTTGATTTACTACCTTATTACAAAACACAGAAACCAGGTGATCACATTGCCTTATCATGCAAACGTAATGGAAAATGGGAAGGCTACTCTGTTGACCGCTACATTGAAGAAGTCAATTGGGTTAGTGCCGGTTTGCTTGCTTTGGGTGTTCAAAAAGATGATAAAATTGCTATTATCAGTTCAAACCGTCCTGAGTACAACATTCTAGATATGGGTATTATGCAAGTAGGTGCAGTTCCTGTACCCATCTACCCTACCATTAGTGAATCAGATTATCAGTACATTCTTAACCACGCAGAAATTAAATACGTATTTGCAGAAGGTGAAGAATTGTTACGTAAAATTGAGCACATTTTGCCCGAAGTTCCATCGTTAAAAGGTATCTACACTTTTATTGACCGTGGTAGACATAACTACTTAAGCCAATTGTACGAATTGGGTAAGCAAAACCTTGACCTAGAAAAAATAGAAGCCATCAAAGCAACGGTTAAACCAGACGATTTGGCTTGTATCATCTATACTTCGGGTACAACAGGTACACCTAAAGGGGTTATGTTGATGCACAGCAACTTTGTTAACCAAATAATGAGTGTAGTACACATTTTAGGCAAAGACGATAAAAGAGCACTTAGTTTCTTGCCCATGTGCCACGCTTACGAAAAAATGTTGTTGTACGTTTATCAATACCGTGGTCTTTCTATTTATTACGCAGAAAGTTTGGCTACCATTGGCGATAACATCAAAGAGGTGAATCCAAACATTATGTGCTGCGTGCCTCGTTTGCTAGAAAAAATCTACAACAAATTGTTTGCTGCAGGTAAAAAACTTCCATTTGCTAAACAAAAATTGTACTACTGGGCTTTTAACTTGGCCATGAAATTTGACATCGAAGGCAACAGTGCTTGGTACAATGCACAACACAAAATTGCAGACAAATTGATTTACAGCCAATTGCGTAAAGCTATTGGTGGCGATTGGGACGTTATTGTTTCGGGTAGTGCTGCTATTCAACCCCGTTTGGTATCGTTCTTTAGCGCCATTGGCATGCCTATTTTTGAAGGATACGGCCTAACCGAAACATCACCCGTAATTGCAGTAAGTAACCGCGAACCTCACGGACGTTTAGCAGGTGCCGTAGGTACTCCTATTGCAGGTGTAGAGGTAAAAATTACCGAACGTAACGAAATTATTTGTCGTGGTCACAACGTAATGAAAGGCTACTACAAAGCACCTGAATTAACAGCAGAGGCCATTGACAAAGACGGTTGGTTCCACACAGGCGACACCGGTATGTTTACCGAACACGGATTGCTTAAAATTACCGGTCGTTTGAAAAGTATCTTCAAAACATCGATGGGTAAATACGTTAACCCATTCTTGCTAGAAGAAAAAATGGTACAATCTAACTTTATCGACTCTATCATGGTAGTGGGTGAAAACCAAAAATTCTGTGCT
>CAJGDW010000019.1 GCA_904502115.1 Paludibacteraceae bacterium | reverse complement strand
TTACGCAAACAGCAGAATAATAAACTGCGCACAAATGATTCGCAAGAACATGGTAAGCGGATAGACAGTAGAGTACGCTACAGCAGGGGCATCGTTGTTGGCAATAGAACCCGAATAAGCCAAGGCAGGAGGGTTGGTACAGCTACCCGATATCATACCTATTAGGGTAAAGTAGTTGAGTTTAAGCAGTCTGCCTACTACCCCTACAATCAGTGCAGGAATCATGGTGATAAGTACACCCGAAAGAATCCAACGCAAACCATCGGGCGAAACAACGGTATCCACAAATCCAGCACCGGCCGAGATACCCACACTTGCCAAGAAAAGCGAGATACCCATTTCGCGCAACATCAAGTTGGCACTCTGGGTGGTATAAGTAATGAGTTTTAGACGATAACCAAAGCGACCCAACAAAATAGCCACAATAAGCGGACCACCTGCTAAGCCTAATTTGGCAGGCATAGGCATGTTGGGGAAATGAATAGGAATACTACCCACCAAGATACCTACAAAAATACCCAAGAAAATGGTAATAAGGTGAGGTTCGTTAAGGCGTTTAAGGGTGTTACCCAAAATCTTTTCTACCTTAGCAATGGCATCGAGCGAACCTACAACGGTTACGCGGTCGCCCACTTGCAAGTACAATTCGGGGCGCGCCAACAGGTCGATACCCGAACGATGCACGCGGGTAATGTTAACACCGTATGCCGTTCTGAAAGCTAATGAACCAATGGTTTTACCGTTAATTTTGCTTTGTGTTACCACAATACGACGCGACACCATGGTGTTTTCGCTATCTTCCCAAACGTAGTCTATTTTCTTTCCAAGAAACGAAGTTACTGCTTTTTCATCGTCGTTGTTAACAATAACCGATAAGATATCACCTAGTGCTAGGTGGGTATCATCGGATGGAATAATAACCTCTTTGCCATTGAACAAACGCGAAGCAATAAACTGCCTGCGAATCATGCTTTGGCATTGCGCCAAGGTGCAATCTACCAACGATTCATTGGCCACCTTAATGGTAATCCAATTGGGCGTTTCGTGGTTTTCTTTTTGCGACTTTAACGATTCTTCTTCTTTTTCTAGTTTGATGCGGAAAATGGCACGTAGTATAATAAAAGTAAGCAAAACACCAATAACACCCATGGGATAAGCAACGGCATAACCTAATCCAATTGCCTCTTCCCTGCCCAGTTGATTCAAGGCCTCTTGTGCCGCACCCAAACCAGGGGTATTGGTAACAGCACCTTGCATAATGCCCACCAACATAGGAATGGAAATATCGCCATGAAATACGTAGAACAACGAAAGGGTCACTCCAATGCCCAGCAATATAAGCAAACAGGCTAGTCCATTGAGCATCATTCCCCCTTTCTTAAACGAGGTAAAAAAGCTGGGACCCACTTGCAGACCTATTGAAAAGATAAACAGAATAAGACCAAACTCTTTGATAAAGTGCATGATGGTATGATCGACAGTGAAGCCAAAGTGACCCACCAAAATACCCATGAACAGCACAAAGGTTACACCCAACGAGATGCCACCTACTTTAATTTTACCTAACAATACGCCAGTTGCTATCACAAAGGCATAAATAAGTACGGCATGTGCAATAGAGTTGCCAGTAAGTAATTCAGTTATCCATTCCATAAATTAACAAATCTGCGAATGCGCCTGCAAAGATATAAAATATATTTAACATTATTGCACTTCTGATATGGCTACCAACTTATTTGCGATAGCATAAATAACCAAACCTGCTGTGGAATGAATTTGTAACTTTGCCGAAATATTTTTACGATGGGTGGTTACGGTATGTACCGACAAAAACAAAGCATCGGCTATTTCTTTGTTGCTCATGCCTTTTGCTATACAAACCACTATTTCTTTTTCGCGATCCGATAGTTGGTCTATTTTATCGGTCGCAGCGGTCGATGCCCCGGCCAACACTTCGCTCATTACCTTACCTTGCTTTTGAATGCTTTTTTCCAACTCTTTGGCAGCTGGCACAAACAAATTATCTTCTATGCTGCAATGCGAATTCAAATCTTGTTCGCACAAAATAATATCCAACAGTACGCTGTATAGCAAGTAACTGCTATTTTCGGGGCAATAACGCACTATCACGTCTTTTAGTTCTTGCAGTTTGGCCCCTATGGGCGAGTGTTTGCCCTCGAAAGTGGCAATCTGGTAGCCTTGCTGCCAGTAACCTTTTAGCAAGTTCTCGACGTAAGCAAACACCACCTTGTTTTCGTATTGCATGTGGCGGCGCACCTCTACCACATATTCATCGTAAAAACGCAAAATAAGCATAGCGATGCTATCACTGCCCGAACAATCAATCGCTTCTATCAATTTGCGGCGAATAGCTGGCAAACTAAACGTAAGAAAATACTCGTGGGCTTTTTTCAAATAGCCGATAAGCGATGATAAATTGATGGCATCGTAGTGAGTTTCTTTTTGCGAAACAAAATTGGTAACCGCCAAAAAGGTTTTTTCGTCTACACCGTGCTCGGCACACACCTCGCTGACTGTTTTATCGGCAAAACCCATGGGAATACCAAAGCGACCCATTACCATAATGAGTTGGCTGTTATCGGCTATCAAATCGCGCATCTTATGTGCAGCTGCATAACTTGTAGAAATGGTCATAGCACTTATTTACAGAATGTATCTTTACAAAGGTAGTGATACTTCGTTTATTACACAATACCAATTAATCAGTATTTTGGGCAGAAAAAAACCGCAAGCCTAAAGCCTGCGGTTCTATAAGATAGGGTAAATGGTTTAGAACAAGTAGCGTACACCCAAAGCGATACCACCTGCAAACAAACCATTGGTATTGAAACCAACAGGAGGATAGTCCCCACGGTCGCCAAATTCAATACCAATTAAAGGACGATAGTCTAACGATAGTTGCAATGGGAACCAGAAGTTGTATTCAATACCAACACGACCTGCAGCACCTACGAAACCGCACATAGGTTGAAACCAGAAACCAGCACCAGCACCAACACCAGCATACCAGTTCCAAGAACCTTTTTCATCCCATGGAATTACCAAGCCACCAGGGTTCAACCAATCATAAGTAGCAGCAGCTTCAAGACCAGCAAAAGCAGGGATACCAAGGTCGATAGAAACCATATTCTCGCTGCTCAACGAGTGTTGGTAAGAAACTTCAGCACCGTAACCAATACGTGCACCAATAGCACGAGGTTGTGCGTAAGAGATAGCAGCAAATGCAGCCATCAAAAATACAATTAATCCAAGTTTTTTCATCTCTTTATAAAATTTAGTGAGTTATTTGTCTACTTACAAAAGTAAAAATTCTTATTAAAAAACAAAAAATAATCGGCTCTTTTTTATTCACATTTTAACATTTCTGTTACAATTTAGTAACAGAAGAACGAACGGTCGTTGGGTCGTTTTTCCAAGAATCGGTAACTCAACACAATCTCGTGCGAACCACCCGAAATATTCACCAACGACGAAATACTTACGTCGTAACTATACGACAAACTAAAGCCTGCATACGAACCACCTATGCTAATTTTAAAGGCATCACTACTGCTCAATCCCTCTGGCGAGTGGAAGGGAATACCACGATAACCCACACCTACCATAAAGTATTTGCGGTGATACATAGCATCAATGTCAATTTGGTGGTATTGACCTTGCCATTGATACAATACGGCAAAGGTTACGTCGTCTTTGGGATCGTATTTGCCATAACCTTTTGAGATTGGAATCATCCCTGCGGCAAACACATTCAGTTTTAGGTTCTGTTTGGTTTCGGGTTGATCGGTAAACGAAATGTTATTGCCCAACAATCTGTCGGCCGACACACCTCCAAAGAAATAAGGGTGAGTAAACATAACCGAAACTGCCGCATCAAAACGTACTAACTGAGTAGTAGTAGCCTGAAAGGCGGTGCTAGGCAACAAGCTACCATCTACCGCAATTTGATCGGCAAACACCATGCGCGATGGGTCAATAGTACGATAAAATAACCCTACTTGCAAACCTGGACGGAAGAACCAATCCTTCGACATTTGTACAGCATAGTTGTATTGTACATTAAATTGGGTTTGCGATAGCATACCACCGCCTTGCGACGAGTACGACATAACCGCACCAAACGACGAGCGAATGGGATGGAAATATTGGTCGTAGCCCACAACACCTGTTTGCGAGCCATTCATATTGGACCATTGGTTACGATAGGTAGCAAACACCCTACCCCCTCCGGTATAACCAGCAAACGAGGGAGCAATGGTGGTGGTAGCCGACCAAGGTTGCGACAACAAGAAATCTTGTGCCACCACGGTAGCAGTCATACCAAACAATGCGATAACAGCGATTTGAATTTTACGTGCAATTTGTTTCATATCTTTCTCCTCCTCTGTTTATCGAATTAATAAAATACTACCACCTTCTCGGAACGCCGTTCCATCTCGGAACCGTCCTTCGGCTTTGAACACATATACTCCTTGTGCGGCAGGTTGGTTCAAGTAATAACCATTCCAGCCTTGCAACAAGTTTTCGGTACTAAATACCATGTTACCCCATTGATTAAAGATTTCCAATTTGTAGGTATCAACGTTGCGCGATATAGGATAGAACAAGTCTAATCTGCGTTCTTCGGGCGAGTAAATTCCATCCAACTCTTCGCTTACGTTAGGCGTAAACGCTGTTGGGAACACAATGAATGAACCTTTGCCAACGTGGATGTAATTTTCGTATTTCAAGGTATCGGCACATCCGTTTTCGTCTACTACAATATAGGTAATATCGTATTCACCATCTTCGTAATAGGTATGAACAGGGTCTTTATCGGTCGATGAATGACCATCACCAAAGTCCCAATAGTAACTTACTGCTTTATCGGTTTCGTTAAAGAAGTGAGCCTCTGCGTTGGGCACATACAATTGAGCCGACGATACAGTAAACGATGCTTCTGGCGAAGGCAATACGGTTACGGTTTTTTCTACCTTATCGGTTCTGTATTTACCAATAGCGGTTAGGGTTACTTTGTATACACCTGCTTTTTCGTATAGGTGCGATGGACTGCGCAAGGTAGAAGCAGCACCGTCGCCAAAGTCCCAAACATAATCGGCTTTACCAATGGTAATGTTATCAAACTGAACTTCGAATGGTTCACAACCGGTATCGTTTGGCATGTTAAAGCCTGCAATAGGTTCGTCGGCACTGCGTACGCGTATATCATCGTAAGCTTCGCAATTGTAACCTTCCAAGGTCCAACGCAAGGTGTTGTAACCAGGAGCCAAACCGGTAACGTTGGTAATTGGGCTGTGTGGGTCTTCAAACTCACCACTACCCGATACCACGGTCCAAGTACCTTTTACCGATGAATTGTTGTAGGTTTGAGCCGATAGGTGATATACACCGTTGGTGGTAACTCCATCTTCGCCAGCATCTGCTAGTTCTTGTAGGCTATGCGAGGTAATGTTTACAGGAATGCTATTGCTACATTCGCCGTAGTAAACTTCCCACATTACCACGTTGGTGGTACGTGTGCTCAAATCAATTACATCGGTTTGATTGCCATCGGGGGTTAGCACTTCACCATCGCCCGACACCAAGGTCCAACGGCCTTGACCAAAATCAGGCGCAGGAGCACGAAGGGTGATAAAGTCTTCGCAGATGGTAATATCGGTAGCTTCGGGTTGGGTAATACCAGGATTGTTATTGGTTACCCTAACGGTATCGTAGTTAGCGCAATAACCATCGTATACATCCCAACGGAATTTATTTTCGCCAAATAGCAAGTCTTCTACGTAGGTAATAGGTTTGTCCTCATCTAAGATTTGACCAGCACCCGACATCAACGACCATTTTTGCCATGCGTCAGCATTTGCGTTTACATCGATAGCAGCTGCACTTAACTGAGCCGTAGTAGAACAATTAAGGGTGGTAAAGTCTACACCAGCTTCTGCCAATGGCAAGGCACGAACAATGAGTTCTTGCTCGATGGGTTGACCCACCGCACAATGGTTTCTAGGAGTTACGGTAAAGACACCACTTTGTGCGTACTCGTTCAACGAAACCACAATACCACGTGTTCCTTGACCCGACACAATCTCGAATCCGGTTGGAACGGTCCATTCGTAAGACTCTGCCCCGGCTATGTTTTCGGCTATTTGTAAACTTACAGCCTCGGCATTTTTACAAGCGTAACTAGCTAGCATGGTAATAACACCATCTTCGGCAATGGGGCTATCTACCACCACTTTAAGACCTACTTCGGCACCCGTTCTACCGCAGTCGTTTTTGCCATACACCTTAATTTCGCCGTCTTTTGCATCTAAAGCTATATCTACGGTAATTTGGTTAGAACCCAAACCACTTGCAATGGTATAGCCCTCGGGCAATTCCCAAACGTATTCGTCGGCAAATTCAATAACAGGTGTGCTGTACACCTCGCTTGAACCACGACATACTTTGGTAGCCCCTACAATGGTTTGTGCATCGCGTGGTAGCTTATCTACCAAACTAATCATTTCTTTGCCCAAGGTGGTTTTGCAACGTTCGCCCGATGTAATGCTTTCGAACAAGAAATGATTTTCGGCATTGTAAGCGGTAAAGGTAATAATATCTTCTTCGGTTTGCATAGCGTGTTCGTAACGCAAATCGTTCATGTAGTATACCACATTCCATGGAGCTGCACCCGTAGCATGCAACGACACGTTCAAAGGTTCGGGTTCGCAAATATGCGAATCAACATTGATTGACAAAGAGGGGTAACGATAAGCTGTAATATCGAACGATTCATTTACCTCCTTGCTACAGTATGCATTGGATACTTTGGTGATGGTATACGTTTTAAGACCTTCAAAGCGAGGAGTAATAGCCAATTTATCGTGTTGATTGGTAAACGTACCATCTTGAATGGTTTGACCATCTACGGTATAGGTAACAGTCCAACCACCTTCGTTGGCAAATACCATATCGATATAAGCGGGTTCGCCCAAGCAACAATCGGCATCGGCACCTAAAATGGTTAATTCAGGTATCATGTGTACCTCTACTGGTACCTCGCCCGATAGGGCTGCTTCGCAACCGTTGTTATCAACCACCTTAATTAATTTATAGGTACAAGTACGGGTTGGGTGTTCTTCTATTTGCCAGAAACGTTCCGTTGCTTGTGTTTGGAAGATGTCGTGTCCATCGGTATATTCAATGTTCCAAGGAGCAGCACCGGTTAAACCAATGTGCAAGGTAACGCTCTCGCCTTCGCAAATAACACCGTTGCCCGATAAGGTAGCTGTATTCTTAACAGGTTCTGTTACGGTAAATACCGTATCTACCTCACAATTGTTGCCATCTTTTATGGTAAGTGAGTATTGACCTGCTACCAATCCTGTTTGCTCGGCAGCACCCTGTACCACACCTACACCCGTCCATTGATACGAAAGTGTTCCTTCGCCCGTAGCAGTTACTTTAATAGAACCTGCATTTAGTCCATGACAGGTATTATTTTCTATATCAGCTTCCAATTCAAGAGGTCCATTTTCGGTAATTTCAAACTCTAAGTCTTGAGCGGGTGTACAACCGTTGCGGTCGGTTACTTCTACTTTATACAAACCAACTTCTAGACCCGATACGGCAAATTTATTATTGTGGTCCTCGGTCATTCCATTACCCAACCATTTTACGCTGTACGGTTCGGTACCGCCCATTACCTGGATAGCAACGCTACCACGCTCTTCTTGACCATAACAAGGTATATTGGTTACACTCGACTGCAACATAGCAACCTCTACGGCTGTTTTTTCGGCAATGTTGTATACCAATGGACCTACCTTATTGTTGCGTCCGCTGTCGTAAATAGTAACTTCGTATCGGCCAGGATTCAATCCATAAATATTCAAGTCGGTAGATGGATATGGATTGCCATCAGGACCTATCCATTCAGCCGTGTAGGGCTGTTTACCGCCTTGTACACGCAACTCTATCGAACCTTGCTGACCATAACATTCAATGTTCTTAATAGCAGAGTTTACTTGCATTGACTCGGGCTGTTTTACATAAATAAGCGTATCAATTTTACAACCATACAAATCGGTTACCATCAACTCGTAAGCATCTGCCACCAAACCACTTTGGTCTTGATCGTGTTTATGATTGATGTCTATATTATCGCTTGTCCATGTATATTTAATTTCGGGAGTACCACCCGATACCTCTACGTTAATAGCACCCGAGGCATCTCCTTGCACCTCTACGTGTGTAACATCAATGTTGATGTTCATCGGAGGCGAGCTGTTAACCGTCGTAGAGGCTGAAGCTGGACAGTTTTTGCTATCGGTTACTACCACGCGATAGTTGCCACCACCTTGGTTGGCTAGTTGAGCCGTTCCACGTGCATGTTCTACATCGTCTTTATACCATACATAACTGTAATTTCTATCGGCTTCTTGATGAGGAACATTGGCATATAGCGTACCATTAGCCGTACCTGTACACAATACTTTGTCGCCGTCAATGGTTACAGTAAGTGGGTATTCGGGCTGTTCTACGTCAATGGTTTTTTCTAAATGACATCCATTTCCGTCGGTTACCGAGAACGTATAAGCACCGGCATAAATAGGTTCCAATGCTAATTGCGATACGTTAATGCTTCCATCTCCATTTTTCCAACGATAAACAAAATTACCAGCACCACCCGTAGGTTCTGTTGCCCATACCTTACCTGTTTTTTCATTATAACAGTTAACATCTTCTTTGAATACGTCAAATTGAACAGGAGTAAGTGGATCTAAGAAATAAACACCTTGTTCTTTACATCCGTTAGCATCGGTTACCTCTACACGATAGGTTTCACCGCTGTGCAAGGTTGTTTGATCTTTGGCATCGGCAACTAATCCAGGACCACCCGACCAAATGTAGGTATATTCAGGAGTTCCGCCTGTTACCGTAAGTTCTATTTTACCATTGGTTTCGCCATAACAATAGTTATTGGTAATAACAGGAACAATGCTCAACGCTGCATCAGGTCCGGTAACCTCTTGCGTATGTGTTTTTTCGCAACCCAAAGCATCCACAACGGTAACTTGGTACATACCATCTCTTAAGTTCCCAGCAAACATCGGATCGTCAGGTTGCCCAACCATATCAGGATTGCTCCATGTCACTTGGTATGGGGCTGCGCCTCCATCTACATCAATGCGAATAGAAGCATCGTTTTTACCAAAGCAACTTACCGCCAATTGCGAGTAAATATCGATGGTAGAAATCACAATTTCTTGTGGGGCTCTTAACTCGTAGTTACCGGTAACTTCGGCACCAGCACCGTCTGTTACTTTCAAGTAATATTCATCGGGTGCCAAATCGGCTAAGTTTATATCGGTCGATGTAAATCCAGTATTTAGCGATGTCCATTCGTAACTATAGTTACCATCACCACCTTCGATAGCTGTAATTTCTATTCGACCCGTATTTTTACCATGACAGTCAATAGGAGTCACCTTAACCGTCACTTGAATATCTTCGTTTTGTGGCACATTAATAACGGCCGATACTTCGCAATTATTTTCGTCTGTAACGATAACCGTATAATTGCCTGACAACAATTGGGTAATTTCACCTAAATTACGGTTGGCATCGGTAATGCTAGGACCTGATGTCCATTTGTAAGTGTAATCTCCTGTTCCACCTTGTACGTTCAACTTAATAGCACCCGTTGCTTGTCCTTTTATCGCCACCCTTTGCACATCGTATGTAAGCGTAAGCGCTTCGGGGTTGGTGATGATTAATGGGTTTTCCAATTGAATTGAACAGTTATTGGCATCGGTTACAGTTACTCGATAATCGCCTGCATCCAAATGGGTCAACAAGGTTACACTTGGATACTCTTGGGTACTACCTAATTTTTCCCATTGGTAAGTATAACCGGTAGTTCCGGTGGTTCCACCGGTAACGGTAACTGACACTTCACCATTGTTGGCATCGTGGCACGAAATATCGGTAACGGTAGTGGTTATTTGCAAGGCGGTAGGTTCTGAGATGGTAACTGCACCATTGCCTACACAACCAACGGCATCGGTTACCTCTAAATAATAGGTACTTGCGGATTTTCCACTAAGCATATCGCCCGCATACTCATTTCCGTCGGCATCGGTCCATTTGTATTGGTATTCTGGCACACCGCCCGATACTTTTGCGGTAAGGGTAGCGTTGTTCGCACCATAACAGGTAACATCCGTTCCCAAGGCCTCTACCACCAACGTTTCTCTTTTTTGAATCACAAAGTCTTTTTCTAACGTACATTCGCCAGTTGCATCGGTCACTATTAAATGATAATTACCCGATACTAAGCCTTCTTGGTTTTGGTCGTTTGCGTTTACAATACCCACGCCCGACCATTCATAGCTATAATCTGGGGTACCGCCTGTTACTTCCACTTCTATTTTTCCGTTGTTATCGCTAGCGCAAGCATTCTCTGCCACCACCTCAGCTTTCACCCACGCCATTGGGGCATCGGGTTGGGTCACCTCGCGGGTAAGTTGGGTTTCGCAACCATTGGCATCTTTAATATAAACGGTATAGCTACCTTTACCCAAGTTGAAGGCTTCTTTTTCATCGTCCGATACGTTATCGGCAGGAACATTGGGCCAGGTAATTGCGTAGGGTGCTGTACCGCCACCTACTACGACACGCATTTTGGCCGTTTCGGCACCATAACAAGGTACAGTTAATACAGTAGAAGCATCTTCCATTACCTCTAATAGTAAAGGTTCTTCTACTTGATAGATCATTTCGGCAGAATTGCCTTTGGCATCTTTTACTTTGAAGGTATAGAAACCTGCTTTCAAACCGGTCAAGCTTTGGTTGGTAGAGGTTTGTGGCACGCCGTTTTCGTCTACCCAACTCCACTCTATCAATTGGTATGGCCATTCGCCACCCGATACGGTCATTTGGATAGCACCATCATTTTCTCCATGACAACTTACATGGGTAACTTTGGCATCCATTACAATTAAGGTAGGTTGTGTTAACTCTACGGTAATCAAATCTGTACAACCACGTGCATCGGTTACATTGATATGATACATACCGGCCAATAGGTTTTCTAAACGAGCCTCGGTGGTAGTATATCCAGCAGGATAGCTATTACCCACCCATGTGTAAGTATAATCAGGATTACCACCTTGTGTTTTTACTTCAATAAAGCCAGTTGCATCTCCGGTAATAGCAACATCTTGTTTTTCTACCAACGTTATATTCAAAGGCGCTGGAGCTAGGATACTTGCTTCGCGCGAAATGCTACAGCCATTTTTATCGGTAATAATGCAACGATACTGTCCGCTAGGTAGTTCTTCTATGGCGGCCGTTTCGGCTATTACGGTACTTAGATCGCGCATATCGTACCACTTGTAGGTATAAGGAGCACTACCCGATCCACTAACTGGTTCTACACGTACCGAACCGGTAACACCACCATCGCATTTAGGATTGGTAAAGTAAATATTGGCATCCAATTGGGTAGGAGTGGTAATGCTAAAGCTAGCGGTACGTTCACAACCAATACCATCTATTACCGAGTAAGTAAAGTCTCCGGCAGGTCTACCTTGAATAAACGAGTCGGTAAAGCTATTGCCATTAGCATCGGTAAAGCTATGATTATAAGGTAAGCTACCGCCACTGATGTACGCTTGCGCCTTTCCGTCTAGTTCGCCGGCACAGGTAATGTCTTTTACTACCAACGAATCAATTTTTAAGCGTGCAATGGTTAATTCTTTCGACATGGCCACCTTACAACCAGCTTCGTAACCAGCTACTTGAATGTGTGCTTGGCTCAACGCAATGGCTGGGAAGTCAAGGTTACCTTCTGGGGTTTGGTCAGCACCCGATAGACGAGCAAAAGGCACACCGTTTACGGTAAGTTCGTATTCTACGGTCGATTCTACATTCTTGAGTCGAACCGCATTTTCGCCACCGTCGCAGAACAGGGTTACATCGGCCACTTGCGCAATGTTAGCAATGGTAAAGGATTTGGTTCGCTCGCTCGAACAAATCTCTACCCCATTCTCTATGTAGCTATAGTAAGCTTTCACCGCATAAATAGCATCTTCGGGCAACAAGTTAGGATACAATTCGGCAGTTCCATCGCCGTTGTCTTTCAAGGCATCCGATGCCGATGCGGGGATCATTTCAAAACGCACGTTTTCGGTCTTGTTGGCACGCAATGGCCATACGTTTTCGTAACCACAAACGGTCATATTTTCGTCGATACCATGGAAATCGATGGCTTCGTTAATTACCGTAAAGCGTTCCGAAGTAGTCGATTCACAGGTTTGGTCCACGCCAAATTGGTCGGTGTAGGTTTCTACGTAATGATAGGTTACATCGTACGATGTATTAAAGTCGGCTTGAGTCAAGTCTAACGTAGCATACCCTTCTTGGGTAGTGCTGTTGGTTAAGAAGGCAGGACCCGTAAACGAACCTTCGCCATTCTCGGTGGGGAAACCACTGATGGTAATGCTACCCGATGGAGAACAATATTTGCGGCTGTCGTTAAAGCCAAAAATGTTCATATTTTCGGTGCCGTGAATTTCTACCTCTATGGAATCCTTACTTTCACAACCTTTATCGTTTCTTACGGTATACGATATGGTATACAAACCAACGGCAACTTTATCGGTATCAAAATGACTAAACAAGATGGTTCCATCGGGAGCAGAGGTTTCATAATAACCACCATCGGGGGTTGCTTTTAGTTCTATTTGTTCACCTTTACAATAATCTTCTAATAGGTTTAGATTAATGGTAGGAGGTTCGTGCACAAATACGGTGGTCGACTCAGTAGCTTCGCACACACCATCAATATCGGTATAGGTATACTCAATGCGGTATTCGCCTGCACCCCACGACTTAGGGCTGAAGTAAGGAGGAGCTGTTTTAGGCACCATAGCGTCCACTAACTCTTCGGTTCCGTCTGCCTTTTTACGATAAACACTAATGGTACCATCGGTTTCTCTTTCGGAGGTAATCTGGATGGGTTCATCTTCGTCGTACGAACAGAAGTCGCGTTTGCTCAATCCAAACGAGTGAATGTTAACCGGACTGGTAATTTTAAAGTCTAACGAATACTTGTGTGGACAACCATGGTTATCCTCCATGGTCAATACCGCACGGTGGTTACCATTGTGTCCTTGTACCACCGAAGGATTGATGGTAGCAATACTTCTGGTAACATCTTGCGATACCAACATACCGGGCATGCTCAACGTATATTTACCAGGAGCCTGAATATCGGCATACAAGGTAGCTTCGGTATCGCTTTCGCACAATACATTGGTTACTTGTCCTTTGCTGTTACGCAAGTAAATGTTTTCGTTATCAACAATTTCGCTAAAATCAGGGTCGATAATAATGGTTTTAGGCTCGGACGATGCAGCGCAACCCATTTGGGTATTTACAGGAACGGTATAAATAATTTTATACTCACCACTCGATAAATTAACAATATCCCACAAAGAACGTTCTACATCGTTTGGTACAACAGCTACTTGGTATGGACCAGGATCGGGTTGACCCGTATTATCAGCACTCAAAATGGTAAAGTAACCATTGGGGTGAATGGGGAAGCCTTGCAAGGTTAGTTTTTTAACGGGTTGGTCTGGATCGGGCATACAGTAGCGATACGACGTATTTACGTCGGGCTCTTGTGCCACAGGCGTTACCCACCAATTAACATTGTTAGGCACAAAGTCTACAATCACTTTCTCTTCAATGGTTTGTTCGCAACCGTCGTTATTTACCTCGTAGGTTAGGGTAATTTCGGTACTACCTTGTTGAGTTACAACATTGGGATAAAGGAATCCTCCGTCTACAAAGCCTGGATAATCGGAAGAGAATCCACCCCCTTGAGGAGAACCTGTAATGGGAACAGGCGCTTCGGTAGAGCAGAAGAATTTATCACCCAATCCGCTTATCGACAAATCGTTTATCTCTGCCACAGCAATGGTAATGCTATCGGTAAAGACACATCGACCATTGTTGGTATGCACCTCTAATTTATAAGTGGTTGTTTCAGACGGTGCTACTTGGATAGACGAAACCTCGCTAGCGTTGGTAGACCATTTTACCTCAACATCATCATCAGGAGAGGGAACATGGTTGATAGACAAGGTTACAGAGTTTCCGGGACATATTTTGGCGTGTGAATCGGACGAATGAATTTTAAAGTCCTCCATATTGACGATATCGAACGACAAAGTGGGCTGATTTTCTTCTGCATACACAAAATCGCAGTTTTTATCGGTTACTTGAATCACCTTGATATCGGTATAATTACGAGGTGTATAAGGGAACACGTACTCTCTGTCGTCGGTTTGAATAATTTGCAACACCCCGTCTATCAAAATATTAGCATAGAAACGAGGTTCGCCGGTAAAGGACAATTTTACCACGGTTTCGTCGCCAGGACAAGTTACGTCGCCCACACTGCTAACGGTTACATTGGGCGCTGGTTTTTCTATCACTTCCACCTGGCCTAGCATGTCTTGCGCACATTGCTCATCGGGATTGGCACTAATAACACGGGCTTTAACGGTATATATACCCGATGTCACATGGGTCCAACGGAAAATACCGCCGGTACCCGCTTGCCAAGTTTGAACTTCTACTCCACCACGATACAAAGCATACTCTACGTATGTATCTGAACTGCTCAACATCAAGGTTACGCCAGCACCTCCCTCGCAGTAAAGGTTGGTACCTTCTGCCGACAAGGTGTATTGGGTTGGCAAAGCCGCACGCTCTACATACACCTCACTTCGGGTAGAACAATTAGGAGCCTGTTTAAGGGTTGCGGTTACAATATAGGTAACATCTTCGGTAACCGTAATGTAAGGATTAGGAATATGGCTATCCAATCTGCCCGCAGGGATACTTTCCCAGCGATAGTCAGTTTGGTTATTGCCTTGCTCGCCCAATTGAATGGTTTTGCCATCGCAAACAGACAATCGATCGCCCTTGCCACCACTGGCACTGAACACAGGCAAATCTACTTTTTTGAACTCGATGGTTTTAGGTTGGCTAACACACACGTTGTTTGCGGCATGACGCGTTGCGGTTATTGAAATGGTTTGATCCGCTACAATGGGATGCGTAATAGCAGATGTACTCATTTTGTTGGCCAACACACCATTGGGATCTATCCAGTTGTAGGTAATACCTGCTTCAGGAACAATGGTAATCCCAACAGCACTGCCTTCGCACACATCAATAATGCCGGTGGTAGTTTCTTGGACGATGACTTGTGGCAAAGCCAATACTTTTACCTTTACGTTGTCCGTGCTTCTGCAAGAAGGCATATTCTTGTTCGATACCGTAAGGGTAAATTCAATTTCGTCATCGGAATTCACATTTAAGTGTGTCAATGTAGGCGATGCCACATGACTATCTTCTAAATAACTAGCAGGCGACCACGCATAATCCATTTGGGCATTTTCCACCTCGCCTTCGGCCAAGCGAACGCCGGTTGCACCCGAACAAACTTCCATATCGGGACCCGCCATCGCTATGGGTTTTTCTTGCACATTTACCCCTACCGTCACTTTTTCACTCTCGCAGCCATAGGCCGACAGTTGAGCTACTTGGTATTGAATAGGAGTGCCATTGGTAGGAAGGTTCATATCGAAAGAGAACACATCGGACGTCACCAACATTTGATTGCCGGCCATATCGTACCACACCAAGGTATTACCGGTTGATACGCGCACCAAATCGGCCCATAATTTTGTACCCTCTTGTTGACATACTTGATAGACGGGGGTCGTTACCACAGGGGGAGCGGGTTGTAATTTACATAGTTGCGACACAGCATCCGACATAACCGAGCAGGTACCACCACCGGCCATATCACGCCATGCCATTACTTGTAGAGTGTAAGTAGTTCCCTCTATGGGCGATGCCACTTTGTACTCGTCGGTGCCATTTTGGGGTAGTACCGTTTGAGTAACACCCGTTGATGTAGAAATGGTCCATTTATACTGAACAGCTGCATCGTAATTGGTAAGTTTAAAAACAACATCGTTTCCACAACCCTCGTTGGTGGTGATTTGGGGTTTATCGGGGGTTGCATAGAAGGTTCCCGTTTGAGTTCCAGTGGCAGAACATCCATTGGGCGCAAAAGCCGATACTTTAGCCGTATGCAACATACCATGCGTGCTACCGGTTACCGTATACAAGTTACCAGTAGGCGTTACTGGAGCATTGTCTATCATCCATTGATAGCGATAACTAGCCTCTGGTTGATCTACCGTAAATGTCAACTGGTTACAAACCGAATTGGCTTGTACAGTAGGTTGTGCAGGATCAGCCATGTACGTCTGGCTCTCTGGAGCACTTTCAGCGGTGGTACAACCATCATCGGCTGTAACAGACAGCGTATAGGCAGTTCCGTTGACAGGCGCACTGGCCAACGAAATTTTTGAACCGTTTTGTACATAACCTGCAGGAAGCTGGAACGTTACACCCGTAGCATAAGCACTGTAATTGGCAATGGTAAAACCAATTTCGGCACCACAAGCCGCTGTATTGGCCACCAACACAGGGGTTGCTACATTTTCGGGAACCGTTACTTTTAACGCATCAGAAGCAACGCGCAAACCGTCTTTGTAAGCCACTACTACTAGACTATATTCGGTAGAACGAGTAGGATTTAGTACCTCAACCACATCCGATGTAAGCGCAGTTTCGGCACCACCGTTCACGGTATAGGCGTAGCTGTATTCCGAAGAATTGTAATTGGTAATTTTGCAAGACACCACCGGACTTTCACCACATACTTGGCTGGTATTTTGCAACAGGGGTTTAGCCATATAATCGGCCGATAGTGTATACACTGCACCATTTTTTTGCAAGGTGAGCGTAACGTAGTCGCCCGCTTGCACACCGGCAAGCTGCAAAGCAATATTTCCTTGTCCATTATTCTCTACCGTAATACCCGATCCTGCTTGAAGTTGGGTACCCGATTGCGAGTGTCCTAATTGTCCTGCATCCCAATTCCAAGTAGCGCCATCGGGACTCTTTAGCAATTTAAAAGTAGAATTGGGGTCGTTTACCTCAAAATGATACGTCCATACGCTACCATTTTTGGTAAATTTGTGATTAGCCGCCGAAGCTGCACCACCCGAGCAGTTGTTGGTAAGTTGTTCGGGCCAGCAAGCCATACCGTAAGTATACTCGGCTGTATCAATGCACTTAAAGTTTTCTGGCTTATAGTTAGCGTCCGTTCCACCTGCATAGATGGTAAAACTAAACGTAGTACCCGAACAGGTAGCTCCGTTCATAAGAGAAGCTACTGTCTGATCGACCGACACATCAGGAACCTGTGCCTGATCTATCCCTACCCAAAACGAGCATTCGTCTAACGGTGCAGGGGCATCGATATTCGCGATTAGTTGATTACTAACATTGGTTCCAGCAGAGGTGAACTCAAAATGTTGAATGTTACTTGGATTAGCGGTTTCATAAACGGCAACCGTATAGGCTGCTTGTACAGAAGTAACCGTTAGGAACAGAGACGCCCAAAGGGCGATTTTCTTTATCGTCATATTTTTCATAGTTGCTTTATAGGACAAGTTTGTAAAGTTATGTTTTTTCGTAATATTTTCAAAAGAAAATACAAAAAACACACCTTATTATAGCAATAATAAAGCAAATATGTTAAAAAACGACCAATAAACTAAACTGCAGAAGTCTCTTGAGAAGTTAAAAATGTTGCCACATGACGAGCGTATTTTTCCTCGTAAATTTGATCTACAGGTATCATAATAGCACACTCTATCAGGTTGCCAAAATCATGATACACAGCAAAACCGAACGAACGCATACAAGGAGACAAACCCATATAGGCATTTACCAAAGGTGGAATATTCACACCAAGGGCACGCACCTCTTTGTTTAAAATTTTGTAGTTTTCTTTGTAGGTTTCTGCCGTAAAAATAGCATCAATTTGTTCGGGAGTATAGGCAATTTCGAACGGATCGATAGGAGTTATAAGTTTTTCTTTATCAGGAAAATACTTGCTAATAAAACCAAAAATCAAATCGCGTGCATTGGCATTGTAGTGCGGATAAACAGTTACCTTTCCGTACATGTATTTTGCATCGGGCAAAAGTACCGTCAAAGCTCCCAAACCATCCCATAAATTATCCAACGCAAACAAACTTTTGGCACCCATCTTGGATGCTTGATAATCGGGGTGCACAAAACTGCGTCCTAACTCCAAGGTATAAGGCAAATATTCTTGAATAAAACGAGGAGACGACCAATACATCTCGGAAGTAATCAAGTTAGGCTGTCCGTTTTCTAAAATATCAACATCTTTCCCTAAGATATAACGATACCCACCTATAATTTCTTCGTTTTGTGGATCCCATACAAACAATTGTTTATAAGGACGATCCATCCAGTCAAACTGATCCATATCCATGGATTTGCCACTACCCCCACCTGCTAAACGAAAAGCCAATTCGCGCAAACGAGCAATCTCGCGCATGACATTGGGCGATTCGTTGGCGGTAGTAACGTATATCAAATTACCCCCTTTGTTGGTTGGGCGCAGAAACTTATCAGGAGTTAATTCTGCCTTGATCAACTCACGCTCAACAGGAGCAATGATTTCTTCCATGGTCTTACAATTCATAGGTTATTTTTCTAACTTCTTGTGCCCACTCATTGGCCGATTTTGATACATCAAAATATTGCCAAGGAATTGGTTCTCCAATGGTTACGGTAATGGTTTTATTGGATTGTTTGCGTGTTTCACGCACCAATAACAACATCTCTATGTTCAATTTTATTCCCAATTTAGCCCTCAACTTAGCCAATCGGTAAAAAAACGGAGAATTTTTTGCTTCTATTCGAATGGGTACTACATCACGTTGAAATTCAACGGCTTTCGATACAAATGTTTTTTTCCAAGCATCGTCGTAAATACCATCCTTGTGTTTGCGCGACACCTTACCAGCAGGAAAAAACATCAGTTGCTGATCGGAAGCATATGCAGCATTTACCTTTGCCAATAAATCTTTGCTCTGACCCCCCACTTTGTTCACCGGAATGAGCATATCCTTTATGTTGGTAAGCTGCATCAACAAATCGTTAGCAGGAATCAACAATCCCTTTTCGCAAGCAGGACGAACAGCCGTACAAGCCGAAAGCACATCCATACCACCCAAAGGATGATTGCACACAAAAAGCAACCGAGAATTTTGCATAGGTAATTTTTCTATCCCTTTTACCTCTACTTTTATGTTCAAGCAACGAAGGGTATCCGCCATAAAATCAAGGTCTTTCACGGGTCCTATCTCACGCAAACGCTTATTCACCCAGTCTTCAATCAAGAACCAACGCGCAATTTTTACCATCAACCCATTGGGTTTCTTTTTCATGCGCTTGGTGAGTTCACCCTTAATGTTTATTTGCGTTACCTCGGTCATTTAGTTAATCAAAATTTATGCAAATATACAAATTTCAGCAAATATACAAACTATTGGAGTGTTTTTTAGTTGGTGATGCGGTGATGAGGTGATACGATTGACTAATCGACTAATCGGTGAATCGTTTAGTCGTTGAGTTGTTTAGGCGTTGAGGCGTTGAGGCGATTCAATCTGACGACATTTGGTGGAGGTCGGAAAAAGATTTATATGTGCAAAAACGTTAAGCAAAATGTGTTGTTTGAGCGAAGCGAGTTCACATTTTGTAGTTTTTGTATGTGTAAATCCCGACCGGAAACCAAGTC
>CAJGDW010000018.1 GCA_904502115.1 Paludibacteraceae bacterium | reverse complement strand
TGTAGCGGGTGCTTTGTACAAAGACCACGAAAAAGCAGGCGAATTGGTATTGGACAACAACGATTTGGAACGCGAACGTGGTATTACCATTGTGTCGAAAAATGTTTCTATCAACTACAAAGACACCAAAATCAACATCATTGACACCCCTGGGCACTCGGACTTTGGTGGCGAAGTAGAACGCGTACTCAATATGGCCGATGGTGTATTGCTACTAGTGGATGCCTTTGAAGGGCCCATGCCTCAAACCCGTTTTGTGTTGCAAAAAGCCATTGAGATTGGTTTGAAACCCATTGTGGTAATCAACAAGGTGGACAAACCCAACTGCCGTCCCGACGAAGTACACGAAGCGGTATTCGATTTGATGTTCAGCTTGGATGCTACCGAAGACCAATTGGATTTTCCTGTGGTGTATGGTTCGGCTAAACAAAACTGGATGTCGACCGACTGGAAAAACCAAACCGACAACATTTATCCCCTATTGGATGCCATTATAGAGCACATTCCCGCTCCTAAAACCATCGAAGGTCCGCTACAAATGCTGATTACCTCGTTGGATTACTCATCGTACGTAGGTCGTATCGCCATTGGACGTGTACACAGAGGTACCATTAAAGAAAATACCGATATTGCCCTTGTGCGCCGCGATGGCAGCATCAACAAATGCCGCATCAAAGAACTAAACGTATTTAGCGGATTTGGCAAAACCAAAGTAAGCGAAGTATCTTCGGGCGAATTGTGCGCCGTAATTGGTTTGGATAAATTTGATATTGGCGATTGCATTTGCGATTTGAATACGCCCGATGCATTGCCTCCTATTGCCATTGACGAGCCTACTATGAGCATGGTGTTTACCATCAACAACTCACCTTTCTTTGGCAAAGACGGTAAATTTGTTACCTCGCGCCACATTCATGAACGTTTGGTGCGCGAATTGGACAAAAACTTGGCCTTGCGCGTTGAAAAAGAAGAATCGAGCGATATATGGCACGTATTTGGACGTGGTGTATTGCACTTGTCGGTGCTTATTGAAACCATGCGTCGCGAAGGTTACGAGTTGCAAGTAGGTCAACCTCAAGTTATCTACAAGGAAATAGACGGCGTAAAATGCGAGCCCATCGAGGAACTAACCGTAAACGTACCCGAAGAAAACTCGGGCAAGGTAATTGAATTGGTTACCTCGCGCAAAGGCGAAATTGTGAACATGGAAAGCAAAAACGATCGCATTCACTTGCTATTCCACATCCCATCGCGCGGTATTATTGGCTTGCGTACCAACTTGCTTACGGCTACTGCCGGCGAGGCGGTTATTGCCCACCGTTTTATTCAATATGCACCTTACAAAGGTGACATTGCTCGCCGCGTTAATGGTTCGATGATTGCCATGGAAAGTGGTACCGCTTTTGCCTACGCTATTGACAAATTGCAAGACCGTGGTAAGTTCTTTGTATTCCCACAAGACGAAGTGTATGCTGGACAAGTAGTAGGCGAACACTGCAAAGAAGGTGACTTGGTGATTAACGTTACCAAATCGAAGAAATTGACCAACATGCGTGCATCGGGTTCGGACGAAAAAACCAAAATTGTTCCTCCTATTGTATTTAGTTTGGAAGAGGCTTTGGAATACATCAAAGAAGATGAATACGTAGAAATTACGCCCAACGCCATGCGCCTGAGAAAAATTATTTTGGACGAACTAGAACGTAAACGTGCTAACAAATAAGGTATATCTTGGATTAGGAAGCAACCTGGGCAACCGCGAGGAGCTGATGCAACAAGCATTTGCGGGCATAGAACAACGCATTGGCAAAATTACCCAACGTTCTTCTATGCATACTACCGTTGCCGAAGGTTTTACCTCCGATAACCTATTTTTAAACTGTGCTATCTGTGTAGAAACCCCATTAAATGCACCCGAAGTGCTAGTCCTTACCCAACAGTTGGAAAGGGAACTGGGACGTACACAAAAAAGTGTCAACCTTGTTTACTCGGACAGATGCATGGATATTGATATTTTGTACTTTAATATGGAGCAAATAAACCAAGTAGATTTGGTTGTTCCGCACCCACGTATGCACCAACGTGCATTTGTTTTAGCTCCTTTGTGCGAGATTGCACCTAAATTAAGACATCCTATTTTGGGAAAAAACACGCAACAATTACTCAACCAACTACCCCGCTAGTATGACCATCAACCAACGCATATCCACCTATTTCCTATCTATTTTTGTACTGTTTGCACTCATTATTATTCTGTTTTCGGTACGTTACGAGAAAAGCAATGCCGCCGACAAGCTAGCAGCACAACTGGAAATATACGCAGAAATGCTAGAAAACGGCAACCAAGTACAAAATCTACCTGATACCACCTTACGGGTTAGTATTATTGATTTTAATGGCAACGTTGCCTACGACAATCTATTTTGCGTTGATACATTAGATAATCACCTAGAACGTAAAGAAATTAGAGAAGCAAATCGATATGGTTACGGCACAGCACTACGCCACTCCACTCATAACAATCAATTGTATTTTTACTACGCCAAAAAGGGAGAAAATGAGTACGTACGCATAGCGAAACCCTTTGACAATCGTTCAGATGCCTTACCCATTAGCTATATGCCTATTTTGGTTACCTTGTTGCTTTTTGGCATTGCAACCATCGGATACTATAGTACATCCTTAAAATTTAGATCTACCATCAAAACCCTAAAACGCCTGATAGAGCGTGTTGATTCGGGCGACAAATACAACTTTCCTGACAACGAATTTAGCGAGATTAGCGAATACATTGTAAGAAGCTATAAAAAGTTAGAGCGCACCCAAAAGGCGCTGGATATGGAGCGCGAAAAACTGTGGGCACACCTTCGACTCTCTAAACGTGGTTTGTGTATTTTCTCGCCCCAACGCAAAGAAATTCTATCGAACGAATTATTTATTCAATATGCCAACCTTATTTCGGACAGACCTATTCAGTACTCCGAAAAGATATTTGATATTCCTGAACTATTTGACATCGTTGAATTCTTTGACGATAAACAACGCGATTACAAAAATGTACTTGAAACCAAGACCATGGAAGTGCACAAAAACGACCGCATATTGGTAGTACATGGCATTGTTTTCCCCGATAAGAGTTGTGAAATTACCATCGATGATATTACAGAAAGAGAAGAGCAAGCCCTACTAAAACGTCAGCTAACCCAAAATATATCGCACGAGTTAAAGACACCGGTTAGTAGTATTCAAGGCTTTATGGAAACCATTATCAATAACCCAGGAATGGATCCAGACAAACGCGAGTTCTTTATAGAACGTTGCCACGCACAAGCCATCCGTCTAAGCTATCTGCTCCAAGATATATCGATGCTGAACAAATTAGACGAAGGTTCGGGCATCTTTGATCGTGATGACATCAACCTGAACGATGTTATTCAGAACGTACTGAAAGACGTATCGTTGGAGTTGGAAGAAAAGAACATTACCACCGAAGTAAACCTGCCTTGCAATGCAACCATCAAGGGCAATATGTCGCTACTGTATTCTATTTTCCGCAATTTGGTAGACAATACCTTGCACTACGCAGGCTGCAATATCAGTATACAAATTAACTGCTTCCGAGTAGATAACGAATTCCTGCACTTCTCTTATGCAGACACGGGTATTGGAGTGGATTCCAAACACCTGAATCACCTTTTTGAACGATTCTACCGTGTGGACAAAGGAAGATCTAGGAAACTAGGAGGTACGGGATTAGGATTGGCCATTGTAAAAAATGCCATTTTATTCCATCAAGGACGTATTTCTGCCAAACACCACCCTGGCGGTGGTTTGGAGTTTGTGTTCTCGCTTCGCAAAGAACCACTTCCGGTTATCGACTAAAAACGTTGGATTTTACTTTCGCGTAAGTTATCTACAATCTCTTGTTGTGTACGAACAAGAGATACTTGTTGTTGGATAAGCTGAGCCAATTGAGCGCCATCTTGTTGTACCTGCGCTTGCTTAATCGCCTCTGAAACTTCTTTTAAGCGACCTTTTACGGTACGCAATTTGAATTCCAAGATTACCTGAGGCATTTCTTGCGACAGTTGAGAAGTAAGTTTATTGGGGTCTTCGTCTTTGCTGTTTCTGCAATGCTCGTACTTATCTTCTACCAACGAGAATACGTAGTTTTGAATGGACAAATTGGTATGATTTAAGAAATAAGTGCGCAAGTCGGTTTGGTCTACTTGCAATGCTTCTTGCAAAAGTTGTACGTGCAAAGGAAACTGCAAGGGCATCTCATCTTCGGCCAGCATCAAATCTACATAGGTAGCGAGTGGGATTTGAATATGCTCGTTGCTTTCTGCATCGTAAAACGAAAGGTTGCATTTTCCGTAATTCACCAAATAGCGCATGATTACCTGTTCTTGGTTGTAGGTATAAGGCAATTCGGCGCCTGCTTTTTGGGCGATTTCGGGTTCGATAGGCACAATAACCGATGCCGTTGCATTGGCAATGGGTGCCGGCTCTTGTACGGGTTTTTGCACTTGCTTTTGCTGACGCAACTTTTGAACAGCCTCGCCCAGTAACGACTCACGTACCGAGAAACGAATGGCACACTCTTGAATGTACAAGGAGCGAGTAATCGCATCGGGTATTACTGCAATGGACTGCACAATATCGTTAATGAGTTGGGATTTTTTAATGGGATCGTTGCCAGCATCTTCCAATAGTAAACCCGACTTGAACTGAATAAAGTCTACTTGATGCTCTTTTATGTATTCAATCAGTTCGTTAGCATTGTGTTTTTTAGCAAACGAGTCGGGATCGTCGCCATCGGGCAGCAAAACGACTTTTACGTTCATGCCTTCTTCTAACAACAAATCGATACCCCTGATAGAGGCTTTGATTCCTGCCGCATCGCCATCGTATAGCACTGTTATGTTGCTGGTAAAGCGGTGAATCATGCGGATTTGCCCTTGGGTAAGTGATGTTCCCGACGATGCTACCACGTTTTGAATGCCCGCCTCGTGCATCGACAAAACATCGGTATAACCCTCTACCAAATAGACAGCATCGTTTTGCACCATGCTCTCTTTGGCAAAATAAATACCGTATAATTCGTTGCTTTTGTGATAGATTTCAGACTCGGGCGAGTTGACGTACTTGGCCGATTTTTCGGTTTGTACCAACACCCTGCCACCAAACGCAACAATTCTACCCGACAGGGAATGTACCGGAAACATAACACGACCTCTGAAGCGGTCTACCATACCGCCCCTATCGCTGCGGGTAGCCAAACCAACATCGCTCAGCACCGTAGCCGAGAATCCACTTTTAATGGCTTCATCGGAAAAGGCATGGTACTGATTTTGGCTATATCCCAATTGGAATTTTTGAAGAATGGCATCGGAGAAACCACGTTCACGAAAATAGGCAAGGCCTACTGATTGACCCTCTTCGGTTCTCCACAACTGATCGACAAAGTAACGTCCTGCAAATTCGTTGAGTGCCATCATGCTTTCGCGTTTGGTACGCGCTTGCATTTCTTCGGCTGTCAACTCTTTTTCTACTATCTCGATGTTGTATTTTTTAGCCAAATAGCGCAAAGCATCTGGGTAACTTAGATGCTCGTGCTGCATAATGAAGTTTACAGGCGTTCCACCCTTGCCACAACCAAAACACTTGCAGATGTTTTTAGAAGGTGAAACGGTAAACGAAGGAGTTTTTTCGTTATGAAAGGGGCATAAACCAATCAGGTTTACCCCACGACGACGCAAGGTAACAAAATCGCCTACGACTTCTTCTATCTTAGCCGCATCCAGGATTCGCTGTTTGGTTGCCTCGTCTATCATGAGTTTTATAATGAAAACAATTTGGCTCCACGAAGCAATTCTTCGGTGGTCATGGCTTTTTTACCTGCCAATTGTAATTTTTTAATCGATAAATAACCTTCTTCTGTAGCGAAATACAATTGTTTTTTACCATCGCTAACCAAGGTGCCTGGTTGTTCAGATACGGTATCTTCGATTACCTCCGTTTCCAAAACTTTTAAGCTAAGTACCTGACCTTTATCGTTCTTTACCTCTGTAAAAGCAGCAGGATAGGGCGAAAGACCACGTACAAAATTATGCAATTCGATGGCCGATTTATTCCAATTGATTTTACAATCTTCTTTAAAGATTTTAGGAGCAGGGGTAACGGCTACGCTATCGTCTTGGGGCATAGTTGATACATCGCCCATGGTGATACGCTCCATGGTTTCTACCACCAAATCGGCACCCATGTTCATTAAACGGTCGTAAAGTGTACCTACATTATCACTATCTGCAATAGGCGTACTGCGTTGTAGGATAATGTTACCTGTATCAATTTCGTGCTTCAAAAAGAAAGTGGTAACCCCTGTTTCTTTTTCGCCGTTAATGATGGCCCAGTTGATGGGAGCCGCACCACGGTACTGAGGCAACAAAGATGCATGCAAATTGAAAGTTCCCAAACGAGGCATATTCCAAACTACCTCTGGCAACATTCTAAAGGCAACCACCACTTGAATATCGGCTTGCCACATTTTTAATTGCACCAAGAAATCTTCGTCGCGCAATTTTTCGGGTTGCAACAAAGGTATGTCTTCTTGCAAGGCGTATTTTTTTACGGGCGACTCTTGCAAGTGTTGTCCCCTACCGGCGGGTTTATCGGGCATGGTAACTACACCGACTACGTTGTACCCCTCGTCAACTAAACGTTTTAAGGGTTCAACGGCAAACTCGGGGGTTCCCATGTATACTATTCTTAATTCTTTCTTGTTCATTTTGTCAAATCAAAACAAGGTAAAAAACGGGCACCTTTGCAGATACCCGTCCTATATAGTCACTTTACTGAGAGTTATTCTTTAGGTTTGTTCCACATATTCAGCACTTCTTTGGTAACATTGAACATCTCATTACCGTATAGAATGTTATCGCTTCCTGCTGTGCCTAGAATAAATGTAAAACCTTTCTCTTTATTAAATTCATTGATAACCGAATCCATTGACGCTTGGAAGTTAACAAGTATTTGTTGTTCTTTCAACATCAACTCTTGTGTCATTTGCATCTCCAATTGTTGAATTTCTTGCTCTTTCTTTGCCAATCTTTCGTATTCTGAACGTTGTCTGTCTATCGATAAGAATGCTTGATTTTCTACCTTTTTTTGGTAATCCAACATATCACGTTGAAACTCTTCCACTTTCTTTTGCAAGGTAGTTCTTGCATTTTCACGCTGTTTTAAAAGCGCTTCATTTTCAATTTTAAATTTATCGTAATTCAACAACAAAGAGTCCGTGCGAACATACGCAATAGAGACTCCGTCACCTACTGCAGGTAAAGCAACTGCCTCGGGTTCTTTTTTGGTGAAAAATAAAACAAACAATGCCACAATGGCTACAAACATCACCGCGTTTGTGATGTAAAGAAGTTTGGTCTTCATATTATTCGATTTCAAATATAGTCTTTCTTTTTTGTGCTTGTCTATCTTGTGATTTAACACAACCAATACCCTGTTTGCGCAATTCCTTGTTGCCTTCTACGTGCGAGTTAGGAAATTTACCCTTTTTGGTAAAGAAAACCTTAAAACCCATAAACAAGATAGCGGGCAATAGAATAGCAACGATAATGAGAAATAGTTTCAGCATGATAAAGTGACACAAATATAACTTACAAACCTTTTGGGTGTAAATCCTTTTTCTTATTTTTGTGCTTTATAAAGAAATACTCTTAAAATTTTAAGTTTTTTTTACATTATGAGCACAATATTGTCCGATACGCAACAATTAGTGTGGCAAATCTTTGACGAAATCTGCCAAATTCCACGTCCTTCGGGCAAGGAAGAAAAGATAATGAACTACCTTAGGGAGTTTGCCTTAAAACATGGTTTTTTGACACGCACCGACAAGGCTGGCAACATCGTTATGATTCGCCCGGGCAAGCAGCCTGCTATTGCCATGCAAGCGCACACCGACATGGTATGCGAGAAACGCGGCGATAGCACCCACAACTTTGAAACAGACGCTTTGCAAACCTACATAGAAGAGGGTTGGATGAAAGCCAAAGGCACTACTTTAGGAGCCGATAATGGCATTGGGGTAGCCATGGCATTGGCAGCGATGGTTACGTACCCTGGCGACCGCCAATTAGAGGGGTTGTTTACTGTAGAAGAAGAAACGGGATTGAGCGGAGCATCTGCGGTAGAAGCGGGTTTTATATCGGCACCTGTATTGCTTAACCTTGACTCGGAAGACGAGAACGAATTGATAGTGGGATGTGCGGGTGGTTGCGAAACCGTTGGCTATTGGAAAGTAGAAGAAATGCCTGCACCCGAGGGTATGTTTCCCATAGAGATAACCATCAAAGGACTACTGGGCGGCCACAGTGGTAGCGACATCCATTTGCCTCGCGCCAATGCCAACCAACTTTTGGGTCGCTTTTTGCAGCAAACCGCCCAGAAGTATCCTTTCTTCTTGTGCAGCCTGGCAGGGGGCGGTTTGCACAACGCCATTGCGCGCGAGGCAAATGCCTTGTTCCTGGTACCCTACGCCGACCGCGAACACATTCGCATCGACTGGAACATCTACATTGCCGAGCAAGAAGACCAATGGTTGGCACACGAACCCAAAATGCGTATGGATTTATCGTCGCGTCCTAAACAAGAAAAGGTATTTGTACCCGAACTAACCAATCAACTCATACAAGCGCTTTGCACCTGTCCACATGGGGTAGTAAAGATGAGCGATACCATGCAAGGGGTGGTAGAAACCTCAACCAACTTGGCATCGATTAAACGTGTAGACGATAACATCGTAATAACCACCAGCCAACGCAGTTCGTTCGAAGACCAACTGAATGCTTTGGCTTTCCAAACCTATACCCTACTAACCGACTGCGGCGCCATGGCTGGCATCCACAACGGCTACCCTGCCTGGGAACCTCAATTTGACACCCCATTGCTAAAAACCGCCAAAGAGGTGTACAAGCAAGTATGGAACAAGCAACCCGAAGTAAAAATCATTCATGCCGGGTTGGAATGTGGATTGTTTAGCAAAGTAATGCCTAACTTGAACATCCTATCGTTTGGTCCTACCTTGCTAGGAGTTCATTCGCCCGACGAGCGATTAAACATGGCATCGACCAACCAAACAACGGTATTTTTAATGCAATTGTTAGCAAACTTATCGTAAATTATCAGCAAAATATAAAGAATTATCGCTACATTTGCGAAAACAAAAAAAGAAAGCATGGAGAACTTTGTTGTATCGGCTCGTAAATACAGACCTAGCACCTTTGATACGGTGGTGGGCCAACGTGCATTGGTTACAACCCTAAAGAATGCCATCACGGGCAACCAATTGGCACATGCTTACCTTTTTTGTGGTCCTAGAGGCGTGGGAAAAACCACCAGCGCCCGTATTTTTGCCAAGGCCATTAACTGCGAACATTTGGTAAATGGCGAACCTTGCAACGAGTGCGAATCGTGCCGTTCGTTCAACGAAGGAAGATCGTACAACATTTACGAATTAGATGCTGCATCAAACAATGGTGTAGACAGTATTCGTGAGTTGATAGACCAAGTACAAACCCCACCTCAAATTGGCAAATACCGCATTTACGTAATCGACGAGGTGCACATGCTATCGGCATCGGCGTTCAACGCGTTTCTTAAAACGCTAGAAGAGCCCCCTTCGTACGTTATCTTTATATTGGCCACTACCGAAAAACACAAAATTCTACCTACTATTTTGTCGCGCTGTCAAGTGTACGATTTTAACCGAATTAGCGTAGAAGATACGGTAGCACACCTACAAAGCATTGCCGAAAAAGAAGGTATCGAAGCCGAATTGGATGCATTGAACATCATTGCAGTAAAATCGGACGGTGGTATGCGCGATGCGCTATCTACCTTTGACCAAGTGGTGAGCTTTTGTGGCAAAAAAATTACCTACAAAGATGTTATCGAGAACCTTAACATCCTTGATTACGATTACTATTTTACCCTTACTGACCTTTGCCTTCAACAAAAAATGAGCGACGCTTTGTTGCTTTTCAACGATATTTTGAACAAAGGTTTTGATGCCGGCAACTTTATTAGTGGCTTATTGGCTCACTTTAGGGATTTATTGGTTTGCAAAGACGAAGTAACCGCCAAACTATTGGAAGTAGGAGCTGGCATTCGCAACCGTTACATTGAGCAAGCCAAACAATGCCCTGCCGATTTCCTTTTGGATGCCATGGAAGAAGCAAACCAATCGGAATTAGACTACAAACAAAGCAAGAACAAACGCCTTTTGGTGGAATTGATGTTGATCAGGTTGTGCCAACTAACTGATCAAAAAAAAAAAGTAGAATAAGACGCCGTGCCAAACGCGCGTTGCTACCTTTTGCCAGCCTTCTTCAAGCAACCAACAGCCCTGCTCCCGCTAGCCCTGCAGTTCAACCTCCTGTGGTTACACAACCTGCTACTACCGCACCTACGGTACAAGCTACCGCCATATCTAGCAGCGACAAAGCCAAAATTGGCCGATTGTTTGGTTCTATTAACCGAAGCAAGAACATGGCCAAAACGGCAGTTAGCACCACCACATCGGTACGCGAAAATGCGTATACCGAACAACAAATAGACGAAGCCTGGTTCCGTTTTGTAAACACCATACCCGAACACCCCGACTTGCATTTTGTTTTTAGCAAAGCACCCTACAAGAATGCCAATACCCTTACTGCTACGGTGGATAACTTTGTGGTGTTCAACAAACTAAACGATATCAAGCCACAACTACAACGTTATTTAAGCAACGCTGTAAGCAACGACACCCTTGCCATAGAGTTTACCTTTATAGAGGGCAAAAAGAAACCCACCACCCCTCGTGAAAAGGCCAGAGCCATGAACGAGAGCAATGGTGAGTTACTAAAAATGTTTACCAGTTGGGGGCTTAAACTACAATAGCGCCAAATCGTTCATTAACGAAACGGTTTGACAAGCTACCAAGGCAGCTGTTTCGACACGCAACCTACTTTCACCCAAACTAACGGGAACAAAACCAGCTTGCATGGCCGTTGCCACTTCTTCTTCGCTAAAATCACCCTCAGGGCCAATCATAATCAACACTTTACTACCGGGTTTGATTTGCGAGGCAAAGAATTTTTTATCGGCTTCGTGACAATGCGCGATAAATTTTTGGTCGGCATTGGCTGTTTTAATCCATTCCTTGAACGTGCAAGGCTCGTTCAATTGGGTTAAGGTTGGCTGAATGGATTGTTTCATGGCCGATACTAAGATACGTTGCAAACGCTCTGTTTTAAGGTTTTTACGCTCTGAATAACGGCAATAAAGCGGCGAAATTTCGTCGATGCCAATTTCTGCCGCCTTTTCGACAAACCACTCCAAACGATCCATGTTTTTGGTGGGTGCAATGGCTACGTGCAAGTAATACGGACGACGGTAAGGGACCGTTTGTGGTTGCAGCGAATTAACCAAACAACGTTTGGCATCGGCTACCGCAATGGTACCCAAGAACACACCACCCTTGCCATCCACAATTTGAATGGTTGCCCCTACATCCAAACGCAATACCCTAACGGCATGGTGCGATTCTTCTTCGGGCAAAAGAGAGGTTTTCTCTATATCGGGAGCATAAAAAACATGCATAACTACAAGGTTTCTAGTATATTTTTAACCAATTCGAAGTTCTTTTTGGGCGCATCGGTCCAGAAATTAGCATATTGGTCGGCATGATTCTCTACCCAAGGGGTATCGCTAATGATTCGCAAGCTAATAAAAGGAACCTCGCTCTTGGCACACACGTGCGCAATGGCATTCGACTCCATGTCTACAAAAAGCGCCTGGGGAAACTTGTTTTTAATTTGGAAGAGTTCTTCTTTGGTGGTGATAAATTGATCGCCTGTACACCCCAAACCAAACTTTACATCGTCTCTGCCTTCGGCTACTTGTTGCACGGTTTGCAAGGCTTTGCTATCGGCTTTGATAAATTGTTCAAAGCCCAATTCTTTTAGGTGATCGGACACATCGCCAGCGTAAAAATCGTGGTAACAGGTTTGCGCACCAATGACCAAATCGGCCACTTTCAAACAAGTATCTATACCGCCTGCTACCCCGCTGTTGATGATTAAATCGGGTTGATGCTCGTTGATTAAACGAATGCAAGCCATGGCGGCATTTACCTTTCCGATGCCACTTTTTACCAAGTATATTTCGTGCTGTGCCAACTGGATGCCTTGGAGCAATTCATACTCCTTATCCATGGCCACAATAATTCCAATCTTCATAAAGGAGCAATTATTTTATAAAAGCTTCAAAGGCTTTGTAAGTCATATACACATCCAATTTCGCTACCACCTCGTAAGGAGCGTGCATCGACAATACAGGAACACCTACGTCCACCACATCTACATTTAGGTTGGCAATGTAAGCAGCAACGGTACCGCCGCCACCAAGGTCTACACGACCTAGCTCGCCTGTTTGCCATACTACATTGTTGGCATCTAGCAAATGGTGTACTTCGGCAATAAATTCGGCATGCGCATCAGATGAACCCGATTTTCCGCGAGCTCCCGTAAATTTGGTTACCACCACACCACGGTTGCAGAAAGACGAGTTTTGCGCTTCGAACACATCGGGGAAAGTAGGATCGTAAGCAGAGTTCACATCGGCCGATAGGCATTTTGAAGCCGATAGCACTACGCGCGCTTTGCTTCCCAATGTTTCGGCAATGTCTTCGATAAAGTAAGCCATAAAGGTAGATTCCAAACCGGTATTGCCACAGCTGCCAATTTCTTCTTTATCTGCCAATACGCACAAAGCAGTATGCGTAGGGTTTTCTAGTTCTAGAATGGCTTTTAAAGCGGTGTACGAGCAAACACGGTCGTCGTGTCCGTAAGCGCCAATAAGGCTACGATCCAAACCAACGTCTTTGGCTTTCATAGCAGGAACTGCCGATAGTTCTGCCGAACGGAAATCTTTTTCGGTAATGCCGTATTTTTCGTTTAGAATTTGCAAGATTTGTTCTTTTACCAAGCACTTAGCATCGGTTTCGTCGGTTACAGGTACCGAACCAATCAACAAATTAAGCTCTTCGCCTTTGATCAATTCGGGTGCCGAACGCTTCATTTGATCTTGCGCCAAGTGAGGCAACAAATCGGTAATGTACAAAACAGGATCGTTGTCGTCTTCGCCAATGCACACCTCTTTTTTGGTACCATCGGCCAAGAAAACTACACCATGAAGCGACAATGGCATGCTTACCCATTGGTATTTTTTTATACCGCCGTAATAGTGGGTTTTAAAGTATGCCAACTCTTCTTTTTCGTACAAGGGGTTTTGTTTTAGGTCTAAACGACAAGCATCAATGTGCGCTGCCAAAATGCGTACTCCCTCGCTAATAGGCGCCGAACCAATTACTGCCAAAATAATGGATTTATTGCGATTTTGGTAGTAAATTTTATCGCCTGCTTGCAAAGGCATACCCCAAGTAAAGGGTTTAAAGCCTGCAGCTTCTGCCATTTGAACGGTTACCTGAACGGCTTCGCGTTCGGTTTTGGCTTTATCTAAGAAATCTTTGTACGCATCGCAAAATTGAAATGCAGCAACTTGCTCCGCTTTGTCTATTTGCGTAGCAATATGGGGTTGTTTGTAAGTTAATTCGCTCATTTTCTTCTTAATTCTTTATAGTAAAACAATCCTGTTAATAACAAACTGATAGCTATAGAAACATACAACGATGGGTTATAGGGTAAATTCAACCCCTCGTCGGCTATTAGAATATACAAAGATACTACTATTGTCATAAAAATAGCAGGGATAAGGGTCATTAAATGCCATTTTCTGCGGGTACGCATCAACCATACACTCAATGTCCACAGGGTAATAACGCCCAAGGTTTGGTTTGCCCAGGCAAAATAACGCCAGATGATGTTAAATCCTTCTACATCGCTCAAACTATACAATAGTATACCGCTGGCAAGCAAAAACATAGGAACGCATATTAACAAGCGTTTCTTGATGGGCGTTTGATCGATGGCAAAGATATCGGCTATGATAAGTCGAGCCGAACGAAAAGCCGTATCGCCCGATGTTATGGGAGCAAAAACAACCCCTAAAACAGCCAAAACTCCACCAACCGTTCCCAACCATTCACTCGATATGTTGTTGACAATAATAGCGGCATTGCTCTCGCCCATACCGTTGTTGTAGAAGAATACATTGGCTGCTGCCGCCCAAATAAGGGCAACAATGCCTTCTACAATCATAGCCCCGTAAAAAATAGGACGTCCTTGTTTCTCGTTGGTCATGCAACGTGCCATAAGGGGCGATTGAGTAGCATGAAAACCCGACAAGGCACCGCAAGCAATGCTAATAAACAACATGGGAAAAATGGGCGTATCTACAGCCGATGGATGGGTATTCTGCAAACCATCCGTAATTTCGGGCAACATCGATCCCTTGGTAAACAATACTACCAAAATACCAACCGCCATGAACAGCAAAGCAATGGCAAATAAGGGGTACACCTTGCCTATGAGTTTATCAATGGGCAACATCGATGCCAACAAATAATACAAAAAGATGATAAGCATCCACCACTGTTGATGAAGCGAGGTTAAGTTTTGAAGCAAACCTGCAGGACCGCTCACAAAAACAACACCCACCAACACCATTAGCACAATGGAGAACAAACGGGTAAACTGTTGCACGCTCATTCCTAGGTACTTACCTATTAGTTCGGGTAAACTGGCACCGTTGTTGCGCAACGACAACATACCTGCCAGATAGTCGTGTACTGCACCGGCAAAAATACATCCAAGCACAATCCAAATATAGGCAGACGTACCAAACTTGGCACCCATAATAGCACCAAAGATAGGTCCCAACCCTGCAATATTTAAGAACTGAATGGTAAATATCTTCCAAGGTTTTAGAGGAACATAATCCACCCCATCGTTCAACGCTACCGCAGGCGTAATTTTACTAGGATCGGGTGCGAAAATCTTCTCTACCAACCTACCATAAACAAAATACCCTACCACTAACAACAGTAAGGATACCAAAAAAGTAATCATAGTAGTTAATTTTTACAGCCTATAAAATTACAACATTTTTAAAAGACAACGCACTACAAAGTGCAAAAAAAATAGGGATAACCTATTGGTTACCCCTATTAGTAGTTTGCGAAACAAAGCTTCTTATTTTTTGAAAACGGCTTCGTCAGAAACAGTTAATTTTTTTCTGCCTTTTGCACGACGTGCTGCCAATACTCTGCGTCCGTTTGCAGTAGCCATTCTTTCACGGAATCCGTGTTTGTTTGCTCTTTTTCTGTTAGAAGGTTGGAATGTGCGTTTCATAATTATAATGTTTTTATTTATTTTCTACAATTTGGACGGCAAAGATAATGAGTTTTTTTTATTTCGCAAAATATTTTTAAAACTTTTATCCAATCAAGTTTTTACCCGACATTTCTGCAGGTTGTTCCAAGCCCATGATATGCAAGATAGTAGGTGCAACGTCTGCCAAAATACCGTCTGCAATTTTTGCATCCTTGTTTTCGGTTACATACACACAAGGAACAGGATTCAACGAGTGAGCGGTATTAGGAGTATCATCGCTGTTTACTGCGTTATCGGCATTACCGTGGTCGGCAATAATGATTACTTCGTAACCATTGGCTTTCGCTGCCTCTACCGTTGCATTTACGCAAGCATCTACAGCTACTACTGCTTTTTCAATAGCTTCGTATACACCTGTGTGACCTACCATGTCGCCATTTGCGTAGTTAACCACAATGAAATCGAATTTTTGAGTACCGATAGCTTCAACCAAAGCATCTTTTACTTCGTAAGCACTCATTTCGGGTTTAAGGTCGTAAGTAGCTACTTTTGGCGAGTTGATAAGGATACGTTCTTCGCCTTCGTATGGAGTTTCGCGACCACCGTTAAAGAAGAAGGTTACGTGTGCGTATTTTTCGGTTTCTGCAATGTGCAATTGCGATTTACCTTGGTTAGAAAGGAATTCGCCCAAGGTATTTTGTACGTTTTCTTTGTCGAACAAGATGTGAACACCAGTAAACGAAGCATCGTAAGGAGTCATGCAATAGTATTGCAAACCAGGGATGGTTTTCATGCCTGCTTCTGGCATATCTTGTTGGGTCAATACGATGGTCAATTCTTTAGCACGGTCGTTACGATAGTTAAAGAAAATAACCACGTCGCCTTCTTGAATGCGAGCATCTACGGCGCTATTTTTAATAGGTTTGATAAACTCGTCGGTAACGCCTGCATCGTACGAATCTTGTACAGCTTGTACCATATCGGTAGCTTCGGAACCTACACCGTTTACCAACAAATCGTATGCTTCTTTTACACGTTCCCAACGTTTATCGCGGTCCATTGCATAGTAACGACCAATGATGGTTGCAATTTTACCAGCGGTTTTTTGGGTGTGAGCGCTCAATTGTTCAATGAAGCCCTTGCCGCTTTTTGGGTCGGTATCACGACCGTCCATAAAGCAGTGAATAAAGGTATTGTCAATGCCATAAACTTGTGCAATTTCGCATAGTTTAAACAAGTGATCGAACGAGCTATGTACACCACCGTTAGAGGTCAAGCCCATAAAGTGTACATTTTTGCCGTTTTCTTTTGCGTATGTAAATGCGCTAACCACTTCGGGGTTTTGTAGAATGCTACCCGATTCGCATGCTTTGTTAATTTTTACCAAGTCTTGGTATACTACACGACCAGCACCAATGTTCAAGTGACCTACTTCTGAGTTACCCATTTGGCCGTCAGGCAAACCTACGTTTTCGCCCGATGCTTGCAATTGCGAATTAGGATATGTTTGAGTTAGATAATCCCAATAAGGAGTTGGTGTGTTAAAAATAACGTCTGCTTTACCTTTGTTACCAATTCCCCATCCGTCAAGGATCATCAATAATGCTTTTTTTGCCATAACTTTATTTTTATAAGATTTGATTTAACTTTTAAACAATGTGCAAAGTTACAAAAAAAACGTAGGTTTTTAAGGTCGAACACACAAAAAAAATATTTCCTAAAATTCAAGTTCCCAGTGCAACGGGAATTTTAACGCCATTTACCTTGCCTGACAGGGTAATGTATTCTATTACAACCATATAAATTCCTACGCTGCAGGGTTCGCCGGCATCGTCGCGTCCATCCCAATAAGTGCTACCAACCGCCGCCAATAAAATATTGTTATACAACCGATAAACCGGAACACCTTGTAAATTATACACCCAAGCATTGGCAATGGTGCCTTCTTCTACGCGGTGGTATATACTTAGGTATTGTTCTTGAGGCGCAAACCAACTATCCGACAGCCAAAACGCCTTGTCAGTGCCTGATTCGGTAGAACCATCGGGTAATATTTGACTTTGTGAATTCCTGCACCCCGGCGTTGCCATCACATCGGACGATGCCGAGAACCAATCTACCCCGTCTACCGGTACGCGCTCTAACGAGAAGCCCTCGGCATCATATAGTTGACTGTGGTGCATTTTATCGGAATAGACCATGGAATCGAGTACCGCCGCATCACTCAAAAGATACACCCGACCCGAATCGTTGACCCAATTGGGCAAGGTGGGCACTTGCAGAAAATTTTCGTAACAAGCATCGGGATATTGTTCTAGCAAAATACTATCGGACGATGTAATGGCTACGTATTGCTCTGGATGCAACGAATAGGCTGGTAGTCTTACCTCTTTTTTACCCGCTGATAATACGCACCGATTTAGGTTGATAATGGCATCGGAAGCATTGTACAACTCTACAAAATCAACCCCATCGGGAAAGGGATCGTACAATACCTCGGTAATGTATAGGTGCTCGATGGGCGGCAAAACAGGTGCTTGATAAGCATCGCCAACGGCCGATAATTTAGAAAAAGCAAAAGCCGTGTTTCGGGTTTTGGTAAACTTGCAGCTAAATCCCCAAGCCTTACTTTGAGTATAGGTATCATCTAGTATCGTAGTTGTAGACAACCAAGTACCTTTATCTAAAGCATACTGCAACTGCCACTCAAATTGTTGATTGCGCGTCACTTTAATATGCACGTCTATTGGAGCCTGGCTCAAAATAGCATCGGGTGCAGCTAATAATAACTGATTCTTTGTTTCATCCTGCCGATACAAAGCAATGGTTTTGTTAGCCCCACCAATTTGCACAAAATAACCACACAAGGGAGCGGTAAGGCAGGTAGTATCGGCCATTACATACACCCTTGCCAGATTGGAAGAGCTGGGCACATACTGCAACTGAACGGTAGCTTGCCAATTCGCATTGACCGCAGCCCGAGAAGAGGTTGAAAGATACACCGTATCGGCCACAGCGGGCGCATTGAGCGTAAAAGTAGCATTGTTGTACTGAAAACAAGCAACATCACCTTGCCAAGCAAGTAGGAAACATGGCTGTAGCAATAGCCAAAGAAATAGCATTTTCTTCATAAAAAAGTGTTAGATAACGAATTAAAATAGTATTTTTGCAGTCGATTTGTTGACATCGACAACAAGACAAAGGTAAGAAAATCAAATTAATAATCATTTAATAAAACACTAAAAAAATGAATGTAGCCATTGTTGGAGCCAGCGGTGCCGTTGGACAAGAATTTTTAAGGGTATTGGCGGAACGTAATTTCCCCATTAGCAACTTGTATTTATTTGGTTCTGCACGTAGCGCAGGTACTACCTACGAGTTTAAGGGCAAAACCTATACCGTTAAAGAATTAAAACACGGCGACGATTTTAAAGATATTGACATTGCCTTTACATCGGCTGGTGCTGGTATTTCGAAAGAATTTGAAAAAGACATTACCAAATTTGGTGCGGTAATGATTGACAACTCGAGCGCTTTCCGTATGGACAACGACGTTCCATTGGTAGTTCCTGAAGTAAATGCTGCCGATGCTAAAGATCGTCCACGCGGTGTTATCGCTAACCCCAACTGTACCACCATTCAAATGGTAGTAGCATTGAAAGCCATCGAAAACCTATCGCACATTAAACGTGTACACGTTTCTACCTACCAAGCTGCGAGCGGTGCTGGTGCAGCTGCTATGGCAGAATTGGAGTTGCAATACCGTCAAGTATTGGCTGGCGAAGAAGTTACTGTAAACAAATTTGCTTACCAATTGGCATTCAACTTGATTCCTCAAATTGACGTATTTACCGAAAACGGTTATACCAAAGAAGAAATGAAAATGTACAACGAAACCCGCAAAATTATGCACTCTGACATTGAAGTAAGTGCTACTTGCGTACGTGTACCTTCGCTTCGTGCTCACTCTGAAGCACTTTGGGTAGAAACCGAACGTCCTATCAGCATCGAAGAAGCAAAAGAAGCATTTGCTGCTGCCGATGGTGTTGTACTAGAAGACAATCCAGCAGAAAAAATATATCCTATGCCACTTTTCAAATCGGGCTTGGATCCTATCTTTGTTGGCCGTATCCGCAAAGACCTAGCTAATCCAAACGGTCTTACTTTCTGGTGCGTAGGCGACCAAATTAAAAAAGGTGCAGCGCTAAATGCTGTACAAATTGCAGAATACTTAATTAAAGAAGGTGACATTAGAAAATAATAACTCGGTTATTTTTTCTAACAATTTGGCTTCCGATGTAAATGCCCTTTTACAGGGCGTTTCGTCGGAGCAATTGTTTATACTAACCGATACACAAACCCAGCAATACTGTTTGCCCTTATTGCAAAGCGAAGGAGCGTTGCAGCAGGCAAAAGTGTACACCATGCCCAATGGCGACGATCACAAGACCATTGAGACTGTGGTGGACATTTGGAAGTTTATGGGCGAGAACGGCGGTACCCGCCATTCAATGCTCATTAACATAGGTGGCGGTGTCGTAACCGATTTAGGTGGTTTTGTGGCCAATACCTTTAAGCGTGGCATTCGCTTTATCAACATCCCCACCACCTTGCTATCGATGGTAGATGCTGCCGTAGGTGGTAAAACAGGCATCAACTTTAACGGATTGAAAAACGAAATTGGCGTTATCAATCCCGCCCAAAACGTCATCATACATTCCGATTTTCTAAAATCGCTCGATACTCAAAACTTGCTTTCGGGATACGCTGAAATGCTCAAACACGGTTTGCTATCGTCGCGCAACGAAATGGCACGACTTAGCAGTTTTGACGCTACCCGCCCCGATTATGCACTATTGGCATCGCTTATTGAAACATCGGTACAAATAAAAGCCGATATTGTAGCACAAGACCCTACCGAAAAAGGCATTCGCAAGGCGCTTAACCTGGGGCACACCATTGGGCACGCCTTTGAGAGCTATTCGCACGCCACTGGTCGCCCCATCTTACACGGTTACGCCGTAGCCTGGGGGTTAATAGGCGAGCTATTCCTTTCGCACAAGGTGCAAGGATTCCCACAAGATGTAATGCTCGATACCATTCGATTCATCAAAGAAAATTACGGCGTATTTGAAATTACCTGCAACGACTACCCTGCCTTGTACGAATACATGGCGCACGATAAAAAGAATGCTGCAGCAGGCGAGGTGAATTTTACCCTACTAAAAGACGTGGGCGATATTGTTCCCAACTGCATTGTAGAGAAAGAACTCATCTTCCAAGCCCTGGACTTCTACCGAGATAGCGTGGGGTTGTAAAGGCGCCGTGCCGAAAGGCACGTAATAAAAAAAATGGATAGGACTACAAACAAAAAAGAGCATTCCGCAAAGGAATGCTTTTTGTTTGTAGTCCCGCCGGGAATCGAACCCGGATCTAAAGTTTAGGAAACTCGTATTCTATCCATTGAACTACAGGACCTCGCTTAAAGGAATGCAAATTTACGATT
>CAJGDW010000017.1 GCA_904502115.1 Paludibacteraceae bacterium | reverse complement strand
TATCTTCATTGGTTTGAGCAACCGCCATGCTACCAAACGATGCGCAGGCAAACAACAAAGTAATAATATAACGAAATATACTTTTCATGGGTACACTCCTTATTCAATATCCAACAATGCGTCGCCTTGCATCACGCTCTTGCCAGCTGCCACGTGAACCGCGGTTACTTTACCATCGCGTGGAGCAGGAATATTGTTTTCCATTTTCATGGATTCAATTACCATAACGGTTTGACCACGTTTTACAGTAGCACCAACGGCTACAGCAACGCTAACAATATTACCAGGAAGAGGACTGGTTAACGATTTAGCACCAGCTACAGGTTTTGGTGCAGGAGCAGGAGCCGCTTTAGGCGCTGCTTTTGGAGCTGCTTTTGGGGCAGGAGCTGGAGCAGGTGCAGGAGCTTCTTCTTGACCTACAGCTTCAAATTCCAACAATGGATCGCCTTGCAAAATGCTTTGCTCTGCGCTTACCATAATAGCACGTACTACGCCGTCGTTTTGAGCAGCAATATTGTTTTCCATTTTCATGGATTCGATAACCATCAAGGTATCGCCACGTTTCACTACTTGTCCTTCGGCTACTACTACTTTTAATACTTTACCAGGAAGGGGCGATTTCATAACACCCGATACTGATTTTGAAGGAGCTGCAGCGGCAGGGGCTGCAATTGGACGACGAACGGCAGTTGCTTGCATTACATCGGCCTCTACTTCAACTACATACGATTTTCCGTTTACATTTACGTTGGCTTTGCCATTTTCGGGAGCATCAATACCCACTTCGTAAACATTACCGTTTATTGTGAATTTAAAATTTTTCATTGTTCATTGACTGTTTACTCGTTATTAACGAATTAAATTATTGATACCAAATGTTTTAGAAGACCATGCCGAATTTGGATCCGACACAATGGTAAGGACTTTACTTTCGTTGTCGTGAGCCGACTCCTTGCTCAATTGGATGGCCATGGCAATGGCAGCCAATTCTTCGCCTGTAATTTCAACAGGTTCTGTAGCATTAGGAGTAGGAACAACCGCTACTGGTTTTAGATTGGTTTCTTTTTTAGGAGCGGTAAGGCGTTGCATAATGCCACCAAAGCCCAACAAAATAAATACCAATACTATTAACAACGTAACAACTAGACCAAAACCAATAAGGGTAATGATCCAAGCATTTGTCCAGTTTACTGCTAATAATACCATAACTACTTAAATTATAAAGGAATATTAGAGTGTTTCTTCAACGGATTGGTTAGTCGTTTGTTTTTCAACGACTCGAATGCACGAATAACACGGAAACGTGTATTGCGTGGTTCAATTACATCGTCAATGTAACCCATAGAAGCTGCTTGATATGGATTAGCGAATTTATCGCGGTATTCAGCTTCTTTTTCGGCAATGAATTTAGCACGTTCTTCTTTGTCTTCGATGGCTGCGATAGCTTTGGCTTGCAATACCTCTACAGCACCAGAAGGACCCATAACGGCAATTTCGGCACCTGGCCATGCGTAGTTAAAGTCGCCACGCAATTGTTTACAGCTCATTACGATGTGCGAACCACCGTACGATTTACGAATGGTAACGGTTACTTTAGGCACAGTAGCTTCGCCGTAAGCAAACATCAATTTAGCTCCGTGTACAATGATACCAGCGTATTCTTGACCTGTACCAGGCAAGAAACCAGGAACGTCTACCAAAGTCAAAATTGGAATATTGAACGCATCGCAGAAACGTACAAAGCGAGCAGCTTTACGAGATGCGTCGCAGTCCAATACACCGGCTAGGCACATAGGTTGGTTAGCGATGATACCGGTAGATACACCGTTAAAGCGACCAAATGCACAAATGATGTTAGGAGCGTATTCAGGTTGGATTTCCAATACATCGTTGTTGTCTACGATAGAAGTGATGATTTCTTTCATATCGTAGGGTTTGTTTGGATTGTCAGGAACCAAGGTATTCAAAACATCGTCGATGCGGTTAACTGGGTCTTCGCATGGAACGATAGGAGCACTTTCCATGTTGTTTTGAGGAATGAACGACATCAAGCGACGTACGGTAGCCAAGCCATCTTGTTCGTTTTCGGCACGGAAGTGAGCCACACCGGTTTTGGTTGCGTGCACAGCAGCACCACCCAATTCGTCAACCGATACGTTTTCGCCAGTTACCGATTTCACTACTTTAGGACCAGTAATGAACATGTAGCTGTTTTCTTCGGTCATCATGATAAAGTCGGTCAATGCAGGAGAATATACTGCACCACCAGCACAAGGACCAAAAATCAACGAAATTTGAGGAACTACACCCGAAGCCAAGATATTGCGTTCAAAAATTTCTGCATAGCCTGCCAACGCGTTAGGACCTTCTTGGATACGTGCACCACCCGAGTCGTTGATACCGATAATAGGAGCACCTACTTTCATGGCTTTGTCCATTACGTGACAAATTTTTAGCGCTACAGTTTCTGACAAAGAACCACCGAATACGGTAAAGTCTTGTGCAAAAACAAATACCAAGCGTCCGTCAATGGTACCTTGACCAACTACCACGCCGTCGCCCAAAAATTTGTCTTTGTCCATGCCAAAGTTGGTGCAACGATGGGTTACAAACATATCCATTTCTTCGAAACTACCTTCGTCCAAAAGCATTTCGATGCGTTCGCGAGCGGTAAGTTTACCTTTGCTGTGTTGCGAATCAATTCTTTTTTGACCGCCTCCCAAACGAGCTTTTTCGCGTAGCTCAATTAGGTTTTGAATTTTATCTGTTGCCATTATTATGTAATAATTAGTTCTTTATTTTTTTTCGCAGAATTCGGTCAAAATACCTGCAGTTGATTTTGGGTGAAGGAATGCAATGGTCATGCCTTCTGCACCTGCACGAGGAGTTTTGTCGATTAGTTGAACGCCTTTGTCTGCTACTTCTTGCAAACGAGCTTCGATGTCATTTACTGCGTAAGCAATGTGATGGAAACCACCGCGACCACCGTTTTTCTCGATGAATTTAGCTACAGTGCTTTCGGGGCTGGTTGGTTCCAAAAGTTCGATTTTTACTTCACCAACTTTCAAGAAAGCGGTTTTTACTTTTTGATCGGCTACTTCTTCAATAGCATAGCAGGTTAAACCCAACACTCCTTCGTAGTAAGGAAGTGCTTCTGCAATACTTGGAACGGCAATTCCAAGGTGTTCAATTTTTGTTGGAATCATAATGTATTTGTTTATGTGTTAATGTGTATACCTAACCCATCGAGGGGTGTTATTTATTGAGTTTGTAACTGAGTAAATGCCCGCCCATTTTTTTGCGTTTGTACAACAAATAAAATAGGGCCAAACTAACAACGATAGGCCATATAATAAGATGTTGGTATAAAATAGGCATTTTATAATAGTTCATCAAGAACAAACTCATTCCTATGATAAGTTGAATACCACCATAGAATGACGAAACTAGTACGTGATTGCGTTTTCCCTCGTTGCAAAGCAACTGGAACAAGTGGATTCTATGGGGTTGAAAAATATTTTCGCCTGCAAACAAACGTTGTAAAATCGTAAGACCAGCTTCGATAAAAATCATGGTATAAAGCGCCAGATAAATAAAACTATGCGAATTTATCATGAGTTTAAGTAGCATATAGACCATAACAAAACCCGCTGCAATAGCCCCTACATCGCCCGAGAAACATTTTGCTTGTTTTCTGGCATTGTAGAAAACAAATATAAAAGTAGGAATCAGTGTAAAGTAAATAAGTTGATTATCAACAAAATGAACCACATAATTGTTAATCAACCACATAGGAATCAGCGACGACAACAACAAGAAACCCAACATGCCATTTAAACCATCCATAAAATTGTACATATTGAGCAAACCAATAGAGAAACCCCACATCATAATGACCGCCATCCAGAACGTTGCCGAATGCACCATATACAACGCCTGCACTTCGACTTGTACCTGCCACATCATCAGTGCATTAGCAATAATTTGAACCAACAATCGCCACAAAAACCAAACATCTTCTAAATCGTCTATAAAACTAACAACCGAAAGCAGTGTCAAACCTATAAAAAAGTACCATGGAAACGCCATACCTGTATTGCACACCAAATAAACAGCGTATGCTAAGTATGATAGAGGGAATATAAATCCGGCACCTGTAATGACAGGTTTGGTATGCGAACTACGATGATTAACACCTGCCAACATGTTGCGTTTTTGAGCAAATGGAAAGTAGAGGTGCAACGATGTGATTAAAATGATAATAGTAACGATGTATATCATGCCATTTATGCTGACTAACGGATTTATCCATAATACGGACCACAAATGTACAAAATATAATTCGAACTAAAGCAAGATTTTAACGCAAAATCATAACTTGACTTTTTTTTTGGGAATTTATCAATTTTGCCGTATTTTTGTACTCTGCACTAGGTATATACAAACTATTTCTAGGCACCAACAAAAGGCGTTTTACGTGATATTATAGCGCAAAAAAACGTCGAAACAAAATAACATTGAATAAGTTATGTCATCAATCAACATACGCAACAAGAAAGCCTCGTTCGATTACGAGTTTTTAGATACCTATACGGCAGGGATTGTCTTAACAGGTACTGAAATTAAGTCCATTCGTGCAGGAAAGGCTGGTTTAGTAGACAGTTTCTGCTTGTTTGAAGGAGGCGAATTATGGGCAAAAGGCATTCACATTAACGAATACTTTTATGGTTCGTACAACAACCATATACCCGCAAGAGACAGAAAATTGTTGCTTACTAAAAAAGAATTACGAAAACTTGCACGTGGTTTGGCCGACCCTGGAACAACCATTGTTCCTACCTCGCTTTTTATCAACGAAAGAGGTTTGGCCAAGTTAAAAATCGCATTGGCAAAAGGTAAAAAAGAATACGACAAACGTCAAAGCCTGAAAGAAAAAGACGACAAACGCCAAATGGATCGTGCTAAATTGATTCGATATTAAATGAAAATTATTATTGCTGGCGCTGGTGCAGTAGGTACGCACCTTGCCAAAATGTTATCGAAAGAAAAACATACCATTGTTTTATTGGACGAGAATACGGAGAAAATAAAACAATTGGAATCCAACTACGAAATTTTGTCTGTAGTAGGCAACCCTACTTCACTAAAAGACTTGCGCGAAGCACAAGTACCATCGGCCGATCTTTTTGTAGCGGTAACTCCATACGAAAGCACCAATATTACTGCTTGTCTATTGGCCACTAATTTAGGAGCACAAAAAACTTTGGCTCGCATTGACAACAAAGAATACCTATTGCCTAAAAACAAGGAATTTTTTAAAAGCATGGGGGTGGATTCACTTATTTACCCAGAACGATTGGCTGCCGACGAAATTGTAAATGGCTTGAAGAAAGGTTGGGTACGTCAATACCTGGAATTTTCGGATGGAGAATTAGTGGTTTTAGCAACCAAAATCAGGGAATCATCGCCTCTTGTAAACCAACAACTAATGAACGCCTTTTTAAACAACGACCGCTTAAGAGTTGTCGTTATTAAACGAGGTAACGAAACCATTATTCCTACGGGTAAAGACCAAATTTTAGCCAACGACTTTGTTTATTTCTTAACCACACAAGAGGGCATTGACGAGGTTCGCATTCTATCGGGTAAAGAAGAATTTGAAATAAACAGCACCATGTTTTTGGGAGCCAGCCGCATTGGTATTGGTGCTATTCAAGAATTACCCAATAGCATGAATATCAAGGTAATAGAACAAGATAAAGAAAAAGGCATCAACCTACTAGAAAAGACAGACAAAGCCATGGTAATCAATGGCGACGGTAGGGATATCACACTTTTGAAGCAAGAAGATATAGAATCGTACGATGCTTTCGTTGCTTTATCGGGCAACTCAGAAACCAATATATTGGCATGTCTTGCAGCTAAAAGTTTAGGGGTAAAACGCACCATTGCCGAAGTCGAAAACAACGATTACATTTCGATGGCAGAAAGTTTAGACATTGGTGCTATTATCAATAAAAAGATCATTGCTGCTAGTCACATTTACCAACTGATTTTAGGAGGCAATGTATCGGTTAAATGCCTAACGTTTGTGGATGTTTTGGTGGTTGAATTGATGGCAGAAGACGAGTCTGCCATTACCAAAGACTGCCTAAAGAACCTAAAATTACCAAAAAACACTACTATCGGCGGCGTCGTACGCAATGACAAGGGGATGGTTGCTGTAGGTGATACACAAATTCAGGCAGGCGACCGCGTAATTGTATTCTGCGGCGAAGATACCGTTCATAAATTAGAGAAACTCTTTAAATAATGAAAGTTCTAAATATCCAATCTGTTATCCGAGTGATTGGCTACCTGCTTTTGGTAGAAGCCTTCTTTATGCTCATAGCAACATTGGTATCTGTTGGTTATCAAGAGAATTTTTGGCCACTCCTATTTGCCATGATTGTTACAGGCACTGTGGGTGGTTTGTTTATTGCCTTCTGTCCACAAAAACAGGCCATGGGCAAACGCGAAGGTTACCTTATTGTTGCCAGCATTTGGGTAGTATTTTCGCTTTTTGGATTACTGCCGTACTACCTAGGCAATTACATCCCCTCCTTTACAGATGCTTTTTTTGAAGCCATATCCGGTTTTACAGCGAGTGGAGCATCTACCATAGCAGATGTAGAGGCACTTCCATACGGCATTTTATTTTGGCGTACCCTATGCCAATGGATAGGCGGCATGGGTATCATCCTGCTCTCGTTAGCCGTTATCCCCATGGTAAGCGATGGCAGCATGTCGCTTTTAGCGGCCGAGATTACAGGACCTACCAAAGAAAAAGTACATGCCAAAATAGCTCAAACCGCCAAAACCATTTGGGGTATATATGTACTACTTAGTTTAGTAGAAGCCATCCTTTTGTGGTTGGCAGATATGGAACCTTTTGATGCCATTTGTCACGCCTTTTCGACTATATCAACCGGCGGTTTATCGACCAAAAACGATGGACTCATGTATTGGGACAGTGCATCTATCGACTATATCATTAGTTTCTTTATGTTTGTGGGAGGTATCAACTTTAGCCTTATGTACCTATTTTTAAAAGGGAAATTTAGCAAACTCCTTAAAAACGAAGAATTTCAGTGGTATACTGCATCGATTATTTTCTTTTCCATTGTCATCATGTTAAGTCTTATCTTTACACGCCACGATTTTGGTATTGTAGAGAGCATTCGATATGCCGTATTTAACATGAGCTCTATTATTAGTTCTACGGGATTCTCGCACGTAGATTATACCCAATGGTCGCCCTTTATCTGGTCTGTCATGCTGTTTACTATGTTACTTGGTGGATGTTCAGGGTCGACATCGGGTGGTATCAAAACAGTACGTGTGGTATTGCTTTTAAAAAATGCCTATCACGAATTTCAACGACTCATACACCCCAATGCGGTTATACCCGTACGTTTTAACAAACACGTGGTAAATACACAAATCATCAACAACGTACTAGCCTTTATTATTATGTACGTTATTGTAATGGGCATTAGTATCATTGTATTTACGGCTACTGGATTGGGATTTGACGAATCGGTAGGCACCACTTTTGCGGCTATGACCAACGTTGGTTTGGGCATGGGCGAAATTGGAACAGGCGACTACTCTACCCTTACCGACTTTGCAAAATGGTACATGTCTTTCTTGATGTTGGTGGGACGTTTGGAATTGTTTACCGTTTTGATTGTATTGACTCCTGCCTTCTGGAAAAAATAAGATGCCTGCCACCCCTTTGCATATCATCCAAGCCCACCAGGCCTTTGGCGAAAAAATTGCGAGCGAAAAACTTCCTACTTGGTACGCTTGCAAGGATATTCGTTACCCACAACGTTTGTCGTTGGAGCAATGCTCGTCCGAATGGACGGCACGCTACAAAGCCAGTTTAGTAAGCGGCGATAGTTTGGTGGATTTGACAGGCGGGCTGGGCATTGACTGCTCTTTTATGAGTCAACAATTTGCTCAAACCACGTATGTAGAACAACAAGAAACACTCTGCGAACTGGCCAGGCATAATTTTGCCTGCCTTAACCTACCCATTACCGTTGTAAACGATACCTGCGAGCATTATTTACCCAGTTTGCCAGCTGTAGATGTTATTTTCTTGGACCCTGCTAGGCGCAACGAACAAGGCGGAAAGGTAGTATTGCTACAAGATTGCACACCTAATTTGGTAGAAATAGGCAACTTGATTTTGCAAAAATGCCAAACCTTACTGGTAAAATTATCGCCCATGATTGATGTAGAATCGGTACTACGCCACTTTCCTACCACGCAAGAGGTACACATTGTAGCGGTAAACAACGAATGCAAAGAGGTTCTACTGCGCATCGATGCCGAAAAAGTGTGCGACAACCCCAAAATGGTATGCGTTAACCTACTACCCAAAACAGCGCAACAACAACTATTCTCGTTTCACCGACAAGACGAGGCAGTGGGAGTAGCCTCCTACGCCAACCCCATGCAATACCTGTACGAACCCAATGCCGCTATTTTAAAGGCAGGCGGTTTTAAACAAGTTGCCGAACAATTGGGCATTTACAAATTGCACCCCAGCAGCCATTTGTATACATCGGATACCTTGGCAAGCCATTTTCCTGGACGTATTTTTGCCATCGACCGCATAACCAAAGTACAAAAAAAAGAAATAAACGACATAGAAAAGGCCAACGTTAGCATCCGCAACTTTCCGGGCACTGTGGCTGATTTGCGCAAAAAACTAAAACTAAAAGACGGAGGCGATACGTATATTTTTGCCACCACTCTGCACGATCATTCAAAGGTGTTGATTGTAGGAAATCGAGTTAGGGGTTAGGAGTTAGGAGTTAGAAGTTAGGAGTTAGAAGTTAGGAGTTAGAAGTTAGGAGTTAGAAATTATGACATACCCAAAGCATTTTGAGCAAAAAATAGAGTTTGATAAGGTAAAACTGCTTATTCAGCAGTTTTGCAAGGGGGCGCATGCCAAAGAATTAATTGACGGATTACAATTTACCGACAAGCTGGACGATATTGTTGTTATGGCATCCGAGGCGCACGAATTTTGCAACATTTGCCAAGAAGAAAGCGACGCCTTTCCCATAGAAGGTTTCTTTGATACCCGTGCATACCTAAAACGCATTGCTACAGAGGGCACCTACCTTACCGAAGCAGAATTGTTTGAACTATACAAATCGTTGCTAACCATACGCCGTATTGTACAATACTTTAGCGTTAAGACAGAAGAAGATTTTCCATACCTAAAACAAAAATGTGCCGATGTAGAAGCATTTCCAGAAATTAGTCGACACATTGATACCATATTGGATAAATTTGGCCGCATCAAAGACCATGCATCCGATGCGTTGGCACACATTCGTCGCCAAAAAATTCAGCTAACCGCATCGGTATCTAAACTAATGGCTAGCATTATTCGCCAAGCCCAACAAGATGGTTACCTAGAAAAAGATGTACAACCATCGTTACGCGATGGGCGTTTGGTCATTCCCATTGCCCCTGCTTTTAAACGCAAACTAGGAGGCATTGTACACGACGAATCGGCTACGGGCAAAACGGTGTACGTAGAACCGGGTGCGGTTGTAGAAGCCAACAACCAAATTAGGGAGTTAGAGGCTGAAGAACGCCGCGAGATTATCAAAATACTTACCCTTTGCAGCGATTTTATCCGTCCGTACTTGGACCAACTCGCTTTATCAATGCTGTTTTTGGCAGAGATAGATGCTCTACGTGCCAAAGCCTTGTTTGCCCTAAAAATTGGGGCAACCCTGCCTCAAAGCACCCCATCGCCCCAATTGGATTGGAAAAGTGCGGTACACCCACTGCTCTTTTTATCGTTGCAAGAACAACACAAAGAAACCGTTCCGTTGGACATTACCCTTACCCAACAGCAACGTATCTTACTCATATCGGGACCCAATGCAGGGGGTAAATCGGTTTGTCTTAAAACCGTTGGGCTATTGCAATACATGTGGCAATGCGGATTGCTGGTACCTGTAATGCCCCAAAGCACCATGGGTATTTTTCAGCATATTTTTATCGACATTGGCGATGAGCAATCGCTCGAGAACGACCTAAGTACCTACAGCTCGCACTTGAGCAACATGAAATACTTTTTGCGTTACGGTAACCATCGTACCTTGCTACTCATTGACGAGTTTGGCAGCGGTACCGAGCCCCAAATTGGGGGCGCCATTGCCCAAGCCGAGCTACAAATGTTTAACCAACAAAAATGCTTTGGCGTCATCAATACGCACTATACCAACCTAAAACACTTTGCCTCGCAAACCGAAGGATTGGTTAACGGTGCCATGCTGTACGATCGCCACGAAATGCGCGCACTTTACCAATTATCGATTGGTAACCCTGGCAGTTCGTTTGCAGTAGAGATTGCCCGTAAAATTGGATTGCCCGAACAAGTGATAGAGAAAGCCACCGAAATTGTGGGTAGCGAACACATTGACTACGATAAAAACTTGCAAGATATTGTACGCGACAAACGCTACTGGGAAAACAAACGTCAGCAAGTAAAACTGAAAGAGAAAAAAATAAACGAGGCAGACAAAACCTTGCAAGAGCAGTTGGCAAGCATCGAGCGTCAACGAAAAGAAATTATCCGTCAGGCTAAAAACGAAGCCAAACAATTGCTGGCCGATGCCAATGCTACCATCGAAAAGACCATTAAGGACATCAAAGAGGCCAAGGCAGACAAAGAAAAGACCAAGGCCATTCGTCAAAAAATAGAGCAAGAGAAAAAAGCCTTATTGGAAGAAGAACGCAAACCCAAAACAACTACACAAAAGGCAAAAAAACAACCTACCGAAGAAGTTGCTTTGCAAGTGGGCGATGCGGTTATGTACGGCGATAACGTGGGCGAAATTGTAGAAATCAAAGGCAAAAAAGCCTTGGTTGCCATGGGCAATATGAAACTCAACGTAGACTTGAGCAATTTGCAAAAAGCCAGCCGAAAACAAGTTAGGCAACAAGAGCAAAGGGTGCAAGCGCCCGTTTGGACCAAAGGCGACAATACCTTGCGCGAACATCAACTCAAATTCAAAACCCAAATTGACGTGCGTGGTATGCGTGCCGACGAGGCGCTTCAAACCATTATGTACTACATAGACGATGCCATCATGATGGGGGTATCGACCGTGCGCATTTTGCACGGCACGGGCACAGGTGCCCTTAAACAAACCATCCGCCAATACCTATACAGTGTGCCCCAAGTACGCAGTGCCAAAGACGAGCACGTTCAGTTAGGCGGCGCCGGCATCACCGTGGTAGAGTTTGGATAATAATATTCGGGGTATAATCTTTTTAGACTATACCCCGAATAAATTATTTACACGCATTGTTATTGTTTCTTCAAAATAACATTACAAATTGTCAGTAATGATTTTTTTGGCTTTTTCTAACATCAGCACAGTTTTAGAGAGACTTTTTAAACTAGCTGGTGGACTCCATAAGGTGTAAGTTCTTTCTATACCATATTGGTTGATATACTTCCATTTCTTGCCATAAAATACTTTCTTTTCTATGGTATCGTAATAAACATTTATACCCGCTTCTGTTGTATAACTAATGCTATAATTCTTAACACCTTTCTTTACTTTTGTGTCTTCTAATATTTTATTCAATGCCAATATCATATCATCTATTTCTTCCATATCAAGATAACCTAAAGGCTCTGGCGCTCCTGCAACACCACCAGTAAGAAATAGAGCTCCTTTGTCGGCTTCAGTTTCAAAGTAACAATAGCCTATTTTTTGATTGGTTATAAGGTTTGTTGCCACCTTTACATAAGCCGTAATACCGTCTTCTTTTAGTTTAATGTAAGTATCCTCACGATACAAACTAGATTCTCTTAAAAATTTTTCTGCCTTTGTTTCTTTGTATAATTCCTTCGATTCTGTAGCAGAATTTTGTGCACTAGCAAAGCCGCATACCATCAACACGACTAGCGATAAAAATAACTTTCTCATAATGAATAACTTGATTTAAATAGTTAGTATATTAATAACATTACCACATAGGGTGTAAATAATTTAATCTGCTCTGTTAACTGAACACCAACATCTTTAGATTGAAAAATATCCTTAATTTCAATGGGCGCAGCATCCATCAAATTTTTTAAATAACTAGCCTTAATAGCATAGCCCACATTGTTTGCCGCCAAGATACCACTTGATGTAATACCAATTAGCTGTCCGTCTTTGCTAAATAGTGGGCCTCCGCTATTGCCAGGCTGAATGGGTGCCGATATTTGATAGGTAGACACATCGCCCTCATACCCCGTTTTAGAAGATACGATACCATCGGTTATTTTAATCTCTTGCCCCATTGCATCCAATAGAGGATACCCCATGGTGTAAACATCTGTGCCTACTTGTTGCCCATCCAATTGCAGTTTATATGGTATTTGCAACAAGGGCGAAAACTTAGCATCGTCTATTTGGAGCAACGCTAGATCGTTTACTTTATCAAAACAAAGCGTTTTTGCGGCATACTTGGTAATAGCCAATCCCGTATTAATAACCACCTCTACTTTTTGGGCATCTTTTACCACGTGATAATTGGTAGCCAACACGTTACTTCCTACAAAAAAACCACTACCACTGGCCTTGGCACTGACGGTATCCTGACTTGCAGCAGGAGGTGATTGCGGATACAACGGTGCCACATCCGATTCTTCTACATCGTAAGCTGGAAAAAGTTTCATAAAATGCGTTTCAACATTAGAGCTAACATCGTATATAGTAATTTTCCTGCTGTTATATTCAAGATATAATTCATTGGTCGATACCATTTTATTATCTAAATACCACGCATCAACCCTATAGACACCTTTTGATGTAGTAGGGGTAAAGATGGCTTTTATTTCACCCTCTTTCCAGATAGATTCATTTGATCCATGTAAGTAGATAATTTGATATTGATCGCCGTCCTTTTTTATAGCCAACCGATGACGAGCGGTACCCCAATAAGCCGTATTGCTAGTACTGAAAAAGCTATAAATTCCCTCTATTGGCACTAACTTATGTTCGCTCCAATATGCTTTTAGTTTACGTTCATTCCATCCTGTAGGGGGAGTTGTATTAACATTGTTCTGTATTTCTATATTGTATACCTCAAACCGTGGAGACCTATATTTGCGAGATGGAGCACTACGATCTGCCCATCCTCCATCAAAATGCCAATGAATTTTTTGTACACCCGCTGGAATTCTAGGGAAATAAAAAACTGCTGTAGCTTTTTTCCCCTCCTGTAATCCCCTAAAGTAGTTCCATTCATAGTGACCGGGATACATCTCCCATGGCTTATAATCGCCACTGAATTCGGAATCAACAAGTTCTTTTCTACCAAAATCGCCATAAATGTAGATAGAAGAGTTCTTTTTATCGTAGGTATGTGCGTCCATACAACCTGCACGACTGCTCATAAACGTCACCTCGCAAATAATAGCTGTTAGCTCATTATTAGATTGTACTTCTACTATTTCCCATCGCTGTCTATCATCAGCAAAAATGGTTCTTCTAGCAAACAACAAAGAAGAAAGCATTACCAAACACAACACTATAAATACCTTTTTCATATATCAATCTATTAACTCATTTTATATCCTATATGCTCACATTAGGGTAAAAAGTAACCGGATGTTATTCATTTTTTACGTACCTTTGTAGCCTTATCCATTTAATTGTTTATTATGAAAAGAATTCTTTTGTTAATTAGTATGGCATTTATTGCCACTAGTAGTTTGTTTGCACAAGACTATAAACAAAGTTTTGGTTTGGTAGCAGGTAGTTTGAATGGTTTAAGTTATAAAAAGTTTGTAAATGAAAATGTTGCTATACAAACCGATTTGGCCGTTGAGCTACTTGCAACACGTGCAACGATGTATTATGCTGGTTATAGCTTTTCTGGCCAAGAACATGCTTGGTCTTTGCAATTACAACCCAATTTGTACTATCAAAACAATGTATTCAACGGTGATTGGGGTAATATTGCTGCTTTTGTAGGTGGTGGTGTATCAGTGGGTTATGCCCAAGAATTTTATAGTAATCTTGACTTAGGTAAATGGGGCATTAACGCCATTGCTGGTGTAGAGTTTATTTTGAATAACACACCTATAACTGTTGGTTTAGATTTTAGACCAGGTTATGGTATGCTATTTACAGGCACCCAATCACTTCATATGTTTGATTGGGTCTTAGCGGCTAACGTTCGTTACTATTTCTAATAAATTGTTATGCGTAATACTAGAAACGCCTCTTGCATAAGAGGCGTTTGTTTTTTATTGTGAGTGTTAATTAAAACACAAATTTGTATTTGATGCCGATGATGTGGTTCAGTTGGTTGCCTTGGGTACGGGTGATGGTGGGAAGTTGAGCAGAGATGTCTTGTCCCATATCGTGTTCCAATAGGTAATAGAAATCGAATTTATTGTGGGCATCGACGCTCCATTCGGCACCGATGGCATAGCGCATTTTCTCCAACCAGGCATTGCCGTAGGTAGGATTCACCAAAGGGTTAAACATTTCTACGTACAAATAGGGTTTAACAGGTTTGTCGATAAACGAATAATCTACTTTGAATCGCGAACGCATTATCCAGGCAGGATTTACCTCTTCTAACACGTTGATTTCTTTTACCGTATAAGTCATTTCGGGCATGACGCGCAACGACAATCCCCAATCGCCCACCGAATAACTACCGGTTACATGCAAGCGACCACGATGACGAAACTGCCAAGCATCGTTGCCTTTGTACAGGGCATGGAAAGAATAGGCAGCACCTACTTTTACGTATTTATGCACCTTGTAGCTAATATCCAACGTGGTATAAAGGCGATCTAACTCCGACGCCATGTTTTTGATGCGTACCTCTTGCGCCAAGTTTAGGGTTAGGTTTTTAACGGGTTTCCAATCGGCTGCCACCTCAAAACGCATGCGAAAATCGTTGGACAGTTCATCGTGCTCATCGACGATGGTTTCTACATCATTGGCAAAAACACTCATGGTGCTTACTGCAGCCAAGAAAAATAAGGCAAATCGTTTTATCATCTTGTTTGGATTTATGGTTATTGTTGTGTGTATCCACATTGTTCTATGTACTGCATAATGAGTTTTGCAGCACCCTCAATGCCCACTTTAGAGGTATTGATGCACAAATGGTACGAGGGGGCACTGCCCCATTCTTTTTCAGAATAAAAATTATAGTAAGAGGCGCGCAATTTATCGGCTTTCTTTATGAGTTGTTTGGCTTGCGCTGGTGCTATTTGTTCGTACTCGGCTACACGACGAATGCGGTCGTCATCGTCGGATGTAATAAATACCGACACCAAAGGTTGGTGCTGACGCAACACATAATCGGCAATACGCCCCACTATCACGCACGGGCCTTCGGATGCAATGCGTTTAATGGTTTCGGATTGCATGGCAAAAAGCGAATCGCCCGATAGCATTTCGCGGTTGGTGGTAGAAAACAACGTACTGAGCGACCATCCCCCCAACAACGAACCATTGGGGTAATTGTTGGTACATTCATCACATTGTTTAAACACATCGTTACTAATGCCCGTTTCGCACGATACACGATTAATTAACTCCTTATCGTACAAAGGAATACCATAATGCTCTGCCAAAATTTTAGCAACGCCTCTGCCGCCACTACCAAACTGACGACCTATGGTTATAATGAGCGGTTGTACCTCTTTCATGCCGGTTGTTTTTTAAGTTCACGAATTAATTTTACAATCATCACGCTTACTACCAATGCAGACAAACCGTCTGCCATGGGCAAACTGTACCAAATACCGTCCGTTCCCCAGTACGAGGGCAAAATGAGCAAGAACGGAATAAGGAACAACAATTGACGTGTGGTAGATAAAAAGATGGCAATTTTAGCCTTGCCGATGGATTGGTACAAGTTGGTACACACCATTTGAAAACCAATCAATGGCAACAAGCAGGTTAAAATGCGCAGACCGTACGAGCTGAGTGCATTCAGATCGGTATCGGTAGAGAACATTGACACAATCCATTCGGGCAAGAATTGACAAGCCAACCAACCCAACGTGCCAAAAGCAACTACACACCCCATGGTGTAACGGAACACTTCCAACACACGGTCGTATTTTTGGGCTCCGTAGTTATAACCGGCAATGGGCTGCATCCCTTGGTTAAAGCCCATGTTCATCATCACAAAGAAGAACACAATGCGATTATCGATACCGTATGCTGCCACGTGTAAATCGCCACCGTAGTTTTTCAAACCGGTATTGATTAAAGTTACCACCACACAGGCCAACGCATTCATGCAAAAAGGAGCCAAACCGATGGATAAAATCTGACCCGATATTTTAGACGAGAAACGCAAAATTTCTTTCTTCAGTTGCAATACCGATGTGGGTTTTAAGAAATAGCGCATCACCATGGCAAGCCCTACAATTTGTGCCAAAATGGTACCCAGTGCTACCCCTCGAATGCCCCAATGGATTACAAACACAAACAGGTAGTTAAACACAAAATTGAGCGCCACCGTTAGCAAGGTAACGTTCATGGCTTCGCGTGGATGGCCCGACGAGCGCAATACGCTGTTCAACCCCAAATAAAGGTGAGTAATAATGTTGCCCAACAGAATTACCACCATGTAATCGCGAGCATATCCAATGGTATTATCGCTGGCACCAAAAAAGTATAAAATCGGGTCTAAAAAGAGCAGGCAGATAACCGAAAATAAAAAGCCAATGCCCACATTGAGCAAAATCACATTGCCCATGGCACGATTGGCCGAGTCGTAGTCTTGCTGACCCAACTTAACCGATACCACCGTAGATGCACCTGCACCCACCATAGCTCCAAAAGCGGCACCCAAATTCATAAAGGGAAAGGTAGCCGACAAACCTGCTAATGCCATTGAACCAATGCCATGCCCAATAAACATGCTGTCCATCATGTTGTACAGCGAACTGGCTGTCATGGCAATGATAGCAGGTAGTGAATAATGCAACAAAAGGGAACCAATGCTTTTGGTTCCCAATGTTAAAGGTTTGTTTGACATATAAAATTATACGGCTTTAAAACTCATATCAAGGCTCTTAACCGAGTGGGTAAGAGCACCTACTGATACAAAATCGACACCACATTCGGCGTAGGTACGTAAGGTATCAAAGGTAATACCGCCCGACGATTCTACCTCGTAACGTCCGCCAATCATATCAACGGCTTTTTTGGTATTTTCGGGGGTAAAGTTATCTAACATAATGCGGTTAACACCACCCACACGCATTACGCGTTCTAGTTCTTCAAAGTTGCGAACCTCAATTTCTATTTTAAGGTTTTTGCCTTTTTCTTGGCAATATTTTTGAGCCGAACGAATGGCATTTTCAATGCCGCCTGCAAAGTCAACGTGGTTGTCTTTTAACAAGATCATATCAAAAAGGCCGATGCGGTGATTGGTACCACCCCCAATTTTAACAGCTTCTTTTTCTAACATACGCAAACCAGGAGTTGTTTTACGGGTATCCAACACTTGGGTTTTTAAGCCTTCCAAGCATTTAGCATATTTGCGTGTTACGGTTGCTACCCCACTCATGCGTTGCATGATGTTCAGCATCAAGCGTTCGGTTTGAAGCAACGAAAGCACTTTGCCTTCTACCTCAAAAGCAACATCGCCAGGTTTTACCTCGGCTCCATCGTTTATAAACACATTGATTTTCAACTCGGGGTCGAACGCATGGAAAATACGTTTTGCCACCTCAACACCTGCCAATACACCTGTATCTTTAATGATAAGGCGCGATTTACCCATGGCTGTAGCAGGAATACACGATAACGAAGTATGGTCACCATCGCCGATATCTTCGGCAAACCAATACTTAATCAAATCATCCAATTGATCATTCAACGACTTCATCGATTCTAAATTGTCTAATTAAATTTTCATTATTTTCGTTGCGTTCCAACGCATAAATACGGTATCGTTTTTGCGATGAAACCACAATATTCATGATGTAAAATCCTGCATTCATTTTTTTGCCTTTGTGCAAAATCTGACACGAAACAACAGGATTGGATTCCATAAACTGACGTAAAATTTCTACTGCCTGCTCGTTGGAACAAACCGAACCTTTGCCCATTACCGACACTTCCATCTCTTGGGCAAAACAAGTCAATGCCTTATCGGGAATATTGGCATTTAAGGCATATTGCAATTGCTCACCTAAAGAGCCTGCTCCAAAAGCAGAAAGGCTCCAAAAGCAAGATAGCAAGCCTGCTAATTTTATCCAACCTTTACGCATTTTCATGTTACTTGATTATTTGGCGAAATATTACGAACTTTGCAGCAACAAAGTGTTTACGTACTATCCTTTACAAAGGTAAAAAAAAATATGAAAATTACGCTATTAGTGGTAGGCAAAACTACCGACAATAATATTAACAAGCTAATAGACAATTATTTAGCTAGGTTAAAATTTTATACTGACTTTTCTATTCAGGTTATTCCCGAATTAAAGAACAGCAAAAACCTACGCCAAGACGAGCAAAAGGAAAAAGAAGGAGAACTGATTTTAAAACAGGTTGCCGATGCAGACGACGTTATCTTATTGGACGAGCACGGCAAAGAATTTACCTCGGTAGCATTTGCAGAGCAAATTAACAAACGCGCCCTATCCGGCAGACGAAAAGTATATTTTGTTGTGGGTGGCCCTTATGGTTTTTCAGAGAAAGTGTACCAACGTGCCAACAGCCTAATATCGTTTTCTAAGATGACTTTTTCGCACCAAATGATTCGCCTATTCTTTGTAGAACAATTGTACAGAGCTTACACCATTATTAAAGGCGAGCCCTACCATCACGAGTAGGCTTCTGCCACCGCCCCTGGCAAAAACATAGACACATCCTTGCCTGCCGCTTTCATTTCTCTAATTTGTGTAGACGATATGGGAAACAAAGGAACATCCTCTAACAAACGCATAGAAGGATACTTTTTAACTTCCTCCTCTACATCCACACCAGGGCGTGGGTACACCAAAATAGCTACCTTTTCTACTATCTCTTGATAATCTTTCCAGGCCGAAAAACCCATCACATTATCGGCGCCCATTATTAAGGTAAAACGTATTTGAGGGAATTTTTCAATCAATACACGCAACGTGTCGATGGTATACGAGGGTTGGGGCATAAAAAATTCTACGTTGCAGGCCACCATGCCCGGCATGTCTTCTACTGCCATTTGCACCCAATTGAAACGCTCTTCGTTGGGGTACAACACTTGGTTTACTTTGAACGGATTTTGGGGTGAAATCACCATCCACACCTCTTGTAAATTGGTATGTTCCAACACCCACCTGGCCAACGAAACATGGCCAATATGCACCGGATTAAACGAACCAAAGTACAAACCTACGTTTTGAACCGATTCGTCTACTTTAGCGGGACAAAAATGCTTGGACGATAGTTTTTGTTTCATGTATGGCTTTTTCTAAGTCGTCATTAACAATGATATAATCGTATTGAGAAGCAAACGACATTTCAAAGGCTGCTTTATCTAATCGTTGCTGTATTACCTCGGGGGCATCGGTAGCGCGCCCTTCTAGCCTACGACGCAACTCTTCTACGCTAGGGGGCTGGATAAACAAGGTTAGGGCCTTTTCTTGGTACATTTTTTTGATGTTCAAACCACCTTTTACGTCTACGTCAAATACGGTAGCTTTGCCTTTGGATGCAATGCGCTCAATTTCCGATTTTAGTGTGCCGTAAAAACGATTTTCGTACACTTCTTCGTATTCTACAAACGCATCTTGCGCTATTTTTTCTTTGAATTCTTCGGGCGATAAGAAATAATACTCTACCCCATGTTGTTCGCTTCCACGAGGAGCACGCGAAGTAGCCGATATAGAAAATTCCATATCCAATCCATCGGCCAATAAGCGATTAATAATGGTGCTTTTACCCGACCCCGATGGAGCCGAAAATATAATTAGTTTAGGATTATAAGACATTGAGTACTTGTTCTTTAATTTGTTCTAACTCGTCTTTCATTTTCACCACTACAATTTGTAGTTCGCTGTGATTGGCCTTAGAACCCAAGGTATTGATTTCGCGTCCCATTTCTTGGGCTATGAAACCTAACTTTTTGCCTGCCATGGGGTCTTTGTCCATGGTTTCGACAAAATAATTCAAGTGGTTATTGAGGCGTTGTTTTTCTTCGCTAATATCCAGTTTTTCGATGTAGAAAATGAGTTCTTGTTCCAATCGATTGGCATCGTAGGTAATTTTATCGTCCAACGCACGCAAGTTTTCTTCCAAACGAGCGCGGATTTTTTCGACACGAGCCGATTCGTATTGAGGCACCTCGGCTAGCAAGGCTCGAATATTTTCTATTTTTTGCAAAAAGAATGCTTGCAAGCCCTTGCCCTCTTGAAGGCGGAAAGCCGTAAAGGCCTCAACCGCTTGATCGATGATTTTGCTGGCTTCTGCCCACTCCTCATCGCTCAACTCTTTTTGTTCGTTTTTCAACACATCGGGCATACGAAGCAATACCGAATACCAATCGGCAGGTTCTGCAATGCCAGTTTGCTGCGATATTTGTTTGATTTGTTGGTAGTAAGCGGTTAAAATTTCTGCGTTGATGCGTGGGGTTTGCTCGGTGTCGAGCGATTCCATTTGCAACGAAAAATCTACCTTTCCGCGGCCCACTTTTTGTGCCAACAAGCTACGAATTTCTAGCTCTTTGCTGCGATAATATCCGCAAATACGGGTATTTAAGTCTAATTGTTTGCTGTTAAGCGACTTTACCTCGATGGTAATTTTTTTATTCTGTACCTCTGCTACGGCCTTGCCATAGCCCGTCATCGATTGAATCAT
>CAJGDW010000016.1 GCA_904502115.1 Paludibacteraceae bacterium | reverse complement strand
GTATATAAGATATTATAATAACGATAGAATTAAGTTGAGGCTAAATGGAAAAAGCCCGGTAAAATACCGAGCTTTATACCAATCTAGAGTTGCCTCTTGATAATGTTTAACCGTCCAACTTTTGGGGGTCACATCATTTTGGTCGCTTTTTTGGTTATGCAGTTGCTACCGAAATTTATTCGGCAGCAGGAGCTTCTGGTTTAGGAGCACGAGGAGGACGAGGAGTCAATACTTTGTGAGAAAGTTTGAATTTACCTGTCTTTTTGTCGATGTCCAATAGTTTAACGGTAATCATGTCGTTTTCTTTCAAACCAGCAGTTTCCATGGTTTCGATGCGTTCCCAACTGATTTCTGAGATGTGCAACAAACCTTCTTTGCCAGGCATGAATTCTACAAATGCACCATAAGGCATGATGGATTTAACTTTGGCTTCGTAGGTTTCGCCTACTTCTGGAACAGCTACGATGGCTTTGATTTTGCCAACAGCACAGTCGATAGCTGCTTTGTTTGAAGCTGCAATTTCTACTACGCCCCAATCTTCGGTTTCTTCGATAGAAATGGTAGCACCGCTTTCGGCTTGCATAGCTTGAATAATTTTACCACCAGGGCCAATGATAGCACCAATCATGTCTTTAGGAACATTCATGGTAACAATACGTGGAGCGTGTGGTTTCAAATCTTCGCGAGGTTCTGCAATAGTTTCTTTGATTTTGCCCAAGATGTGCATACGACCGTCGCGTGCTTGCGCCAAGGCTCTTTCCAAAATTTCGTACGACAAACCGTCAACTTTGATGTCCATTTGGGTAGCGGTAATACCTTTTTCGGTACCAGTTACTTTAAAGTCCATATCGCCCAAGTGGTCTTCGTCGCCCAAAATGTCAGAAAGGATAGCGTAGTTGGTACCTTTGTTTTCTGAAATCAAGCCCATAGCGATACCCGATACAGGACGTTTGATAGCTACACCTGCGTCCATCAATGCCAATGTACCAGCACAAACCGATGCCATAGACGACGAACCATTCGATTCCATGATGTCAGAAACCACGCGGATAGCGTAAGGATAGTTTTCTGGGATCATGCCTTTTAGTGCGCGGCAAGCCAAGTTACCGTGACCAATTTCACGACGGCCTACACCACGTTGTGGACGAGCTTCGCCGGTAGAGAATGGAGGGAAGTTATAGTGTAACAAGAAACGTTCTTTGCCTTGAATAAGGGCTTCGTCGATCAATTTTTCGTCTTGTTTGGTACCCAATGTTACGGTACACAACGATTGAGTTTCGCCACGGGTAAAGATAGAAGAACCGTGAGGACCAGGCAAGTAACCAACTTCCGACCAGATAGGACGAATTTCGGTAGTTTTACGACCGTCCAAACGAATGCCTTCGTCTAGGATAGCACGACGCATGGCTTCTTTTTCTACATCGTGGTAGTAGCGGTCTATAAGCGCTGCTTTTTCTTCTAGTTCTTCTTCGCTAAAGGTAGCTTTGTATGCTTCGCAAACGGCTTTAAAGTTAGCACCACGGCTGTGTTTGTCGGTGTTGCAAGATTTAGCCAATTCGTAAGTTTGTGCGTAGGTTTTTTCGCGAACGTCTTTGCGCAAATCTTCGTCGTTCACTTCGTGGCAATATTCGCGTTTTACGGTTTTGCCTGCAGCTTCCATCAATTCCAATTGTGCTTGGCATTGAGGAATAATCGCTTCGTGAGCGGTGCGGATAGCGTCCAAAAGGTCTTTTTCGCTTACTTCGTTCATTTCGCCTTCTACCATCATAATGTTGTCGATAGTAGCTGCAACAATGATGTCAAGATCGGCATTTTCCAATTGTTGGAAAGTGGGGTTTACCACAAATTGTCCGTCAATACGAGCAACGCGTACTTCAGAAATAGGGCCGTTGAATGGAATGTCCGATACAGCGATAGCTGCCGATGCAGCCAAACCTGCCAATGAGTCGGGCATGTCAATGCCGTCTGCCGAGTAAAGGGTTACGTTAACAAAAGTGTCTGCGTGGTAGTTATCGGGGAATAGGGGACGAAGCGCGCGGTCTACCAAACGAGCAATAAGGATTTCGTAGTCAGATGCTTTGCCTTCACGACGGGTAAAACCGCCTGGGAAACGTCCGCCCGAAGCAAATTTTTCTTTGTATTCTACGGTTAATGGCATGAAGTCGGTACCAGGAACAGCGTCTTGTGCTGAACATACCGTTGCCAAAAGCATGGTGTTACCCATGCGTACCATTACTGAACCATCGGCTTGTTTTGCCAATTTGCCGGTTTCGATTGTAATGGTTCTACCATCTTGCAATGTGATGGTTTTGGTAATTACATTCATCATAATGTTTAACTTAAAAATTCTTAGACTCTAAAATTCGGACAAATTTAAGAATTTTTTTTATACCTTTGTACTGAAAATAAAAATATATTGCGTTATGAAAAAATTAATTTATTTGGTATTTGCCGTTTTAGCAGTTAGTTTGACTGCTTGTAAGTCTGAAGGTGCAGACGTTAATGATCCTAAACCATATTGCTGGGAACTGAATGCAACGATAAAGGTACCTGGTAGTCAACTAACTCAAACTTATACCACCTATATGTGGGCAACTGGTTCAGAAATAATAGATAGAGTGGAACTTGCCAAAAAGGATTTAGAAGGGGATGGCATCTCAGTGGATGTTAACTATAAAAAAACCACCATTGCTACAGAAGAAACTTGCGACGATGCTGCTGATGAAGCAGAAGAAAATGTAGGTTGGTAGTAATTGCTACAAAAAAATCTAATTTACCGTACCGCTCATTTGGCTAACTTAACAATCTTTTATTAAACGAGCAACTTCGGGTTATCAATGGCGTGCTGCTATTGCGCAAGCAATTGGGCAGATTACAAAGAGTTCCGAGGCCTCAAATCCTTACTATTACTGAGTTTGGATCATAATGGCGGTACGGTTTTTTTATGCACTTTTGTTACCTATTTAGGTGCTTTTTTGTATAAAATAATGGCAATAATAAGGTAGATAAAATTGGGAATCCATACGGATAAGAGTGGATCTGCTCCGCCTTTTACGGTAAAGGATACCGATGTTAGGTTGAATAGCAGATAGGTAGTACTGAGTAGCAATCCAAAGAAAATATGAACCCCGGTTCCGCCTCTTACCTTTTTAGATGCAATAGAAACGCCAATAAGGGTTAATATGAATGCAGCAAAAGGATTTGCAAATCTTTTGTATAATTCTAGTTCGTATACACCCACTCCGCCTATTCTTCGCCGTGTTTTTTCTGCTATATTCTCGCTTAGTTGACTATTGGTGAGTTGCTCGTATTCTTTGATAATCTCTATAAAATCTTTTGGGAGCATGTTTAGTTCCATGGTTAGCGTGTCGCCTTTCACCATTTCTTCGCGTAATCCCGTAAAACTTCTTTTGGTAAAATAGGATGCCTTCCATTTGTAATCGCTAATATATTCTATTTTGTTAGCGGTTATGCGTTCTATTAGTCTCTTCCCATCAAATTTATCGTAAGAGAATCGATACCCAATGTTTTTTCTTAGGTTAAAGCGTTCAACGTATATAATTTCATTTTCTGAAATTTGTAATTGCTTGTGCTGGCTACTTGATTCAAAGGCTTCGTGTGTAATGTGCTCTGACTCAAATATCAGTCGTTCGCGTATACTTGGCGGAATGACCTCGGAACTGATGTAAAAAGTAAATACAGCAATCAGTGCGGCAGAGAACATGTACGGTCTCATAATTCGCCTAAAACTAATGCCACCTGCTAGCATGGCAATAATTTCCGAATTATAAGCGAGTTTTGAGGTGACAAATATGACCGCTAAGAAGGTAAATAGCGAACTGAATAAGTTGATGTAATAAGGAATAAAGTATATGTAGTAGTCAAAAATGATGGTATAGGAGTCCAATCCTTCGCGGTAAAAATCGTCCATTTTTTCGGTAATGTCAATGACAATGGCAATGCTAATTACCAATAGAAGCGATAGGACGTAGGTGCCTAAGAACTTTTTAATGATATAATAATCAATCTTTTTGAACATACTGGGGGCAAAGATACGCATTTTTTTTATAGTTAGTGATGAGGTAAATGGACGTACAGATTCTTTAAATGCAAAAAAAATTAAAAAAAGAGCATAAAAATTTGGAGTGTATTTGTAAAAGGTCTATATTTGCAATGAAAACAAAGGTGTAATGATTACAACTTTGAAAGAAAATTAAAAGAAAGGAGATGCCATGCCAGTCAGAGTAAAGACATATTTACAGGAAAGAGGAATCAATCCTTCTATGCAACGTGTGGCAGTGATGCATTATCTTTTAAATTACTTTACACATCCAACGGTAGATGAGATTTACTCTAATTTATCGAAAAGTATGCCCACGTTGTCTAAAACAACTGTTTACAACACCTTAAAAGTGTTGGTAGAAAATGGAGCTGCTTTGCAATTGACCATCGACGAAAAGAATACACGTTACGACGGAAATACCCACCCACATGCGCATTTTATCTGCTTGGGTTGTGGCAAAGTACACGATGTAGAAGGGGTTAATTTAGCAGCGGTAGACAAAACAGACCACAATGGTTTGCAAATAACCGAAACCCAAGTTTATTACAAGGGGTATTGCGAGGAATGTCAAAAAGAATTGACTAATCGACTAATCGACTAATCGGTGAATCGACTAATCGACTAATTGAATTTCAGTGCAAGCCGAGCGCAGAGTCAATCTTGATTGAACTATGCCGAGGCGCAGCCTGAAATCATGAAAAGCGAAGCTTTGAATAATAAACAACTAAACAATTAAACATTAATAAGATCATGAAAAAATTCGTATGCACCGTATGTGGATATGTTCACTATGGAGAACAACCACCTGCTGTTTGTCCTAAATGCAAACAACCCGCTAAAGTATTCAAAGAAGTACCTAGTAATAAATAATGACTAATCGATAAATCGACTAATCGACCAATCGAATATTCGGGCATAGCCCTCATGAAGTTTGGCTTCGGTTCAGCATAACAAATAAATTTGTTCTGCATTCACCTCGCACAAACTTTCAACAAATCAACGCATCAACAAATCAACAATAAATAATTAGAATTATGAAAAAATTTATTTGCAGCGTATGTGGATACGTACACGAAGGAGATAACGCACCCGCTTTTTGCCCACAATGTAAACAACCAGCTGAAAAATTCAGCGAACTAGTAGATTCGGAACTAAACTTTGTAACCGAACACGTAGTAGGTATTGCAAAAGATACTGACGACGAAATGAAAAAAGACCTAAATGCACACTTCTTAGGCGAAGCTACCGAAGTAGGTATGTATTTGGCAATGAGCCGTCAGGCAGACCGCGAAGGTTACCCAGAAATTGCAGAAGCCTTTAAACGCTATGCATTGGAAGAAGCAGAACACTGCGCAAAATTTGCCGAACTATTGGGCGAAGTAGTATGGGATACCAAAACCAACCTAGAAAAACGCATGAATGCCGAAAGTGGTGCATGCGCTGACAAAATGCGCATCGCTAAACGTGCTAAGGAATTGAACCTAGATGCCATTCACGATACTGTACACGAAATGGCAAAAGACGAAGCTCGTCACGGTCGTGGCTTTAAAGGACTATTTGATCGTTACTTTGGTAAATAATACACCAAACAATTGTTCCATAAAAGAAGGGGGCACACTCAATGGAGTGTGCCCCTTTGTTTATCTCTAAACCTCTTCTGATGAATTAGGGCCAACTAGGGCTTTGATTCGTATTTTACATTTGTTTACATTTGCAATATCAAGAAAAAAATAGGAGGAAGCCGAAAATCCTTTTAAGAGTAGGTATTTTCATTTAATTTAATTGTTATGAAAAAGACATTTTTACTTGTTGCTAGCACACTATGTTTGCTAGGATTGGCATCTTGCGGTGATAAATACCCAGATGTTACATTAACCCCAAAAGAAGCTTCTGTCAGAGGCGATTTAGGTGAGTACTTTACCGTTGTAGAAGAACCTTTTGTTCTAACCTATGAACAAGAATATGGTTCTTGCGAGAATGAAATCACCATTAAACTAAAACGTACGGACAAACCTTTTGCTTTTGAAAAAGATGGCATGGAACCTGTAGGTACATGGGGAAAAAATGTTAAAGGTAACTATGGTATTGGTATCGAAATTTACGATGCTAATGATAATTTAGTGTTTAGCAGAGGCGCTGACGCTGCTGGTTTATTGGGTGTATATTCACACTCTGATTTGACTGCATTATTGGATTTGAAATCAGGCGAGACCTCTTCTGTACGCTGGAGCGGTGGTGAAGACTTAAGAGACCTAGAAGGTAAAGAGTTTACCTATAAAGTAACTAGTACCTTAAAATTTAACAAGGAAGAACCTAAAACTGAATCAAAGTCTAAATCTAAATCTAAATCTCTAGATGAGGTTTACAATGAAGCAATGGATTCATACAACAAAGCATACGATGATGCAATGGATTCATACAACAAAGCATACGAAGATGCAATGGATTCATACAACAAAGCATACGAAGATGCAAAAAGCATCTATAGCAGCTACTATTAATTGTAAATGAAGTAAATAAAAGAAGGGGTTGACTAGAAAAAGTCAACCCCTTTGCTTTATCGTTTACGCATGCTTGGTGGAAGTGTGTAATCTTTGTCGTCTTCGTCATCGTCGTTGGCCCATTCGGTCCAATCAATGGTGTCAACAGCACCACCATCGTCGTTTGCAGAAGTTTTCTTCTCTTCTTCTACCACTTCTTCTACCACCGGTGGTTCTACAGGTTGCAAGAAATCAAAGTCGTTGCTTTTATTGTTTTCCGATTTGTTGTCGTCTAAAATCGATTTAATTTCAAAACCGGTGGCAATGATGGTTACGCTCATCTTGTCTTCCAAATCGTCGTCGTAGTAGGCACCCCAAATAAATTCAATGTCCGAACCAATGGCGTTGATAAAGTTGGTAATTTCGTTGGTTTCGCCTGGGGTAATTTGATTTTCGTGCGATGTTTTGGTGTATAGCAATACTCTTTCGGCTCCTCGGATGTCGTTATCGTGTAGTAGGGGAGAGTTAAGCGCCTCTTTGATGGCTGTGGTTACCCTGTTTTCGCCCGATGCGTAGCCGGTGTTCATGATGGCAACGCCGCAATCGCGCATAATGGTGGATACGTCGGCAAAGTCGACGTTGATGTAACCTGTGGTATTGGTCATATCGGCAATGCTCTTGATGGCTTCGCTCAAAATTTCGTCTGCCTTGGCAAAGGCATTGTCCAAACGATAGTCGCTGTAAATTTTTACCAACTGACGGTTGTCTATTACCAACAGTGCATCTACATTTTTACGCATCTTTTCCAAGCCTAATTTGGCTTTTTCAAACTTGCGTTTGCCTTCAAATTCAAAAGGAATGGTAACAATACCAATGGTAAGGATGTTCATTTCTTTGGCAACACGTGCAATCACAGGGGCTGCGCCGGTACCCGTACCACCACCCATACCAGCATTGATAAACACCATGCGGGTATTGTCCGATAAGATGGTTCTAATTTTGTCGATATCTTCTTCGGCCGATAGTTCGCCAACCTCAGGATTGCCACCTGCGCCCAAACCATGGGTTTGCGCATCGCCAATTTGTACCTTAACGGGTACAGGCGATTTGGTTAGGTCTTGTACGTCTGTATTAAAAATGGCGTATGTAACGTTGCTAATGCCTAGATTGTACATACGGTTTACGGCATTACTGCCGCCCCCTCCAGCACCTATCACTTTGATAAACGTGTTGGAAACGTTTCGTTCGTTGAATAAAATGGGGTCTTGGTTGGCAAAATTATTTTCCATATTGGCGTATGATGTTAAGATTATTCAAATATGTATCCCATGACATCGTCAAGTCTATTGTTAATATTAGTGGTGTTAAATCCGCCAAAAGGTCTCCATGAACTGCGTTTTTCGCTTCTGCAGTCTTCTGTACCCATCAATAGCATGCTTAATAGGGTGTGGTATTTAGGTTTGTTGCACGATTGTGACAATTCGTCGTTATTGATGACGTTGATAGCATCGGCAATACGTACCTCAAGGTGTGTCTTTTCAGCATACCACTCGGGTAAGTTTTTGAGCAAGCAGGCACCTCCCGATAAAACTATTTTACAATCGCTCGATGATAAAAGACCTGTTTTCATCAATTTCGATAAGATTTTACGAGCGGTATCGTTTACACGGTCTTCTATCATGGTAGACAAATCGTGCAGGCTGATGCTTTGGTTAATATCAAAAGGACCTTCGGGTTTAAGGCTAATGTATTTATTAGGAAACTCCAATTTATGGGGTTGTGCATTGCCTAATTTTTTCTTTAGTTTTTCTGCGTATTCAAACGATAATCCTTTGTATGTTAAATCGTTACTGATAAGAAATCCACCAATATTTACCATTCCTTTTACATCTTTCTCTCCTTTTGTACGCAAAATGTAGCTGGTGCTTCCTGCTCCCATATCAATGAACAAACCACCATTGTTTTGTTCGGCAGGGGTTAAAAATAGGTCTGCTTTGCTGGTAAGCAGGTTGGGAGTAGCGATAAATGAGAGTGATTCTTTTCGTTTGCCATTGACGTTAGCAAACAGCAATTCCCACTCTTTATAGTTATTGTCTTTGGTAAGTCCGCTACTGTATAGGTATAGTTTATTGATGCGTATATTGGTTTGATTGGTTAATTTTTTGCATAATGTCTTAATCTCAAACAATACACTATTAATGTCTTTTACACATCCCTCAACTACGGCGTTGGGGCGTGTAATGGTTTCTTCAATACCCAATATTTTGATGGTTTTATTGGGTAATTTTTCGGCAATAGCACCAATAATACTATGAGTGCCAATGTCAATTGCTGCAATGTAGGTAGGCTTACTCATGATTTTCTATTTTAGTACAAAAAATAAGTTCGTCGTATGCAATGGTTATTTGTTTGTAGATGGAAGCATCGTTTTTGTGTGGGAACTGACGGTACCAAGCACGAAGTTTTTCCATCTTTTCTTTGTAATTGTTTATAGGACCTATCTCTATATAAGGAATACCTTGTCTACTGGTAAGACGGATGTTTTGCTCTTTGTCAACATGAATCTCGGCAAATAGTGCATTCCAATCTTGGTCTGCTATCAAGTACTGCATTAAGTCATAAAAAGAATTTTGTGCATCTTTGTTGCTGATATAACCCGTTATGATAGGGGTATATGCGGTAAAGATGCTAGAAACAGGCATGATGCGTCTATCTTGGTCAACGTAATAGCTTTCGCCCAACTGGTTCAACACACGGAATAAAGGGCAGCGTTGCGTTACGTCAATGTAAAAAACACCATTATAACCCATAAAACATTGTACTTCTTTTACTGGGCTGAGTGATGCGATGCTTTTCTCTATGCTATCCGATAAGTCAATCCCTGTTTCTTTGCCAATAGGAAAGAGATTCTCTTCTTTTAGGTGATTTTTTAGCATGATGGAGCTCACAAAGCGGTATTCTATGCTATCGGCTATGTTGATGTGAATGCTGTTACACATCACTTTTTGCAGGGGTCTTTGCAATTTTGATACGGCAAAGATGCAATAGCCCAATAGACCTACCATGCAGGCTATAATCGCTACTCGTTTAATGATATTTTTTTTATTAGAATCCATTATGCTAATGACTCGATGTATTGGGTCACTTTGGGTACTTCTTGGTCTATATTTCCAGCTCCAATGGTAAGTAAAACATCAAAGGTATGATTTTTTAGTTCCTCTACCAATGCCTCTTTGGGACTGCATATAGTTATGTTTTTGTGTTTGATGTTTTTGGCGATAAGTTCGGTTGTCACCCCTTTAATAGGCAACTCGCGTGCAGGATAGATGTCTAAAAGAATAACATCGTCTAGCTGCGATAAACTTTGTGCAAATTCGCTGGCGAAATCGCGTGTACGGGTATATAGGTGGGGTTGGAACACACCACATATTTTTTTGTCTGGGTACAGATGACGAATGGATTTAACGCATGCCTCAATTTCGGCAGGGTGGTGAGCATAGTCGTCAAGGTAAACGTATTTGTTGTTTTTTACTTGTATGTCAAAACGACGTTTGTTGCCTTTGAATGATGCTACGCCTGCTCGTAATTCCTCGTCGGTAGTTCCGTTAAGTTGGGCAATGGCCATGGCTGCAACGGCGTTTTCTACATTGATAAGCACGGGCACACCTAGTTCTACCTGTTCTATACGGCCTTTGGGCGAAATAAAGTCAAAGAAAAGTTGACCGTTTTGGGTAACTATGTTCTCGGCATAGAAATCGGCCTTTTCGGTAGAAGAATACTGGTAAATCGTAACTGCTGGGTTGGTATTTGGAGCCAGTTCAAGTCCTTTTTTAACCACTAATGTGCCACCTGGTTTGATGAGCGAAGTAAAGTCGGCAAAACCTTTTAGCAATTCTTCGTGACTGCCGTAGATGTCCAAATGATCGGCATCGGTAGCAGTGATGATGGCCATTTCTGGTGTTAAACGTAGGAATGAACGGTCGTACTCGTCGGCTTCTACTACCACATCGTTGCTTTGTTTGCTAGTAAGCAGGTTGGTGTCGTAATTTTTGGCGATGCCACCCAAGAAAGCGTTTACCTTTTGTTCTCTTTGGTTCAGTAGATGTGCCAAAAGCGTTGAGGTGGTAGTTTTACCATGTGTGCCTGCTACACATAGCGCATTTTGTCCGTGCGTAAGTTCGCCCAATATTTCGGAACGTTTTAGTAGGGTAAAATGGCCTTTTGTAAAGAACTCCAATTCGCTATGATTGGCAGGTATAGCTGGGGTATATACTACAACCGTATTCTCTATGTCCATAAAACGAACGGGAATCAGGCTGATGTTATCATCGTAATGAATTTTTATTCCCTCGTCTTCTAATGCTTGTGTTAGGGGAGTGCGGGTTAAGTCATAGCCTCCCACAAGGTGACCTTTTTGGTGAAAATAACGGGCAATGGCACTCATTCCAATGCCACCAATGCCTAAAAAGTAGTATTGGCGCAATTTTTTACTGGTATTTTCTTGTATCTCCGATCGGGTTGTTGCGACGTTCATTTCTACTACTTCTTTCTCGGATTGCTCTTCGCTTTGAATTTCTGCCGATGTATTTTCTTTTACATCAATGGTAGGCAAATCAATTAGTTGGAACACCTCGTTGGCAATGCTGTTTGCTGCGTAAGGACGGGCAAAATAGACAATGTTTTCGCTTAACTCGGCCAATTGCTCTTTGTCTTGAATCAATTCGATGGTTTTATTGAGCAATTGTTGAGGCGCTTCTTTGTCCGATACCATAACGGCTGCTTTGCGTTCTACCAAAGCAAGCGCATTTTTGGTTTGGTGGTCTTCTGAAACGTTTGGCGAAGGCACTAATAAACAAGGTTTTCTAAGCAAACTTAACTCTGAGATAGAGCTGGCTCCTGCACGCGAAATCACCAAATCGGCAATGCTGTAGGCTAGATCCATGCGTGCAATAAAGTCGGTGATTACCATGTTTTTAATAGGTAATGCACTGGTTTTCTTTTTGATGTCTTCGATATAGAATTTACCGGTTTGCCAAATAACCTGCAAGTCGTTTTGATGCACCATGTACAAAAGTTCTAGGTCTTTTAAGATGCTTTCGTTAATGGTACGTGCTCCCAAACTACCGCCAATAATAAGCAAGGTTTTTTTCTTGGGCGAAAAGTTAAAGAACTGGTAGGCTTCGTTGCTATGGTCCTTTATTTTTAATAAGTTTTGTCTGACAGGGTTACCCGTCATAACGATGTTTTGAGCAGGGAAGAAACGTTCCATGTGATCGTATGCCACACATATTTTTTTGGCTTTCTTGCCCAAAATCTTATTGGTAATGCCTGCGTATGAATTTTGTTCTTGAATTAGGGTAGGAATACCTTGTTTAGCCGCTTGATACAACACAGGAGCACTGGCATACCCCCCTACGCCAATAGCAATATCGGGTTTAAAGTCGGCAATGATGTCTTTTGCTTTCGATAAACTCTTAAATAGGTTCTTGATAACGGTAAAATTCTTGGGAGTAAGCGAACGATACAGCCCTTGAATGGGTAAACCGATGATGTCATAACCAGCAGCGGGCACTTTTTCCATTTCCATGCGACCCTCTGCTCCCACAAACAAGATTTTGGAGTTGGGATATGCCTCTTTGATGGCATTCGCAATAGATACTGCAGGAAAGATGTGGCCTCCTGTTCCTCCTCCACTAATGAGTATGCGTTTGTTGGTTGTATTCATGGTGTATTATTCTTGGTTGTTTAAGGTTTCAGTTTCTATTTCTGCTTCTGTCTCTGTCTCTGTTTCTGTTTCTGTTTCGAAGGGTTCTGTATTTTCTTCTGATTGGGGTAATGTGGCAGCTTGTTCTTTTTCAATGCGCTCTTTGTTGTGTGCGCTGATACCCAAAATGAGTCCAAAACTCAAGGCGGTTACCAATAGCGACATCCCCCCTCTACTAATAAGCGGTAAGGTTTGTCCTGTTACAGGACCTAGTTCGGTGGCAACGGACATATTGATAAAGGCCTGTGTAACAATATTTAACGCCAATCCAATTACCAATAAACTTTCTGTGGCTTCTTCTTGTTTGCACTGTCGGGCAATTTTGCCCGCTCTTGCCAGTATAATGATATACAATAGAATGGTAAAGATGCCTCCGTACATACCGTATTCCTCAATGATTACCGCATATACAAAGTCAGAGTAAGCCAGTGCCAAATAATCGCGTTGCACGCTGTTACCAGGTCCACAAGGTTGTATACCATTGGCAATGGCAATCTTCGAGTTCATTATCTGACGGTTCTTATCGTCAATAACAATGGTGGCACTCTCTTTGTCGTTGCCCTCTTTGGCGTTGTATTGGTCAATGCGTCCAATCCATGTATTAACGCGCTTTGTTATGCCATTCTCTATTTTAAATGCGTACGAAATGCCAATAAATAATCCTGCAACTACAATTACCACCCCAATTAAACTAAGAATGTATTTAAAGGAAACCTTGCCTATAAGCATCATGAGGCAGGTTACCATAAACAAAATAAAGGCGGTAGAAAAGTTTTGGATCATAACCAAAAAGCAGAACACCCCTAATATGCCAGACATGATGCAGAAGGGTTTTAAAGCCATGGGTTTCTTGTAATGTGTATTGTAGAAACCCAAAATTTCTGCAAATAGAATAACAATGGCAACCTTGCTTATTTCGATGGATTGAATTTCGAAACCACCTATTGTAATGGAACGCATGGCCCCGTTTACATCGCGCCCCAAAGAGGGTGTAAGGATTAATAGAAGAAGCGATGCAATGGGAATAAGCAACAGAAAAAGTCGAATATTTCTAAAGGCGAACTGATGAACAATTAGAATGACGGCAAGGGCCATGAACAGGTGTTTTAGGTGCCCCCAGAATGGTAGTAGGTGGTTGTCGTGGTTGTACGCACTACTACTGATGGCACTGAACATGATAACTCCTGATATAGCCAGCAGTGAAAGAATGACAAACCAAAGAATGCCATCACCTCTAAATATTTTCCGAATCAGTTCTTTCATGCTTTATAGCGCTTTTACAGTTTCTTTGAACAAGCGACCTCTGTCTTCGTAATTTTTGAATAAGTCAAAACTTGCGCAGCAAGGCGATAATAGTACTGTGTCGCCTACGTTGGCTTTTTGGTAGGCAGTCTTAACGGCCTCTTCCATCGAGTGGGTGCTTACAAATGGAATGCCCAAGGGTGCAAAAAAGTTTTCCAATTTGCTATTGTCTACACCCATAAATACCAAGGTATGTACCTTTTCTTTGATGAGTTGTTTGATTTCGTTGTAATCGTTGCCCTTGTCGGTACCGCCCAAAATAAGTACCACAGGGGTACGCATGCTTTCTAGTGCATACCAGCAAGAATTAACGTTGGTGGCCTTTGAGTCGTTGATAAACTCAACGCCCCTTACATTGCAAACCGATTCCAAACGGTGCTCTACGCCTGCAAAGGTGTGTAGTGAATTGCGAATGGACTCTTTTTTAATGTTGAACGATGCGGCTGATAAGGCAGCTGCCATCGAGTTGTATAGGTTGTGTTGTCCACGCAAACCCAGTTCGTCCAATTCCATTTGCAATTCGCCGTTGATAGTTGCTAGGTTTAATTGGTTTTGTTGGGTGTATGCGGCCATTTGTGGAGTGGCACTCAACGAGAATGGACGTTTTTTTGCCTTGATGGCAATTTTTTCCAATTCTTTTTGAATCACCTCGTCGTCGTTCCAGTAAATAAATACGTCATCTTCGGTTTGGTTTTGGGTGATGCGCATTTTGGCATCGATGTAATTTTGGAACTTGTATTCGTAACGATCCAAGTGGTCGGGCGTAATGTTCAATAGCACGCTAATATCTGCCTTGAACTCGTACATGTTATCTAGCTGAAAACTGCTTAACTCAATGACATAGTAATCAAAGTTCTCGGTAGCTACTTGGTAAGCAAAACTTTTGCCCACGTTGCCTGCCAAACCTACGTTCAACCCTGCATCTTTTAGCATTTGGTAGGTAAGCATGGTTGTGGTGGTTTTACCGTTACTACCGGTAATGCACACCGTTTTAGCCGTGTTATAGCGACCCGCAAATTCAATTTCGGAAATAATGGGAGTGCCCAATCCTTTTAATTGTTGTACCAATGTTGCTTTGTTGGGGATACCGGGGCTCTTAATTACCTCGTCTGCCTTCAAAATACGTTCGGGGGTATGGCCGTTTTCTTCCCAAGCAATGTTGTATTGCTCTAGCATGGCTTTGTATTTTTCTGGGATGGTGCCCGCATCCGAAAGGAATACGTCAAATCCTTTTACTTTGGCTAGAACTGCAGCTCCTGTGCCGCTTTCGCCTCCTCCTAAAACAACTATGTACTTGCTCATACTTATCGTATTTTTAAGGTTAGAATGGTAAAGATTGCTAGGGCAATGCCAATAATCCAGAAACGGGTTACAATTTTAACCTCGTGCAAACCTTTTTTCTGGAAGTGGTGGTGAAGTGGTGCCATTAAGAAAATGCGTCTGCCTTCACCGTATTTTTTGCGGGTATATTTAAAATAAGTGGTTTGTAAAATAACCGATAAATTTTCCATCAAGAAGATACCGCACAAAATAGGTAGCAGTAGTTCCTTGTGGATAAGGATGGCAAAAACACCAATAATACCGCCCAAGGCAAGGCTGCCGGTGTCGCCCATGAATACTTGTGCAGGGAAAGTGTTGTACCACAAGAAACCAACGGTTGCTCCAATAAAGGCGGCGGCATATACTACCAGTTCTTGGCTGTAAGGGATAAACATAATATCCAGATAATCAGCAAAGAATACGTGGCTCGACACGTAAGCCAAAACGGCCAATGCTACGCCAATGATACTGGATGTTCCTGCAGCAAGCCCGTCTAGTCCATCCGTTAGATTGGCTCCGTTAGAGGTGGCCATCACAATAAAGATGGTAAGCAGGATAAAGAAAATCCAAGCTAGCAACTCGGCGTGTTCGCCTGCAAAAGCAAATATATCTGCGTAATCCAGGTTATGTCCCGAAAAGAAGGGGATGGTGGTTTGGGTAGATTTAATGGCTTTGGCTGATGGACTTATATCGTCTATGTTGGTATCAATTTGTTCCAATACTTCGCGGTTGCCATCGTTTACTTGTTCTACCACTACCGATGCAGGACTGAAGAACAAGGTGCAACCTACAATTAAACCCAATACAATTTGTCCGGCTAGTTTCGCTTTGCCAGGAATGCCCTCTTTGTTTTTCTTAAAAACCTTGATGTAGTCGTCGCAGAAGCCCAACATGCCCAACCAAACGGTGGTAAAGAGCATCAGTTGCAGGTAGATGTTTCCCAATCTGCCAAATAGCAAGCAAGGAACCAAAATGGCCACCAAGATGATGATACCACCCATGGTAGGTGTTCCTTTTTTGCTGTCTTGACCCGCTAGTCCTAGTGCACGAATTTCTTCGCCAATTTGTTTCTTTTGCAAGTATTTAATGATGCGTTTGCCCACAATCATCGATAAAAACAGCGATGTAATAAGGGTAATAGCCGCTCTAAACGAGATGTAGTTAAACAAACCAGCACCAGGAAAATTGAAAGCAGATTCTAAATAGCGAAACAAATAGTACAACATGTTTATAGGTCTTTTAATAGGTTTTCTAATATTTTTTTATCGTCAAAAGGATGTTTAACTCCTTCTATTTCTTGGTAATTTTCGTGTCCTTTTCCGGCTACCAAAATAAGGTCGCCAGCTTTGGCCAGTTTGCAAGCAGTTTTAATGGCTTGCTCGCGGTTTTCGATGCAAATCACCTCGTTTTGTTCTTCTTTGCTCAATCCTTGCATCATGTCGTTGATGATGTCTTCGGGTTTTTCGTTGCGAGGATTGTCAGAAGTGATAACCAATTGTTGGCTGCCTTTGTAGGCAATTTTTGCCATTTCGGGACGTTTGCCCTTATCGCGGTTGCCGCCACAACCAATCACGGTAATGATGCGGCCTTTTTTGTTGATTTTTTTCAAGGTTTCCAAGGTGTTGGCTACGGCATCGGGCGTATGAGCATAATCTACTACGGCGGTTACTCCATTGTTGCCATAAATGGTATCCAATCGTCCTGCAACGGGTGCCAAGGTGCTCATCAGCCGCAAAATTTCATCGGCATGGCTGTGTAGCAAGAAAGTAGCACCGTATACGGCCAATAGGTTGAGCGCATTAAAGTCGCCTACCAATCTTACGGCAACCTCTTTGCCGTTGATTTGCAGCAACATGCCCTCTAAACTTTCTTCCATTATTTTGCCTTTAAAATCGGCAGGACTCTTCACCGAGTACGAGTACACGTTGGCTTGGGTATTTTGTACCATGATTTTGCCGTTTTTGTCGTCGATGTTTACAACAGCAAAGGCATGGGGTGGTAATGTGTCAAAGAATCTCTTTTTGGCATCAAGGTATCCTTGGAAGGTTTTGTGGTAATCCAAGTGATCGCGTGTGATGTTGGTAAAGATAGCACCGTCAAAACATATACCTGCAATGCGTTTTTGGTCGATGGCATGCGAACTAACCTCCATAAAGGCATAGCGGCAACCTGCATCGGCCATTTGTGCCAACAAGGCTTGCAACTGTACCGCATCGGGAGTGGTGTGTGTGCTAGGAACTGCCTGATTGTCAATATAATTGCATACTGTCGATAGCAAACCTACCTTGTGACCTAGTTGGCGGAACAATTGGTAAAGCAGGGTAGCAATGGTGGTTTTGCCGTTGGTGCCCGTTACACCTACCATAATCATTTTTTCGGAAGGATAGTTGTAAAAAGCAGCGGCAATGTTGCCCAAAGCATCCTGGCTGTCGGAGGTAACGATGTAGGTTACTTCGGGGTTTCGTTCTGCGGGCAATGTTTCGCATACAATTACTTTTGCTCCTTGCTCAATGGCCTTGTCGATGTATGCATGACCATCTGCTTGTGTGCCTTTGACGGCCACAAACAGGCTACCAGCCTCTGCCAAGCGTGAGTTAGCAGTAATGTTGCTTACGTTGGCGTTTCGAGGACCAATTAGTTGCTTGTAATCTACGTATTCAAGTAATTCGTCTAGTTGCTTCATGGTTGCTCGCATGTTAATTCAATAACCTGTATATCTTCTGTGGGTGTTCCTGGAAGAATAGATTGTGTTTTTACGATTCCAGAACCAGTTATTTTAACTTTAATATCTTGGTTTTCAAGTATGTAAAGTGCTTTGCTAATATCCATTCCTTTAAAGTCTGGCAGTTCGCTTATGGCTGCTATGTCCAACTCGGTTTTACTAGTATTGAGTTGTTTTGCTTGTGATAAGTTCCAACCGCTCGATGGGGCGTTCTCTTTGTATTGAGTGTTGAGGATATATGCCTTTTCTGCTACTTTTTTGTACACTTCGCCACAAATACTTCCCGTACCGCCTTGTTTGTAATCGCGTGCATATACTATGCAGGTGTACAAGGGATTATCCGCTGGGAAATACCCGCAAAAAGTTACTTGATGGCGTGTTTTTCCTTCTTTGTTCTTTTTTGTTCCTTTCTCGAATATTTGCGATGTTCCTGTCTTGCCAGCAGAGGTGAAAAGGGGTGATTGCATGTTCTTGGCAGTGCCGTATTTTACAACACCTTCTAAAATGCCTCTCATTTGTCCTAACGTTTTGTCGGATGCAATTTTAGGGTTAATTACTTCTACTTTAGTGGTTCTGTAAACTTCACCGTTTTTTAGTATCTTTTCGGTAAAGATAGGCTTTACCATGGTGCCATTGTTAGCAATGGCGTTGTATAGCATAAGGGTATAGATGGGTGGAACCTGAACTTCGTAACCAATGGACATCCAAGGAAGCGTGGTGCCGTACCAGTCTCTTTTTCCGGGAGTTTTGATTTTTACTTCACCATGACCAGGAATCTCCATTTTGATAGGTTTAGTGAACCCCAATCGATGTATGCCATCAACAAATTTTTTAGGATTCTTTCCGTAATGTTCGTGTATAAGTGCAGATACCCCTACGTTTGACGATTGGTACATTACGGTAGGTACCGATGCTATGCCAAATCCTCTGTGGTTATGGTCGCGCATCCATCTGTCGGCAAACTTCATTTTACCGTCTTGTGTATCTACCATGGTGGTAGAGTCGATGTAACCATCTTCCATGGCTACTAGAAAAGAGGCGGTTTTGAACGTAGAACCAGGTTCAATTTCATTGGCTACAGCAATGTTTTGCGATTCGTAGTATTGTTTGGTTTTTTCGTCCCATAGTAAATTGGAAATCGCCCTAATTTTACCGGTTGCGGTTTCCATTAAAATAACGCAACCTTGGTCGCTTTGACTCCATGTAAGTCGTTCACGCAAAGCTTGTTCTGCTACTTCTTGTATGTCAATATCGATGGTACTAACAACGTCCATGCCATCTTCGGGAGCCTTGGTGATGATTTGTACGTTTTTGCCCGCTTTTCTTCGTCTAATGGCCAAACCATCTTTGCCTTTTAGCAAACTATCGTATGCTGATTCAAGGCCACTTTTCCCTTTGCCTCCAAGGCTATATACGCCACCAATGGTACGTTCTGCAAGGCTCCCAAAAGGTCTGTCTCTTTCAATTCGCTCTTTTGTGTAAAATCCGCCTTGTATGGCACCTAATCTTAAAATAGGAAATTGCTTGATTGCTATGTAATCAAGGTAGGAAACAGGTTTAGGGTATAATTTTAAGGCAGCGGTTCCTGTTTTAAAACCGTGACGTAATTTTTTTTCGTAGTCACTGGCTTTACCACCTAATCTTTGAGCTAACGAATCGGCTAATTCTCCAACGTGGTTCTCAAAATAGGTTTTGTCGTTATCCTCTAGCGTTTTTAAATTTTCCACGCGCATATCCATGTACAAGTCGTAATAGGGTATGGAGCTGGATAATAACCTTCCATCGTGCGATAAGATATTGCCACGTTTGGCAGGGATGGTGTCGGCTTGGGGATAGTACCTATTAGCGTATTTGCGTAAATCTTCGCCTTGTTCGTATTGTATTTTAACAATTTGATTGATAATAGCGGCAAATGCAAAGGTGATGCATACGTAAATAAGAAAAAAACGTCGTAGAAAAGGCTTGTTCTCTCCGTTGGAGATTTTTTTTCCTTTTTTAAATGTAGCTAGGACGAATACGATGATTACCAATGCTACATACAAAAAGACCCATAAATAAGGTAGCCAATTCATTTGATTAGTTGTCTTTTTCTGGTTGTTTTAAAATTACTTTGTAAGCAGGTTTATTTTCTTCTACTAAATTAAGTTCTTGATTTTCAATAAATTGTTTAACGGTGCCAATGCGGCTTGCTTTTAACAATTCTGATTCGTTATAAAGTGCAATGTATTTTTCGTTGGCAAGCTCTTTTCTTAATTCGTGAATTTCCTTATAGCTTTGTTCGCATACCATGCGGTTATTCATGTAAAAAAACGCCAAAAGAATGCCCCATATAATCACACCAATTTGGCGAGCAAAGAATTGCTTGCTAAAGATATCTCCGGTTAGGATCTCTTTCAGAAAGGTTCCAAATTTATTTTCTTTGTCTTTGCTCACGATTATAATTTTTCTGCTATACGTAATTTGGCACTTCTAGAACGGGGATTGCTATTGATTTCGTCGTTGCTAGGTATAATTACTTGTCTGTTAATCAACTTAAAAGGTGTGTTTACTTTGCCAAAGAAATCTTTGTCTTGTTTGCCTTCAAAGTTGCCTGTTTTTAAAAAGTTTTTCACCAATCTATCCTCTAATGAGTGATAGGTAATAACGGCTAATCTGCCACCGGGTTTTAAAACGCTCAATGCTCCTTGCAACATTTCTTTTAGGGCGTCCATTTCTTGGTTTACCTCAATGCGCAAGGCTTGAAACAGGGGAGCTAATTGTTTTTTGCTATCTCTTCCCAAGTAGGGTTGCAAGATATTTACCAGCTGAAAGATTCCCGTTATGGGAGCATTGCTGCGTTCTTTTACCAATGCTCTGGCAATTTTTCTGGCTTGCGCTATCTCGCCGTAATAGTAGAATACATCGGCCAAAGCTTCTTCGGAGTAGGTGTTGATAACCTTTTCGGCAGTAAGCGAGGCAGATTGATTCATACGCATGTCTAATTTGCCATCAAAACGGAACGAAAAACCACGTTCTGCTTCGTCAAAGTGATGTGACGACACGCCTAAATCGGCCAATATGCCGTCCACGCCATCCACTCCGTAGTAACGCATAAAGTTGGTAATGTACCTAAAATTGGACCAAACGAACTGAAAATGCTCATCGTTTGGAATGTTTTGCTGAGCGTCTTTGTCTTGGTCAAAACTAAACAAGCGTCCACCGTCTTTTAGGTGTCGAAGAATTTCGCGCGAATGACCACCACCGCCAAAGGTTACATCTACGTAGGTGCCGTTGGG
>CAJGDW010000015.1 GCA_904502115.1 Paludibacteraceae bacterium | reverse complement strand
TAAACGACTAAACCATGAAAATCGTTGCCGACGCATACATACCTTTTTTAAAAGGATTATTGGACGATGTAGCTCAAGTAGTCTACCTATCGCCCGATAACATAACAGCCGACACTGTTAAAGATGCCGACGCACTCATTGTTCGCACACGTACTCATTGCAATGCTAGTTTACTGAGCAACAGCAAGGTACAATTCATTGCCACAGCCACTATTGGTTACGACCATATCGATACCGCCTATTGTGCTCAAAACGGCATTACATGGACCAATTGCCCTGGATGCAATGCTAACAGCGTAGTCAACTACATTCACGCAGCACTAACCACCCTATTCGAGAACGATCTAACCAGCAAAACCATTGGTATTGTAGGCGTAGGAAACGTAGGCGGTCGCGTAGCAAAAATGTTGCAACAAAAGGGGGTTAAGGTATTGCTCAACGACCCACCAAGAGCGAAACAAGAGCCCAACTTACCTTTCTTACCTCTTAGCGAATTGCAAGCGCAATGCGATATAATTACCTTTCACGTTCCTTTGGCAAGCGACACCTATCATTTGGTGAATAGCACCTTTTTAAACGATTGCAAACGTACTCCACTTATTATCAATGCTGCCCGAGGCGAAGTATGCGACACCGAAGCACTCTTACAATACAACGGCGACATTGTACTGGATTGTTGGGAGGGCGAACCCAACATATCCTTACCTTTACTCAATAAAGTGGTACTAGGAACTCCCCACATTGCGGGGTATTCGGTTGATGGCAAAGCGAATGGTACCCGTATGGCCGCAGAGGCCGTTTGTCGCCATTTTGGCATCGACAAACACATAGAAATCAACGTACCCGGCGAAAAAGGTATACCTTATTATATAGAAGGCGAAAGCAATGCCCTAAAAGCGCATCCCGAACTTTTTGAAAGTTTTAGAAACCATTATCCAATAAGGAGGGATAATATAGTTTATTAGGAGTTAGGAGTTAGGAGTTAGGAGTTAGGAGTTAACAAGCGACAAGCGACAAGCGACATTCAACAATCAACATACAAATGCGGTATTTTATCTATTTTCAATACAACGGTGCAAACTACCATGGATGGCAACGCCAACCCAATGGCATTAGCATACAACAGGTGTTAGAAGACGCCATGAGTACGCTCATGCGCACGCCCATTGCCTTAACAGGCGCAGGACGTACCGATGCTGGCGTACATGCCCGCTACATGACTGCCCATTTTGATACCGAAAGCACGTTGGATGCAGAACACCTTACCAAACGCCTCAATGTGTACTTACCTGCCGACATTGCCGTATTTAAAATAGAACCCGTCGAAAACGATTTACATGCCCGCTTCGACGCCCTTTCGCGCACCTACGAATACCACGTACACACGCACAAAGACGCGTTTATCAACACGCAAAGTTTGCAAGTACAACCCAACATCCGTTTTGATTTAATGAACCAAGCGGCTGCCACCCTGTTTGATTACATCGATTTTACCAGCTTTAGCAAACTACATACCGACGTTAAAACCAACAACTGCACCATTACACATGCCCTATGGACGCAAGTTTCGGACAACCGATGGGTATTTACCATTACGGCTAACCGATTCTTACGCAACATGGTACGCGCCATTGTGGGCACCCTACTGCAAGTGGGCACCGAAAAAATATCGATCGATGATTTTAAGCGCATCATCGAAAGCAAAGACCGCTGCCAAGCTGGCACCTCTGCCCCCGCCCATGCCCTCTTTTTAGTGGACGTTACTTATTGATGCGATTTAATCGGTCCCTGAGCTTGTCGAAGGGCGGTCCCTGATCAGTTCCCTGAGCGGAGTCGAAGGGTTGTCGAAGGGCATATTCAAATGTTAATTTTTCTACAACGTTTGCACCTTAAACATATTTTGCGTATCTTTGCACTGATAATATGTTTATTCAAAACCCTAAATAATTTATTAACTATGAAAAAAATTGCTTTCTTAGTGGGGCTTTTCTTGGCAAGCTGCATGACTGCATTTGCTCAAGTTCCTTCTAAAGCTCCCGACGTAATGCTTCAAGGTTTCTATTGGGACTCGTACACCGATAAAGGTTACGGACGTACCAAATGGACCGACTTACAAACACAAGTCGACGAAATAGCAGCTTCGTTCGACCTTGTATGGTTACCCCCTTCAGCAAACTCGAGCGGCGGTACTGGTTATCTTCCAAAAGAATGGTGCAACCAATCTGGGGCATGGGGCAATGCTACTCAATTAAAAGCGCTAATCGCTGCATTCAAAGCTAAAAATACTCGCTGCGTTGCCGACATCGTTATTAACCACCGTATCGGCAACTACAAATGGACTGACTTTTGCGACGAAAATTTTGGAACCTACGGTAACTTCAAGTTATACGATGCATCTACTAGCGACAGCCGTTCCTTAATTTGTAAAGACGACGAATGTGTTGCAAATGGATATGTTGCCACTGGTAACAATGACTCTGGTTATGGTTACGACCCCACTTGCGACGGAGTAAGTGCTAAAGGTGCCTATTGTGCTGCTCGCGACTTAGACCACTCTAATACTACCGTTCAAAACGCTATCAAAGCCTATCTAAAATGGATGAAAGGCGAAATGGGCTATGATGGTTGGCGTTACGACCTTGTAAAAGGATATTGGGGCGGCTATACCAAAATATACAACAACGCTGCTGGCGCCTACATGTCTGTAGGCGAGTATTGGGACGGTAACTACGATGCTGTTAAAAACTGGATCACCGATACCGATGGTACTTCTATGGCTTTCGACTTCCCTAACAAATACGCTGCACTTAACGAAGCGCTAAAAAATGGCAACTACCAAGGCATGGGCGGTGGATATGCAGCCCCTCCTGGATTGTGCGGTAGCACAGAAACCGTAAAAGGTAAACTAATGAAAGCTTACGCAGTTACCTTTGTTGATAACCACGATACTTTCCGCGATGGTAGCAACTTTAGTACAGATGGTAACATGATTGTTAAGGCTAATGCCTACATCCTTTCAATCCCTGGTATTCCATGTGTATTCTACCCACACTGGAAAAACCACAAAGCTGATATCAAAAAAATGATCGCAGCACGTAAATCTGTGGGTATTCATAGCGAATCTCCTTGTACCACCGAAGGCAGCTGCGGTAGCTATTACAAAGGCACCACTACTGGTAGCAATGGCACCCTAATTTGCTTTATTGGTGGCGGATGGTCTGCACCTTCTGGTTATACTCTTGCTTGTAGCGGTAATGGTTGGGCATACTATACAAAAGGTGGCAGCCCAGTAAACCCTGACCCAACCCCAGATCCAGATCCAACACCTGATCCAGATCCATCACCTGATCCAACTCCAAGCTACAGTTATGCTATCCGTGTAAACGGCACTACCGATTACCCTGCTACTTACATGGGCAAAGCCGCTAACTCAGACCACGAAGAATACATGGTTTCCGTTCAATTGAACGCAGGCGACACCTTTGTTACCTACGACCTTGTAAACAAAGCTGGTTGGGTAATGGTAATTGAACCCTACGGTGAACATGCAAACTTTACTGCAGGTACCAGCAGCGTAACCTGTAACAAAGCGGGATGCTACGATTTCTACATCAAAATGATGTACCAAAACGACACCATGTACATCGGCCCTGGCACCAACTGCGGTAGCCCTGCACCAACACCCGATCCTGATCCAACCCCAGATCCAGATCCAACACCAGACCCTGATCCAACACCAGGTACATTACCAAGCGATGGCTATGGTATTGTTGTAAATGGTACCGACAATTACCCTGCAACATACATGGGCAAAGCAGCTAACTCAGACCACGAAGAATACATGGTATCTGTTCCATTGAACGCTGGCGATACATTCGTAACCTACGACTATACCAATAAAGCTAGCTGGGTAATGGCAATTGAGCCTTACGGTGAATATGCAAACTTTACTGCAGGTACCAGTAGCGTAACATGTAACGTAGCAGGTTGCTATGACTTCTACATCAAAATGATGTACCAAAACGACAGTATGTACATTGGCCCTGGCACCAATTGTGGAACTCCAACTCCAACTCCAACTCCAACACCAGACCCAACACCAGATCCAGATCCAACACCTGATCCAGACCCAACACCAGGTCCTACCCCAACAGGTGACTACTACCTAATTGGATACATCAACGGTGCTGACTATGGTAGCGGTGAAACTGATTGGGAAAACCTTGGTGATTACAAATTTGTAAATGGCAAAGTAACCGTTACCTTTAACGAGACCTCTTACGTTTACGTAAAAACGGGCGACCTTTCTGGTTGGTTTATGGCAAAAGAATATGTATTCCCTAACGAATCGGGAGCATCTGGCGTACTTTACAATACAGCAAACGAACCAGCAGCCCTAGAAAAAATTGGTGTACCAGCTGGTACTGCAACCTTTACTTTAAAGGAAAACAACGATGGCAGCCTAACCCTATCGTACACCATGGGTGGCCAAACCACTTCGATAGAAGACGCATTTGCCAAAAGCGCTACCATCTATCCTAACCCAACCACTGGTAAAGCTAGCATTGTAGCAGACCAAGACGTTAACTACGTAGTTGTTCGCAACTTGATTGGCAAAACCGTTGCTACTTACAACACAAAACAAATGGATATTAGCAACTTGGCATCTTCGATGTACCTAGTTGAAATCCAATTTGCTAACGGTGAAAGCACCGTACAAAAATTGATTAAAAAGTAATCGATTAGTAACATAATGAAAAAGGCAACCGTGTGGTTGCCTTTTTTTTTGCCATTTTTTGGTGGTTCTGCATTTTATTTTTAATTTTGCATGTTTCAAAGACAAGAGCCTAACTACTGTTCTTGCTCTATTCCAAAAATAAAATCATTATTCCTCTTTTGCATCAAGCAAAACCAAATTTTATGGCCGAAGAAGTTGTTGAAAAGAAAAAACGTGAACGCATTAAACGTTCTGCCCCTCAGAAAGTTGAATTGCCTAAATCTGTTACCAAAGATATCCCTACTGAACAAACCTTAACGGTTGCAGAAGCTGAAGAAACCATCAGCACTCCCAAAGCAACCCGTGGAAGACGCAAAAAAGTAACAGAAGAGGTAACTCCTGTTGCACCCGTTTCTGTAGACGACGATATGACTGGTGTAGAAATGGAAACCATTGCTGCCAAATTGCTTCGCCAAGAAAAAGAAGAAAAAGCAGCTAAAGCTGAAAAAGAAGAAGTAGTTACTGAAAAGGTAGAAAAAACAGAACGCAACGAGAAACACGAAAAGCCTTACGAATTTGACGACATTATTCGTGGAACAGGTGTGTTGGAAATTGTACAAGACGGCTACGGTTTCTTGCGTTCGCCCGAATACGATTACTTTCCATCGCCCGACGATGTGTACGTATCGCAATCGCAAATTAGACTTTTTGGCCTTAAAACGGGTGATACCGTTGACGGTCCTATTCGTCCACCCAAAGAAGGCGAAAAATATTTTCCTTTGGTAAGGGTTGAGAAAATTAACGGACGCGACCCTTCGTTTGTACGCGACCGTGTTCCCTTTGAACACCTTACTCCCCTTTTCCCCGAAGAAAAATTCGATTTGAGCCACGGCAAAAATGCCACCCTATCAACCCGCATTGTTGATTTGTTCAGCCCTATTGGCAAAGGTCAACGCGGACTTATTGTTGCTCAACCCAAAACCGGTAAAACCGTATTGCTAAAAGAGCTTGCTAACGCTATTTTGGAAAACCACCCCGAGGTGTACATGATTATCTTGTTGATAGACGAACGCCCCGAAGAGGTAACCGACATGGCGCGCAGCGTACGTGCCGAAGTGGTATCGTCTACTTTTGACGAACCAGCCGAAAAACACGTAAAAGTAGCATCGATTGTACACGAAAAAGCCAAACGCATGGTAGAATGCGGCCACGATGTGGTTATTTTGCTCGATTCTATTACTCGTTTAGCACGTGCCTACAATACTACGGCTCCTGCATCGGGCAAAGTTTTATCGGGCGGTGTAGACGCCAACGCCCTACACAAACCCAAACGTTTCTTTGGTGCAGCTCGTAACATCGAAAACGGTGGTAGTTTAACCATCATTGCCACTGCCCTAACCGAAACCGGTTCTAAAATGGACGATGTTATTTTTGAAGAATTCAAAGGAACGGGTAACATGGAATTGCAATTGGATCGCAAATTGTCGAACCGCCGCATATTCCCTGCCATCGACATCATGGCATCGGGTACACGCCGCGACGATTTACTCCTAGACGAAGGCATTTTGAACCGCATGTGGGTGCTTCGCCGCCACCTATCGGACATGAACTCGGTAGAAGCCATGGAGTTCTTAAAATCGCGCATCGAAGGAACCCAATCGAACGAAGAATTTTTAGCATCCATGAATGGATAACAAAATAAAACAATAATATTCACACTTAATTTCAATCCAAATGGCAAAAGAAAAAAAATTTCTAACATGTGATGGAAACCAAGCCGCTGCACATATCTCGTATATGTTCTCTGAAGTGGCTGCCATCTACCCCATTACGCCTTCGTCCACCATGGCCGAATACGTAGACGAATGGGCTGCCGCCGGACGTAAAAACATCTTTGGCGAAACAGTCTTGGTACAAGAAATGCAATCGGAAGCCGGTGCTGCTGGTGCAGTTCACGGTTCGTTGCAAGCAGGTGCGCTAACCTCTACTTACACCGCATCGCAAGGTTTGTTGCTAATGATTCCTAATATGTACAAAATTGCAGGCGAATTGTTGCCTTGCGTTTTCCACGTATCAGCTCGTACATTGGCTTCGCACGCTTTGTGTATCTTTGGCGACCACCAAGACGTTATGGCATGCCGTCAAACCGGTTTTGCTATGCTAGCAGAAGGTTCTGTGCAAGAAGTAATGGACCTAGCAGGTGTTGCTCACTTGGCTACCATTAAATCGCGCGTTCCTTTCCTTAACTTCTTTGACGGATTCCGTACATCGCACGAAATCCAAAAAATTGAAGCGCTTGAAAACGAAGACTTGGCTCCACTTATCGACCAACAAGCATTGGCAGAATTCCGTGCTCGCGCATTGAATCCTAACAAACCTGTTATGCGTGGTATGGCCGAAAACCCAGACCACTTCTTCCAACACCGCGAAAGCAGCAACAGTTACTACAACAACGTTCCTGCTATCGTAGAAGAATACATGAACGAAATCAGCAAAATTACCGGTCGTAACTATGGTTTGTTCAACTACTATGGTGCAGAAGACGCAGACCGCGTAATCATTGCTATGGGTTCGGTTACCGAAGCTATTCGCGAAACCATCGACTATTTGATGGCAAAAGGCGAAAAAGTAGGTTTGGTTGCAGTACACTTGTACCGTCCATTCTCTGCTAAACACTTCTTGGCTGCTCTTCCAAAATCGGCTAAACGCATTGCTGTTTTGGACCGTACCAAAGAACCAGGTGCTAACGGTGAACCTTTGTACCTAGACGTAAAAGACATTCTTTACAACCAAGAAGATGCTCCACTTGTAGTAGGTGGTCGCTACGGTTTGGGTTCGAAAGACACCACTCCTGCTCAAATTTTGGCTGTATACGAAAACTTGGCTATGAACGAGCCTAAAAACCAATTCAACATTGGTATCGAAGACGACGTTACCTTTACTTCTCTTCCTAAAAAAGAAGAAGTAGCTGTAGGTGGCGCTGGCATGTTCGAAGCTAAATTCTACGGTTTGGGTGCTGACGGTACTGTAGGTGCTAACAAAAACTCAGTTAAAATTATTGGTGACAACACCAACAAATATTGCCAAGCATACTTCTCGTACGACTCTAAAAAATCGGGTGGTTTTACCTGCTCGCACTTGCGTTTTGGCGACAACGCTATTCGCAGTACTTACTTGGTAAATACGCCTAACTTTGTAGCTTGCCACGTACAAGCTTACTTGCGTATGTATGACGTAACCCGCGGTTTGCAAGAAAACGGTACTTTCTTGTTGAACACCGTATGGAACGAAGAAGAATTGGCTAAAAACTTGCCTAACAAAGTTAAACGTTACTTTGCTCAAAAGAACATTACCGTTTACTACATCAACGCTACTCAAATTGCACAAGAAATTGGTTTGGGCAACCGTACCAACACCATTTTGCAATCGGCATTCTTCCGTATTACCGGCGTAATTCCAGTAGAATTGGCTGTAGAACAAATGAAGAAATTCATTGTTAAATCGTACGGTAAAAAAGGTCAAGACATCGTTGACAAAAACAATGCTGCAGTAGATCGCGGTGGCGAATACAAACAATTAACCATCGATCCAGCTTGGGCTAACCTAGCTGACGACGCTGCTATCGAAAACAACGATCCAGCATTCATCAACAACGTAGTTCGTCCTATCAATGCACAAGACGGCGACTTGTTGCCAGTATCTGCATTCAAAGGCATCGAAGACGGTACTTGGTACGCTGGCACCGCTAAATACGAAAAACGTGGTGTAGCTGCATTCGTTCCTGTTTGGAATGCTGACAACTGTATTCAATGTAACAAATGTGCTTACGTTTGTCCTCACGCTTGTATCCGTCCATTCGTACTAGACGATCAAGAAGCTGCTGGCTTGAATGCAGACATGATTGAAATGAAAGCTCCTGCTGCTATGAAAGGCATGAAGTTCCGCATGCAAGTAGGTGTTATGGACTGCTTGGGTTGCGGCAACTGCGTTGACGTATGTCCTGGTAATCCAAAATTGGGTGGTCCTGCTCTTAAAATGGTTAGCTTGGAAAGCCAATTGGGCGAAGCTGCTAACTGGGACTACTGCGTAGAAAACGTTAAATCGAAACAAGACTTGGTAGACATCAACGCCAACGTTAAGAATTCGCAATTCGCTACTCCTCTATTTGAGTTCTCGGGTGCTTGCTCGGGTTGCGGCGAAACTCCTTACGTTAAATTGTTGTCGCAACTATTTGGCGACCGTCAAATCATTGCTAACGCAACGGGTTGTTCGTCTATCTACTCAGGTTCTGTTCCTTCTACTCCTTATACCACCAACGAAAAAGGACAAGGTCCTGCTTGGGCTAACTCGCTATTCGAAGACTTCTGCGAATTTGGTATGGGTATGGAACTAGCAAACGAAAAAATGAAAGCTCGTTTGACCGACTTGATGACCAAAGCTCAAACTTGCACTTGCTGCAGCGACGAGCTAAAAGCCTTGTTCCAATCTTGGATCGAAAACCAAAACGATGCAGCAAAAACCAAAGAATTGGCAGCTCAAATCATTCCAGCTGTTCAAGCTTGCGACTGCGACATCTGCAAACAAATCGACTCGTTGAGCGGTTACCTAATCAAACGCAGCCAATGGATTATTGGTGGTGATGGTGCTTCTTACGATATCGGTTACGGTGGTCTTGACCACGTAATTGCATCGGGCAAAGACGTAAACATCTTGGTATTGGATACCGAAGTTTACTCGAACACCGGTGGTCAATCGTCTAAAGCTACTCCAGTAGGTGCTATCGCTAAATTTGCTGCTGCTGGTAAACGCGTTCGTAAAAAAGACTTGGGTATGATTGCTACTACCTACGGTTATGTTTACGTAGCTCAAATTGCTATGGGTGCCGACCAAGCTCAATGCTTGAAAGCTATCCGCGAAGCAGAAGCATATCCTGGTCCATCATTGGTAATTGCTTATGCTCCTTGTATCAACCACGGTTTGAAAAAAGGCATGGGCAAAGCTCAAGAAGAACAAGAAAATGCGGTTAAATGTGGTTACTGGCACTTGTGGCGCTACAACCCAGCGTTGGAAGCCGAAGGCAAAAACCCATTCAGCTTGGATAGCAAAGAACCTAACTGGGAAGGCTTTAAAGACTTCTTGAAAGGCGAAGTTCGTTATGCATCGGTTATGAAACAATATCCTGCCGAAGCAGAAGAATTGTTCCAAGCAGCTGAAGACAACGCTAAATGGCGTTACAACAGCTACAAACGCATGGAAAAACAATGGTCTAACGATTAAACCTTGAAACGGTTATAACGTCAAAGTAGTTGTAGGGGCAATCCTTACAACTACTTTTTTTAACCCGTAAAGAGATAGAATTATGAAAAAGATGTTATTTATTGTAGCTGCTATGGCTACCACCTTGATGGCTTGTAACAAACAAACTTGTGATAAACAAACATGCGATAAAGAAGCATGCGAAAAACAAACATGCGAAAAGCAAGTATGTGATAAACAAACCAAAGCAGAAGTTAAAGCAGTTAGTTTTTCAGGCGAATGGACACTAACTGAAATCAACGGCAAACAGATAGAAAGTGAAGAAGGCAAACCAGCACCTTTTATTATTTTTGATACAAACGAAAATAAGGTAAATGGCAATGCAGGATGCAACAGTTTCTTTGGCAGTTTCATTACCGACACTACCAATCCTAGTGCATTGAAGTTTGACAATATGGGCAGCACCAAAATGATGTGTGCCAACATGGAAACAGAAGATAATTTCTTCATGGCCATGGGACAAGTTAGTAGCATAGAGTGCAATGCTAGCACATTGCAACTAAAAGACAAAAACAATAACGTTGTTTTGACATTTGTCAGAAAGTAAGGATAAAATGTTAAAATTTGTTATTGAACACGTTTTTTCTTACCGAATATTTCTTTCGTAGAGAAAAAAACGTACCTTTGTAACATATTAGTTTTCTTCGTAAGAAAAAGATTAAGAATTAAGATGGGGCAATGGGTTACCTGGCGTGGTAACCCATTGTTTTTTTTATCCACTCTACTGATTAATTCAAGAAAAAACTGTATTTTTGTACGGATTTAAATAAACACATCATGAAAGTATTAAAATTTGGCGGAACATCCGTAGGTTCTGCAAAACGCATGAAAGAAGTAGCAGCACTAATTGCCGACGGTCAACAAAAAATCGTGGTTTTGTCGGCTATGTCGGGAACTACCAATACCTTGGTAGAAATTGCAGACTACTTATACAAGAAAAATCCCGTAAGTGCTAATGAAGTAATTAACCAATTGGAAAAGAAATACGCTGCGGTTATCGACGAATTGTATACCTCAGACGAATACAAAGCAAAAGCAACCGAATGTGTTAAACAAAACTTTGAACTTTTGCGCAACTTTACCAAACAAAACGTATTCTTGCTATTCGACGAAAAAATCATTTTGGCGCAAGGCGAATTGATGTCGACTGCTATGGTAAACCTATACTTGCAAGAAATTGGTCGTAAATCGGTATTGCTACCTGCATTGGATTACATGCGCATCGATAAAAACAACGAACCTGACACCGCATATATCCGCGAACATTTGACCAAAGAATTGGCTAAATTGCCTGCTGATACCGAAATTTACATTACACAAGGTTTTATTTGCCGCAACGCATACAACGAAATTGACAACCTACAACGTGGTGGTAGCGATTATACTGCATCGTTGGTAGGTGCTGCTGTAAAAGCAAGCGAAATCCAAATTTGGACCGACATTGACGGTATGCACAACAACGACCCTCGTTTTGTAGAAAATACCAAACCTGTAGCTAAATTGCACTTTGAAGAAGCAGCTGAATTGGCTTACTTTGGTGCTAAAATTTTGCACCCAACCTGTATTTTGCCTGCTAAACTAGAAAACATTCCTGTTCGTTTGTTGAACACCATGGATCCAAAAGCTCCTGGTACCCTTATTTCGACCGAGCTTACCCCTCATAAGATTGAAGCCGTTGCTGCAAAAGACAACATTACGGCTATCAAAATTAAATCGGGCAGAATGTTGTTGGCACACGGTTTCTTGAGCAAAGTATTTGAATGTTTTGCTAACCACAAAACATCAATCGATATGGTTACCACATCGGAAGTAGGTGTATCGGTTACCATCGACAACACCAAACACTTGGACGAAATTGTAAACGAACTAAAAACATTTGGCACCGTTACCGTAGAAAAAGACATGGTTATTATTTGTGTAGTGGGCGACATGAACAGCGAAAACGTTGGTTTCCAAGCACAAATTGTAAACGCTCTAAAAGAAATTCCTATCCGCATGATTTCTTACGGTGGTAGCAACTTTAACGTATCGTTCTTGATTCAAGCCGACAACAAACAACGTGCACTTAACGCACTTAGCCAAAACTTATTCAACTAAGATTATGAAAGGAAACTTTCCGATTGATAAATGGAATGGGGTGCAAACTCCATTCTATTTTTACGATATGGCCCTACTAAAAAAGACCCTAGAGGCTATTAAAAAAGAAACCGAACAATACGGTTTTTGCCAACACTATGCCATTAAAGCCAATGCCAATCCTCGTATTTTGCAAGAAATTGCTAGCTATGGTTTTGGAGCAGACTGCGTAAGTGGTGGCGAAGTGCAAGCTGCGCTTGATGCTGGTTTCCCTGCCGATAAAATTGTATTTGCCGGCGTGGGCAAAGCCGATTGGGAAATCAACTTGGCGCTAAAAGCCGATATTTTCTGTTTCAACGTTGAATCTATCCCTGAATTACACATCATCAACGAATTGGCAGCTGCACAAAACAAGACCGCACGCGTTGAGTTTAGGGTAAACCCCAATGTGGATGCGCATACCCATGCTAAAATTACCACCGGTTTATCGGAAAACAAATTTGGCATCAACCTGAGCCAAATTGCGGGTGTTTTGAAAGAAGCACAAAGCCTTGCCAATATTGAGGTAGTTGGTTTGCATTTCCACATCGGATCGCAAATTACCGATATGTCAGCATTCAAAGACTTGTGTATCAAAGCCAACGAATTGCAAAGCGACCTAGAAGCACAAGGATTCTCTTTTGCCAACATGAACTTTGGGGGCGGTTTGGGCATTGATTATCACCACCCTAACCACATTAACATTCCCGACTTTGCCAACTATTTTGCCGTATTCAATCAATTGGTAGAACGCAGAGAAGGCCAAGCACTTCACTTTGAATTGGGTCGTGCTGTGGTAGGTCAGTGCGGTAGCCTTATTAGCCGTGTTTTGTACGTAAAAGAAGGCGAAGTGAAGAAATTTGCCATCCTTGATGCTGGCTTTACCGAGCTAATCCGTCCTGCTATGTACGATGCTTACCATCGCATCGAAAACCTTAGCAGCAACCTTGCTGAGCAAACCTACGACGTAGTAGGTCCTATTTGCGAATCGTCGGACGTATTTGGCAAAGAAGTACCGCTAAACGAAGTGCGTCGTGGCGACCTTATTGCTTTGCGCTCGGCAGGTGCTTACGGCGAAGTAATGAGTTCGATGTACAATTTGCGTCAATTGCCCAAGGCATATTTCTCTGATAATTTTTAACCGTCATTTGGAATGAGGGAATACCTAATAAATCATTATCTCATCTTACAAGAACTTTGGATAAACAATCCAACGGTTCGTGTAGTTGTTATTTGCCTAGTTGCTTGCTTATTGATACAATGCATCTATTATTTAGGCATCTACACACGTATTTTTAGGTATACCCGTAAAATAAGAAAGGGGAAGGTAGCATTTGAGACTACCCTTCCACCTGTTTCCGTGATTATCTGTGCCCGCAACGAAAGCCACAACCTAGAACAGTTTTTACCATTAGTATTGGAGCAAGATTACCCACAATTTGAGGTAATTGTAGTAAACGATCGTTCATTAGACGACACCGAAGACCTGTTAAAACTAATGTCACATCGTTACAAGCACCTAAAAACCACGTTTATACCCGAAAGGGCTAAGTTTCTAGATACCAAAAAGATGGCAGTCAGTCTAGGCATCAAATCGGCATCTAACGAGCTATTGCTTTTTACAGACGCCGATTGCTACCCCAGAAGCAAAGACTGGTTAAAGTTAATGGTACGCAATTTTACAGAAAACACACAACTGGTATTAGGATACGGGGCCTACGAATACCGCAAAGGTTTACTAAACTTTTTAATTCGATTCGACACCCTAACCATTGGCATGCAATACCTGAACATTGCCTTGGGCAAACGAGCATACATGGGGGTAGGTCGTAACATGGGTTACCGTCAAAGTTTTTTCCAACAAACCAGTGGTTTTGCCAAGCACCTCAATCTGCAATCGGGTGATGATGATTTGTTTATCAACGAAAACAGCAAAAACGGTAATACCCGCATAGAAATTGACAAACAATCAGTCACCATTTCTAAAGCCAAAGAAAGTTTCAAACAATGGGTAGCTCAAAAATCGCGCCATCTTTCTACCGCTCATTGTTACCGCTTCAAGGACAAATGCTTTATTGGCATTGAATTGGTAAGTAGAGCAGGTTTTTACGCATCCATTATTGCTGCAGCAGGTCTTTCCTACCCCTACGGCATTATGGCAGCTGCAGTTGCATTTGTATTTCGCAATTTAATACAAAAAGTGGTTATCAACCGCACTGCCAAACAACTAGGTGAAAAGAAATTTTACTTGGGTGTTACCCTAATGGACATCCTTTTACCACTTATTAACTTATTTCTGCACATCAAACGAAGGTTTGCCCCCAAATCTGTTTACAAATGGAAATAAGCATTCGCAAAGTTCATATTTTTTTATTACCTTTGCCGATTGATGAGAAAAGCGCTTATTTTTATAGCAACCGTGGTTATGTGGAGCATGTGCATGCCCACTATGGCCGATAAGTATTACAACCAACTTCTGAAAAGTAAAGATGGTGAGTTGAAATACAAGGGTGCTTTGGAATATTTTGAAAAAGGAGATTACAAAAAGACCATTCGCCTTTTAGAAGATATTTCTAGTCAGTTTAAAGGAACTGATAAATCAGAAAATATCTTGTACCTTTTATCGACCAGCTATTTTAAGCGTAAGGATTACATCGCTTCGGCGCACTATTATCAAACATACGTAAACACCTATTTGCGCGGTAGCAACTACCCCGAATGTTTGTTTATGTTGGCGTATTCGGAGTACATGGAATCGCCTGAACCTGAATTGGACCAACGTCCAACCATGAAGGCTATAGAGCACTTCCAATTGTTTATTGAGCAGTTCCCCTACCACAGCCAGGCGGATAGTGCACGCAAATGCCAAGCAGAATTGTACGACAAATTAGCGGAACGCGAATACATCAATGCTAAATTGTACTATGATTTAGGCGACTATCGTGGCAATAATTATCGTGCGGCCATTGTAACCGCTCAAAATGCCATGAACGATTATCCCAATTCAAAATACATAGATGAATTTGCCTATATCATTGCTAAATCTAAATACCACGAAGCCATTAAGAGTGTACAAGAAAAATTGCTAGACCGCTGCGAAGATGCACGCGATGAATGCTACTATTTTATACAAGAGCATCCAGACAGCAAGCACCTAAAAGAAGTAGACAAAATGGCACAACACTTGCAAAATATAATTGAAAAACTCTATTAAATAAGATTATGGATTACAAAAAATCAAACGCTCCCATCAACACCATTACACGCGACGTAAACAGTTTGTGTGAAAACACCGAAAATGTGTACGAAACCGTTGCTATCATTGGCAAACGTGCTAACCAAATTAGCGTTGAAATCAAAGACGAGTTGAAACGCAAATTGGAAGAATTCTCGGGCAATGCTGTTGACAACTTGGAAGCAGAAGTATTTGACAACCGCGAACAAACCGAAATCTCGAAATACTACGAACGTTTGCCTAAACCTGTTTTGTTGGCAACCCAAGAGTACATCGAAGACAAAACCTATTTCCGCAATCCTGCCAAAATTAAATAAGGTTGCAAGGCAAACACATCATAGTAGGAGTAACTGGGGGTATTGCCGCTTACAAAACGGCTATCCTGGTACGTGAATTGGTAAAACGTGGTGCCGAAGTAAAGGTAATAATGACCGAAAAGGCCAAAGAATTTATTACACCTCTTACCTTGGCTACCCTTTCGCGTAACCCTGTATTGGTAGACTTTTTTGACCCTACCGATGGCAGATGGAACAGCCACGTATCGTTGGGTCTGTGGGCAGATGCCTACATCATTGCTCCTGCCACCGCCAACACCTTAGCCAAAATGGCGCACGGTATGGCGGACAATTTGCTTACCACCACCTATCTGTCGGCACGCTGCCCTATTTTTGCGGCTCCTGCCATGGATTTGGACATGTACGCGCACGTTGCCACACAAGAAAACTTACAAACCTTGCGCAATCGTGGTGTACAACTTATTGAACCTGCCAGTGGCTTTTTAGCCAGCGGTTTAGAGGGCAAAGGACGCATGGCAGAACCCGAAGTCATTGCCCAATCTGTAGCGGACAAACTGCAAAACAGCCAACCTTTAGCAGGCAAGTACATCTTAATTACCGCAGGTCCTACTTACGAAAAAATAGACCCTGTTCGTTTTATTGGCAATTACTCGAGTGGCAAAATGGGCTACGCCCTTGCCGAGACTTGTGCACAAATGGGTGCAAAAGTAACCCTTGTATCGGGGCCCGTGCAAATCAAAGCCCAACACCCTAACATTGCCGTTACCTCGGTAGAATCGGCCGCTCAAATGTACCAAGCTACTACCGAAGCTTTCCCAACTGCCGATGCAGCTATTTTGTGTGCGGCTGTAGCCGACTTTACCCCAATCACCAAAGCTGACAGCAAAATTAAGCGTGGCGATAACGGCATGTGCATTGAGTTACAACCTACACAAGACATTGCCGCTGCCCTTGGAAAGGCAAAGCAAACCAACCAAGTTTTGGTGGGTTTTGCACTGGAAACCGACAACGAGGCGGCCAATGCAGCACAAAAACTAGCGCGCAAGAACCTAGATTTTATTGTGCTTAACTCGTTAAACAATCCTGGCACCTGCTTTGGTTACGACAACAACCAAATTACCATCATCGACAAAAACGGACAAACCAAGGATTATCCTGCCAAAAGCAAACAAGCAGTAGCATCCGACATTGTAGAAAACTTATGCGAATGGCTAAACAAATAATACTGTTCTTATTGGGTACAATGGCTTGCGCTACCCTTTCGGCGCAAGAGCTCAATTGCAAGGTAACAGTAAATGCCGATCAAATACAAGGAACCAACCGTTCTGTATTTGAGTCGCTCGAAAAGTCCATTACTGAGTTTATGAACGAACGTCGTTGGACTGACTACGAATACCTAACCGAAGAACGCATTGAATGCAGCGTTTACCTCATTATTAGCACCCAAAGCGGCAATAGTTTTGCTGGCGAAATGCAAGTTCAATCTACGCGTCCTATTTTTAACAGCAATTACAAATCGCCTATCTTTAGCTTTAAAGACCAAAAGGTAGAGTTTTCTTATTACGAAGGCGACGCGCTTACCTTTGACGAAACATCGTTTGGCAACAACCTAACCGAAATCTTGGCATACTATGCCTACATCATCATTGGCACCGATAGCGACTCTTTTTCATTGCTAGGCGGCACTCCTTTTTACAAAAAAGCTGAAGACATTGTAAACCAAGCCCAAAGTACCAACACCACGGGCTGGCGTGCTTTTGAAGACGGCAGAAACCGTTACGCCCTTATCAATAGCATTGTAGATGACATCTCAAAACCTTATCGCGAGTATTTGTACACCTACCACCGATTGGGATTGGACGAAATGGGTATCTCGCCCGATAAGAGCCGCACCAAAATAAACGAAAAATTAACCATCTTAAAAGATATCTACAAAGAACGTCCATCGAATATTATTGTAGGCGAATTTGTGGAAACCAAATTGGACGAACTCATCAACATTTACTCGAAAGCAACCCCTACCGAGAGAAAAAACGCGTACGATGTGATGACCTATTTGGCCCCTACCCTACAACACCGCATGGATGCACTAAAATAATATGCTTCAGTCGCTTTACATAAAGAATTTTGTCCTTATTAAGGAAATTACCCTCGACTTTAGCCACGGATTCTCTGTTATTACAGGCGAGACGGGTGCGGGTAAATCCATTCTATTGGGTGCGCTCAACTTGGTTTTAGGCGCTCGTGCCGATGCTAAATACATTAGCGAGGGAGAGGATAAATGTGTTATTGAAGCTGTTTTTCAGATTGAATCGTACCAACTTGCCTCGTTTTTTGAAGAGAACGACCTGGATTATAGCCACGAATGCGTATTGCGTCGTGAATTGTATCGTTCGGGCAAAACCAGGCAATTTTTGAACGACTCGCCGGTTAGTGCAGGGGTATTAAAAACCTTGAGTGCCTTGTTTATTGACATTCACTCTCAACACGAAAACCTGCTATTGCGCGATGGCAAGTTTCAGCTAAAGGTAGTAGATACCTATGCCCAAAACGAGGCTTTGCTACAAAATTACCAACAAGCTTACCAACACTACAAAACTGTTAGCAGCCAACTAGAAGAAACCCAACAATTGGCCGCTAAAGCACAAGAAGAATACGATTATTTGCAATACCAATTTGAGCAATTGGACAAAGCCAAATTGCAAGCTGGCGAATTGGAAAGCTTGGAGGCAGACAACGAGTTATTGGAGCATGCGCACGATATCAAGAACAGTTTGCTGTACATGGATGCGCTGTTGCAAGACGAAAACGGCTTGGTAAGCAAACTAAAAGAGGTGGCACACAAATGCAACAGCATTGCTAGTTTTTCTACCGAATACCAAGCCTGGAGCGAACGTTTGGAAAGTTCGTACATTGAACTAAAAGATATTGCAGGCGATATTAGCAACGGTGCCGAACGCATCGAAGCCAATCCTGCTCAACTAGAAGCCAATCGCGAACGTTTGGATACGCTATACACCTTATTGCAAAAGCACAAGGTAACTACCGTAGAAGAACTGATTGACTTGCGCAACCAACTAGAGGCACAATTGCAACACATTAGTCAAGCTGACGAACAAATTGCAACCTTACAGAAAGAGCAAGCCGAAGCATTGGCAACTGCCGAAAAACTGGCACAAGAACTGCACACTATTCGCCAAAAAGCAGCCCAAGAAATGGCACCTGTATTGGAAGACCAATTGAAACAATTGGGTATGCAACATGCTACGGTTCAAGTGGGATTGCAAACACTCAATACCCTATCGCCCATGGGCAAGGATGCGGCAGAGTTTTTATACGCACCTACCAAAACCACAACTCCACAAGCAGCAGCTAAGATTGCATCTGGCGGCGAGATTGCTCGTTTTATGCTTTGCATCAAATACCTATTGGCCAATGCTACCCAATTGCCCACCCTTATTTTTGACGAAATTGACACGGGTATATCGGGCGAAACTGCATCGCTTATGGGCAGCATGCTACAAAAAATGAGCACATCGACTCAAATTATCTGCATCACCCACCTGCCACAAATAGCAGCCTTGGGCAACCAACATTATTTTGTTCACAAACAAGAAAGCGATGACGTTCTAACCAACGTACGTTTGCTTACCGACGAGGAACGCGTTACCGCTATTGCCAAAATGCTTAGCGGCACTACCATTACCGACGCGGCCATTCAGAATGCTCAGTCTTTGTTGGCGAATCGCAACTGAGAGAATTTACGTTTCCGTAAGAAGTGATATTGAAAGAGAATTGACCCGTGAAACACCAATGGAATACTGGGGCAAATGGTGTGTTCCATGTTCTTTTGGCGTAGGGGTCTGATTTTGCTTTTCATGCGCAAGAAATCGATGCGTGCCTTTACAATGGCTTTGGCATCGGCTCCTTTACCTTTTACCATAAATATAAAGGCTGCCAGGTAATCTAAAAAAAAGCGCATAAAAGCAAGCACCATCCACCTGCCGAACGACAAGTTTTTGTACAGCAAGAAATGATTGTTTCTGAAATTTAGGTAGGTTTTACGGGCATCCTGCATGGACAATGTACCACCACCTAAATGATATACAGCCGACTTAGGTACCACTGCCACCTCTCTGCCACGCGCACGGATGCGCCAGCATAGGTCTATTTCTTCTTGGTGGGCAAAGAAGTTTTGATCAAAGCCACCGTAATCGATAAAATCGACACGACGAACCATTAGGCAAGCGCCAGTAGCCCAAAATACCTTGCAAGGTTTGTCGTATTGACCTTTGTCTTCTTCTACATAATCGAATATGCGTCCACGGCAAAAGGGATAGCCAAAAATATCCATATAACCTCCGCAGGCTCCGGCATATTCAAAATGCGTTTTGCGTTTGTATTGCAAAATTTTAGGTTGTACCGCCACTACCTTAGAGTTCGCCTCAAAATACTCTAGCATGGGTAGCAACCATCCTTTTGTTACCTCAACATCGGTATTCAGCAACACCACGTAGGGCGTTTTTACCCTGCCTATAGCAATGTTATATCCATCGGCAAAACCATAGTTCTTTTCAAACACCATGGTTTCTATCATGGGGTAATTTTCTTTCACCCACGCCACCGAATGATCGGTCGATGCATTATCGGCCAAAACAATATCGGCTAAATACGATGGAGTACATTGCACTACCGAGGGCAAAAACGTTTCTAGGTGTTTTTGTCCGTTGTAATTAAGCAATATAACGCTGATTTGTTTCACTTAATATACGCCTAACGATTTAGAATATTCGTATTCGATATCCAAAAGCACTTGCACGGTTTCTTCGGTAAATTTATCGATGCAGATACCGTCTTTTTTGCAAGTTTTTAGGATGTATTGAATCAATTCTTCTTCGGCAATCTCGACCGTTTCGTCGGTCTCTTCGTCTAGCAAGTGATTGTCTTCGTAAAACTCGTACATCACATCCAACAGGTATTGTACGTCGTCTTCTTGAATGCTTGCTTTAAGTTCTTCTGGTAAGCGTTTCATAATGAATACGATAGCGGCATCGTCATCGTATTCCAAACAGCTAGTGTCGTTTTGTGTATTCATAAAGGTATATTTTTTACAAAGATAATACAAACCGAGAGCAATGACAAAAAAACGAAGTTTTTTAGGCTATATTTTATGCAATAATGTATGCTTGCATAAAATTAGTGCAGAAAATATTGACGTAAAAGCAAACGCAGTTTGCGGTCATTGCCGAGGTGACGTTTATCTTCACGAGCGAATGCGAGTAAAGATAACACAATCGGTCATTGCCGAGGTGCCGTTTATCTTATTTAAAAATAACTAAAAAATTAACACAATGGGCACGATAT
>CAJGDW010000014.1 GCA_904502115.1 Paludibacteraceae bacterium | reverse complement strand
TTTGCTGCATGTGGTGGTGTAGATTCAAAAATTGCAGACCTAAAAGCTGCTTGCGAAGCTGGTGAAGGCGAAAAAGCAACCGAAATTGCTATTGAATTAACTGAGTTACAAGCAGAAGATGAAAAAGCTATTTCAGAAGAGCAAGAAAAAGAACTTCAAGAAATTATGATGAAAGGTTGTGACTGTCTTGATTTGGAAAAAGTCTTTAAGGCTGCAATGGAGCTCGAAGCAAAGAAATAATAGCAACTAAATTTTACAAAGAGGGTCCATACGGATCCTCTTTTTTTATGCACTAATTTCTAACTATATGAAATGGCAGAGAAGCATTCGATGTCATTTTTTTAAAAAAAATAGTAATTTCTTTGCAAAATTCTAAAAAGTGTTTAATTTTGTAGATGCAAACGTTTTAAAAATCGTATTTTTTAACAATAATAAAAGTAATTATGAAAACAGTAAAATTTTTAGTATCAGCAATTGCACTTTCAGTAATGTGCGTTGCATGCTCTTCAAATCCTTACGCAAAAGCCGTAGAAGATATGAAAGATGCAGTAGATAGCAAAGACAAAGATGCTATAGCAGAAGTAACTTTTGATTATGATTTGTTAATGACAGAACAACAAGTATTGGGCATTAATGAAGCATTGAATGAATCGATGGATCTTTTGACACTTGAACAAAAACAAGAGATCAACGATTACATCAAAGAAGAAATGAGCGATGAGTACAAATCAGTTGCAGAAGCTTATTTAGATGCAGTAAAAGACTATGCAGAAGCATTAGTTGAATGTTCAAAAGATCCCAAAAACGACGACAAACTTGAAGAACTTGTTAAGTTAGATGACGAAGTAAAATATTTAAAAAATAGACTTGCTAATGCTAAGAGTTACTTGAATGCAGAAGTAAAAGAAATCATCAATCAAGCAAATACCGTGAAAGATTTGGTAGAGAAGTATTTCTTCGGGTCTGCTTTGAACGAAGCAATTAAAAAAGCTGGTCTCTAACAATTAATAATTAAGAAAACAAATAGTAGATTAATAACTTAACATATAGAAAACCATGAAAAAAATATACATTTATATGGCAATCTTTGCGAGTGCAATGTTTGCTGCATGTTCTTCTGATACAGAATCGATGGTTGCAGATTTGAATGACGCAATTAAAGCAGAAGATAAGTCTGAAGTGTTTGACTTAGCAAAAGACTTGAGTTTAACAGTTACTCAAATGCAAGTAGCTGCGAACGATATGGGTTATTTAACTAATGTTGTCGAAGCGAAAGAACTTCTTGGAAAAGCTGACAAAGAAAAACTAGAAAAAGATTTAGAAAAAGAATTAACCAGCATGTACGAAGGCAAAATTGCCGATTTTGAAGAAGTGGCAGAAAAATACCTTGAATTGCTAGCAAAAGCAAAATCAGGCGAAGTGGATGCTATGGTAGAAATTGCCGAAGGTGCTGAAGAAGAATACAACGACCTAGAAAAAGTAATGAATAAAATCATTGCTGGTGTAGATGATGCATCTAAAGCCAAAATTATGGCTGCAAAGGCAAAAGTAGCTGCTATACAGGCTGCTCAATAACATCCCTAGTATAATAGGCAAAAAAGGAGAACTAGTTCTCCTTTTTTTTGTGCACGTACCAGTAAATTAAGGACTAACAAGGATTAAAAACGCTATTGAATTAAATACTATCTTTGTAGTGCTATGAATAAATACTCACCAGAAATAGTAACGTTACGTCATGACATCGAGAAAGAAGTCAACAGGCAAATCAAAACACCTTACGACTTTGAGTTCTTGGCAGGAGTGGTATGGGAACGTCTGCACGAAAATATCTCGCCCACTACACTTAAAAGATTATGGGGATACATAGATGGGGCAGACACCACCCGTCGTTCTACCCTTTGTTTGCTATCTAAATTTCTAGGATTTAATGATTTTGAGGGCTATTTAGAGCACCTTAAAACATTAGAAGACGAAGAGAGTGTACAGTTTATAGAGTCTGGTATTCGTTCAGAAGACCTACAAGCAGGCCAAGAAGTAGAAGTAACTTGGTTGCCCAACAGGCATTGTGTATTCAGGTATCTAGGTCATAATACCTACAAGGTAATTCAAAGCGCTAATGCCAAAATTTTAGAGGGTGATACCTTTCAAACCATGTGCTTTTTAGAGGGACATCCCATGTATCTCGATAATCTTTTGCGCGACGGCCAGCAACCTACCTCTTACGTGGCAGGTTCTAGAAAAGGACTGCTAATGGTAAGACTTAAGAAATAATAACGAATTTAGTCGATTATCTATCAATCAAACAAGGAGGCATATACAAAATATGCCTCTTTTTTTTTCCTAACGGCCTTAATTTTAAGCACTCCCTTCTCTCCCCCCCCCCCCCGAGAAATATGGACTAAAAAGGACTTTGATGGGCATTTCACGTTTGTTTATATTTGCATAAATGATTTTAGAAATCTATAGTAAGGAACACTAAATGATTACCACCAAACAAGGTTTGGAGCGCAAAATAGGTGGCGCAATATTGGACTTTAAAGCAAAAGGCAGCCTAAAAAACAGACTAAAACGCTTATTTAGCTAATAACAAATACCTTATAATTATTCACTTATTAAAAAATTACAATTATGGCAATCGCAAAGAAAACAGCAGCTGCAAAGAAAACCACAACAGCTAAAAAAACTACCACGGCTAAAAAGGCCGAACCTGCTAAAAAAGCAACCGAAATATCGGTGTCTGGCAATAAGAAAGTAGGAACATTACGCAAGGAATTTAATAAAAAATTTCCATATCTCAACTTGTGGGTTTGCTATAGTTATGGACGTGATATGGTGAAAAGAGGAGAAACCTTATCAGCTGAAATTCCAGATGACAGAACACTAGCATCTGTTAGGCGTGCAGATTCGGGTGGTGATATTAGTATTTCTGGCAACAAAAAAATCAAATCGCTCGAAAAAGAATTCGATACCGTATTTGGTTTGTATGCTCAAGTATGCTATACAACAGCAGATGGCAAACGTTACTATACGATGGGTGCACTTGACGAAAAGACACTGGCTGCATTCAACGAAGAATGTGAGAAAAACGGTTGCAAAAAAGGGGTTTGGAAATAATCTAACCATGTTGTTCTCTAGTTGGATTTGGATTATTAATTACAATAGGGGTGTTAATTAGTGTAGTAACACCTCTGGTAATAGCATTGGGTTTTTTTATTTGGAGTTAGTGAAAGTGTGAGAGAGTCCATAAGACTATAATGAAATAAGGATATTATAAATGGATATACAAACTTTAAAATTAAATCTATCAAGAGTCTTTGATGATAAATTAAGAACAAAACAATGGCATAATATACTGGACTATACCATTATTGGTTTAATTATTATTTCTACTTTAGAGGTGTTCCTTTCTACATATTCTTCTATTGTGGAGCAATATGGTAAGTGGTTACACTTTATAGATTATTTTACTACAATATTCTTTACAATAGAGGTAACGCTACGTATTTGGTGCGCCGACTTGCTAGACCCTAAATATAAAGGATTTATGGGTCGCGTGAGATACTGTTTCTCATTTTATGGTTTGATAGATATTTTATCTACTTATCCTTTTTATTTGCATTTCTTTATGTCTGTGCCATATATGGCATTAAAGGTACTTCGTATAGCACGTTTGCTTCGTGTTTTCCGCTATATGAAGGCATTTAGCATATTATCACGTGCTTTTACTGCTAAGAAACACGAGATGGTTGTGTCTTTGCAGTTCTTAACCATTGTTACCTTAATTCTTTCATTTATTCTTTTCTTTGTAGAACATGAGGCTCAACCAGATGTATATAATAATGGTTGGAAGTCTGTTGTGTGGTCTTTTGCTCAGTATATTGGTGACCCTGGTGGCTTTGCTGATACTCCTCCTATCACATTTGTAGGTAGAATTATCGCTTGTATTATTGGTATTTTAGGTATTGCTATTTTTGCTGTGCCTGCAGGTCTTATTGGTTCGGCGTTTACCGAGGTAATGGAAAAGGATGAAAAAGAGGAAAAAGTGCAAGGTTGGATTCGTAGCATAGTGCAGTCTTTTAAATTTCTGAAAGACCAACAGCATACAAATTTGTTCTATGTGCCACGCTATCTTCCTTTAGATAGAATTCTTACTCGTAAATATATAACACACGATCAGATAGTAGAAGCGGTTCAGGCATCTGATTGTTTGCATATATATAATTTACAAGATTCAGTCAATGAAATAGACAATCCAGTAAGTAATATAGTGCTTATCAACTACGTAAAAAATAAACCTTATGGATGCTGCATAGACAGAGGGTCTCGCATTACAATTATTTGTACATCTGGCACTACAGAACCTGTTACAGGCTGGTTCGCATATCATATAGCTAAACTAGGAAATTTTAATTTTGTATCAAAGGAAATTGAAACAGATATTGATAATCCTACTACTTATTACACAATCTCAGATGTAAATAATTGTCCAAACCTTTCTTTATTTTTAGAGGATATAAACCATTTTGCCTCTCGTGAAAATAGTTGGGTGATTCCTATTTTAGCAGCAACAGGACCTAAATCTCGTCCTCATCAAATTCACTTCTGCTATAATCCTACCAAGGGTGATACTTCGTATGATAATCCAAATAGCAAGGTAACAGATTTTGTTACATTTGACAAACTATATCAATCGCTTTCTACTGAATTGGATAATAGATATGGTTACAAATCCGATAAAAATATTTGGTATGCAGTAAGCAAACAAAATGTAGCCCACTATATAAAAGCTGATAATATATTTACTATGCGTGTTGAGGCTTTTGTGTGGTTGTTTGATAATAGATTTTTGGAGACAACTAAATGCATTGCCGACACATTTCATGCTGTGCTTGAACCAGAAAAAGAACAAATTGTACCTCCAGAAATGCTCACAAGAATTAAAGGGCACGACTTTGGTATGAAAGATTATGTAGATTAGTGGTCTTTATGTGTTTTAAATGATAGGTAAATAATGAATTTATTAACCGAATTATATAAAATTTGTGCCAAATCTGGAGGAGAGACAGAGGTGAAAGCCTTTGTGAAATCGTGTTTAAGCGATTTATCTCTACAGATAGTAGAGGATGAAATTGGCAATCTTTTTATCACCAAGGGAGTGGCTGATACGTATGCTTGTGTCACTGCTCATCTTGATGAGGTGCATCTGCCATGCGAACGCACTATTTTGGTGGAAGATGACAAGGTGTATGCAGTGGATGAAAATAATAATCAAGTAGGATGTGGAGCCGATGATAAAAACGGGATTTGGGTAGCCATAAACCTATTGCATGAGTGCCCTGTGCTTAAGGTAGCGCTTTTTGTGGAAGAAGAAAAAGTGGGAGAGATAGCTGGTTGTAGAGGTTCAAGAGCGTGTGATTTATCTTTCTTTGACAATGTGAGATATGTGCTTGCCTGTGATAGAAAGGCTGACAGTGAGGTGGTTTATATTGGCAAAGACAATACTCAACTTTGTGAGAAAGATTTTATCCCAGAGCAGATTTTATCTGAATTCAATTACCAAATGGTAGAAGGCGGAAAAACAGATGTGGTGGAGTTAAAAATGAGAGGTTTGCAAATACCTGTTTGCAATATTAGTTGTGGTTATTACAATGCTCATACTAGTGAGGAATACACTATTTTCTCTCAACTTAAACACTGTTTGAGGTTCGTGAAAACTATTATAGAAAGAATGTAATTTTATGTAGGACAAAAATAACCAGAAAAAGAACAAATTGTCTTTTCTAGTCGACAAAATTACCCTAAATCATCTTTAGTAAACGCAAAAGGACTAAAACAAGGAAAACTCATTGCACTATACAATTACATAGAAAAGTAAACATGAGTTTATACTTTTGCGTGCAACTTGTTTTAGGTGGTATTATTGGCATTAGAAAAATAGACGAGTTGACAGCTGAGTTAAAGAAATGGAAAAACTAACTAAACAACAAGAAGTAATAGTTAGAAAATTACTTCATCACTCTCATAATGAAGATTTTAATCAGTTTGTATTGAATATTATCGGAGAACAAAATTGGACAAGAGATATTTTGGGGGATAGTGTAGAGTTTTTAACAGAAGAACAAGAGGATTTATATGAATCACTTGGCGGAGGATATACAAGCGAAGAAATAGATGAATGTATATATAACGACAAAGTTAACCTTGAAATATCTAAAAAGTTAAAAGAACGTGGAGAATCAAGTTATTTATATGCTAATGAAGAATATTTAGATGAAATTCGTCAAGGGACAATTATATGTGAAGGTATTAACGTTGAAGAGATAAAAAATAGCCTATAAGTGAAATCAGCCTTGCGTTTTGTGCAATATCCCTCGAGTCATTTCAATGTGGCTCGAGGGTTTTTTGTTTGCAAATTTGTGGGGAAATAGGTGAAATGCTATTTTAAATTTGTGGGAGAATGCAGTTTTTGGCATTTTGAATTTGTGGGGGAATAAAAAATGTGTATATTTGTTGCAGATAATCAAATAGTTGTGTGTTATGGTTTTTAAAAGAAAAATATACGACAAAATTTTGCAGTGGAAACGTGAAAATAATGGTAAAACTGCATTATTAATAGAGGGGGCAAGACGTATTGGAAAATCTACTATAGTTGAGGAATTTGCTAAAAATGAATACAAATCTTATATATTAATAGATTTTAATAAAACCTCAGAAGAGGTAAAGAAACTCTTTGATAATCTTATGGATTTGGATTATATTTTTCTATTTCTTCAAACCGTTTATAAGATAAAATTAGAAGAAAGAAATTCTCTAATTATATTTGATGAGGTGCAAAAATGTCCTAATGCAAGACAGGCAATAAAATACTTGGTACAAGATGGTAGATATGATTATATTGAAACAGGTTCACTAATCAGTATAAAGAAGAACGTAGAAACCATTACTATACCAAGTGAAGAAGATAGAATATCTATGTATCCGATGGATTATGAGGAATTTTGTTGGGCACTTGATGATAATATGACATTCCCTTTTATAAAAAAATATTGGGAAGATAAGAAACCATTGGATGATATGCATAGGGAAATGATGCGTAGATTTAGATTATATATGTTGGTAGGTGGTATGCCTCAGGCTATTCTTGCATATCTAGAAACAAATAATTTTAATGAAGTGGACATTGCTAAGCGCAGAATATTAAAATTATATGAAGAAGATTTGCAAAAAATAGATCCTTCAGGAAAACTATCTATGATGTTTAATTCGATACCAGGAATGCTGGCAAAGAATGATAGGAGGTATATAACATCTAAGGTTTTAGGTAATATTAATGAAGAATTGCAAGATGATTTATTGCAGAAATTGGATGAAAGTAAAATTGTTAATGTAGCATATCATACTTCAGACCCTAATGTAGGCATGTCTTTAACTAAAGATAAAAACATCTTCAAGTTGTTTTTATGCGATACAGGCTTATTCGTAACCTTAGCTTTTTATGATAAGAATTATACAGAGAACGTAATTTATCAAAAATTGCTTTCAGATAAGTTATCAGTAAACTTAGGTTATATTTTTGAGAATATAGTGGCACAGCAATTGGTTTCTTCTGGAAATAAATTGTTTTATCATACTTGGAAACGTGATGAAAAACATTATTATGAGATAGATTTTCTTTTGTCTAAAGGAAATAAGATTTGTCCAATAGAAGTGAAATCCTCTGGATATAAGACCCATGCTTCTTTAGATGTTTTTAGACAAAAATATTCTCAAAGAATAAGCAATAGTTTCCTAGTTTACAGTAAAGATTTTCAAAAAGGTGATAACGAACTTATGTATATCCCAACCTATATGGTTAGTTTATTGTAATACTCTCCTCGAGTCATTTCAATGTGGCTCGAGGTTTTTTATTTATTCGCTGCCCACTCTTGGAAAAGTTCTATGTATTTTTCCGCAGGGATAGAGGGTAAGGTGCGAACTATAGCAAAAACGCCTACCGTAACGTGTTCCAATGTACAGACCGTTGCGCGAGCGTACCTGTAAACAAGAAATACCCGTCCATTCTTTGGTAACAATGCCGGGTTCTATAAAAGCTGACGATGATGATGAGTAATCTTCTATCATACGGCTTTAAACGTTTTGTAAAAGTTGGATAATCTCTTGTGCACCTGTTAGTAAATCGCCACTGCAAGTGTATTGGGCTTGGCTATAGTAGGGTAGGCGTTGGGCCATCATTTCTTCGATGAAATGGCGCATTTCTGCGTTTGTCTTGTCTTTTAGTAAGGGGCGAGTATGCTTGCCAATTTCCAATCGAGCTACCAATTCATCTAGGCTGGGGTTCAGAAATACCGTTGTGCCGTTTTGGTTCATCAGTGCCATGTTATCTGCTTGGCAGGGAGTGCCACCGCCAGTGGCAATCACCACTTTTTTTTGCAAAAACATATCGGCCAATGCTTTGCGCTCTAACCCTCTAAAATACGCCTCACCTTTTTCGGCAAACAGAGCCGAAATGGTTTTTCCTTCTTGCTGTTCGATGTATTGATCCAGGTCTATAAACCTATAGCCCAATTTTTGTGCTAGTTCGGTGCCGATGGTAGTTTTACCAGCACACATGTATCCAATTAAAAAGATGCGTGTCATAGGGCAGGGCTCAAGAGGCGTGCAAGCGACTGAATAATTTTTTTGTACAGGGGTCGTTGTTCCCATTTGCGTAGGGTCAATTTTTTGCAAGATCTGGCATCGCGCAAAAAGATTTTGGTGAGTTCTTCTGCTTTCTGCCTATCGTAGATAAAGGCGCTTACTTCAAAGTTTTGTTCAAAGCTGCGCAAGTCCATGTTGGCGGTTCCTACAATGCTCAATTCATCGTCAATTACCATGGTTTTGCTATGAATAAACCCTTTGTGGTATTGCAATACTTTTACGCCCGATTTTAGGATGTTTTTCATGTACGATAGGCTCGCCTCAAAGGCAATGCGCTCGTCGCTCCTAAACGGAATCATGAGCCTTACGTCTACTCCACGCAACGCAGCCATTTCAATGGCATTAGCAATGCTCTCGTTGGGCAAGAAATACGGAGTTTGAATGTAAACGTTCTTTTTTGCGTGCATGATGGCATGCAAATAGCCTTGCATAATGGTTTCCCAATCGCGGTCGGGACCACTGCCTACAATTTGCAGGCATGTGTTACTTTCTTTCGATGAAACGGGGAAATATTTATTACCACTAAAGAATTTTTTACTCATGTACAGCCAATCGGTTTGGAAAATACTTTGCAAACCAATTACGCCATTTCCTTCTATACGAATATGCGTATCGCGCCAAATTCCCCAATCGAGTCCCTTGGTGTAGCGGTCGGCAACGTTAAATCCACCCAAATAGCCAATATGACCATCTACTACCACAATTTTTCGGTGGTTGCGGTAGTTTAGTTTGGTGGTAAAGTAGGGGAAACGAATTTTAAAAAACGTGCGCAATTTAATGCCTGCTTTGCGCATCTCGTTAATGGTAGAGCGTTTCAAATGCCAGCTGCCTAAGTCATCGTAAATAAGGCGCACTTCTATGCCCTCTTTGGCTTTTTTGATAAGGGCATTTTTAAAGGCCTCGCCGGTTTCATCGCTTTCAATAATGTAGTATTCGGCATGGATGTGGTGTTTGGCGTGTTCTATGTCGGCCAGCATATCATCCAAAAGTTTCTTTCCGTCGGTATAGATATCTACGTTGTTGTTGGCAAAAACGGGCGCATGTGCCGTTCTGCTAAGCAGTCGGGTAAGTGTGCTATGTTGTTCTAATAGGGGGTTGTTCTGACCTTCGTTTCTGTGTTGTAAAGCGAGTTCAATATCGTTTACCATTTGCATGCGCATTTTGCGTGTTAGCCTGCTTTGGCGTTTAAAGCTTCGGCCAAAAACAACGTACAAAAGCAATCCAAAATAGGGTAAAAAGAGCAATAGAAGTACCCAAGCAACGGTTCTAACAGGGTTTTTATTTTCTAGCAGAACCACCGCAACGCTGGCAATTACCAAGTACCAATAAGCACCTGCAATTACATATTCTAGTATTTGCTCTAATAATTCCATTTATCGATAGTAGTGAATAAAGGTGGCATCGCCAATGTGTTGTATTTCCTTGCGTAAGCCTTTGTGTTGGATAACAGGGGCAGGCGTGCCTTCCTGGCAACAAAAACGGCCTATTTCTACCTGAATTTCGTCAAAATAGTTGCCTTCTATAAACGAGAGCAAGGTTTTTTCGCCTCCTTCAATAATGATGGACTGAATTTTTCTGTTATAAAGTTCGGTAAGTAGCCCAGGTATAATGTTTTGGTTAAAATCTGCCTGCCAATAGATGTTGTCGTTTTGGTGAGCGTTTACAATCAACGTTGCCTGCGATTGGTCCAATAAATGGTGTGTAGGCGGAATTTTTAGGTTCCTATCGATGGCAATGCGAAGCGGATGCTTGCCAAACCAGCGGCGGGTATGCAAACTGGGATTGTCTTTTAGGGCAGTTTGTGTACCTACCAGAATGGCACTTTCTTCGGCACGCATTTGGTGTACCAATGCTTTGCTAATATCGGTCGATATGCGGATGGGTTTATCGTCAAACGCATCCAAAAAACCATCGGCTGTTTGCGCCCATTTTAAGATGATGTAGGGTCGGTGTTGGGTAAAATAGGTAAAGAATCGCTTGTTGAGGTTGTATCCTTCTTTTTCCAATATGCCCGTTATCACCTCTATGCCTGCTGCTTGCAACTTGGCAATGCCCCTTCCGGCTACTTGTGGGTTAGGGTCTAGGTTGCTGATAACCACTTTCTTAACGCCCTCGCATACCAATCTGTCGGCGCAAGGAGGTGTTTTGCCGTAGTGTGAGCAGGGCTCTAAATTGACGTACACCGTGCTTTCGGGTAGCAAATGCCTTTCTTTGACGCTATTTAGCGCGTTTACCTCGGCATGTGGCCCGCCGTGCTGCCTGTGATAGCCCTCGCCAATAATTCGCCCCTGTGCCACCACCACACACCCTACCATGGGGTTAGGGGCCACATAGCCTCGCCCCAAACGCGCTAAATAGAAGCAACGCTTCATGTATGTATTGTCGTTAAAGGTCATAAGTCGAAAGTCGAAAGTCAAAAGTCAAAAGTCAACGGTCAAAAATTGAAAGTGCAACTTGCCTTGTTAATTGTGTAAGTCAAAATTACACCTTTTGGCGCTCTGAACCAAATTATTTAGCATTTTTCTTTGATACAGCCCGTGGATATTGTGTTGATGTAATGTAAATTACGTTATCTTTGCACCATGCAAGCGCTTTATGCCCAATACAAACAGCAATTGTCGCCCTATTACTCGCCCCACGAAGCATCGCTTATTTTTAGGGCCTGTGTGGCACAAGTACTGCAAGTTGACGAACAAAAAACCTATTTTTTGTCCGACTTAACCGCTACGCCCCAGCAGTACGCCACCCTTGTAGACATGTTGCAACAGCTGGCAGCGCACACCCCTTTGCAATACGTATTGGGTTACGAAACTTTTTTAGACCTCCGCTTTGCCGTTACCCCCGATGTATTAATTCCACGCCCCGAAACCGCTTTTTTGGTACGTCAAATCATCGACCAAAACAAGCACCGTAAAAACCTGCGCATTTTGGATGTAGGTACGGGTAGTGGTTGCATTGCCATTAGCCTGGCGCATTACTTGCCACAAGCTGAGTTAACCGCCGTAGATGTATCCGAAAAAGCCTTGCAAGTAGCGCAAAAAAACGCCCATTCCATCGGGGTAAATGTGCAGTTTAAGCAGCTGAATTTTTTAACCGAATCCAGCCAATTGCTGCCCGACTTTGATATATTGGTCAGCAATCCTCCTTACGTAATGGAATCCGAAAAAAGCGATATCGAAGAACACGTGTTGCAGCACGAACCTCATTTGGCATTGTTTGTACCCAACGAAACTCCTTTGTTGTTTTACCAGGCAATTGCCCAATATGCCGCTCATAACATTCCGTTGGTGTACCTAGAAATTAACCAGGCATTGGGATCCGAAACCCAACAATTGTTTACTCAAGTGGGTTATCAGGCAAGCGTAGAACTTGATACATTTAACCTTCCTCGCTACGTAAAAGCACACTTTTCTATTTAATTACCTGAAAATTTGCCCTTTGTCTAAATTTTGTTTATTTTAGCAAACGATTGCAAAAATTCAAGGGTCATGAACTACTTAAATTTCGACAAGACCGTTCTCACCAACCTAGAGAAGTCGCTTACCAAAGAGATGCTACGTACCAATCGTTCGGGTGCTTACAACAGCACCACATTGGTAGATTGTAATACCCGCAAGTACCACGGGCAATTGGTAATTCCCATTCCGTCCATCGATAACAACAACCATATTTTGCTCTCGTCGCTCGACGAAACCATTATTCAGCACAGCGCAGAGTTTAACTTGGGTGTGCATCAATACGAGGGCAATCATTTCAGTCCCAATGGGCATAAATACATTCGTGAGTTTACCTGCGAACTAATCTCAAAAACCATCTACCGTGTGGGTGGGGTGATTATTTCCAAAGAGCGCCTTATGGTATCGAACGAGGCGCGTACCATTACCAAATATACGTTGCTTCAGGCGCACTCGGCCACTACCATCCGATTCAAACCCTTTTTGGCGTTTCGTGGGGTGCACGAGTTGTCCAAGGCCAACAATCAGGCATCTACCCACTTTCAAACCGCTACCAAGGGAGCTTCTTTTCAGCTCTATCCACAGTACCCAACCTTGTACTTGCAATTTTCCAAACAACCCCATTATGTGCATAACCCTCATTGGTACAACCATATCATGTATGCCAAAGAGTTAGAAAGGGGGTGTCCTTATACCGAAGATTTGCTGGTGCCTGGTTATTTTGAAATGCCCATTAAAAAAGGCGAAAGCATTTATGTATCGGCAGGTATTAGCGAGGTATCGCCTGCTAAACTGAAAAAAATCTGGGACGACGAACTTTCGTTGCGCCAAGCGCGTGTGGATATGTACCATTGTTTGCGCAATGCTGCCATTCAGTTTACTGCCAAACGTGGCGATGGGTTGTACCTGTTAGCAGGGTATCCCTGGTTTGGAGTACGTGCCCGCGATCAATTCATAGCCATGCCTGGCTGTACTTTGAGCATAGGCGAAAAGGATTTGTTCCTGGATTTGGCTCAATCGGCGCTAGCTGAAATAGAAGCCTTTATGGATGGGGCAGAATGTAAATCCATTTCCGAATTGGATTCGCCCGATGCTTTGTTGTGGTTTATATGGGCATTGCAACAATATGCCAACCAAGATAAAAAAGGAATTTTGCCCGATGAAATGGCAAAAATGGTGGTGCAAATAGTGGAATTTATTGCCGATCAGCACCATCCCCACGTGTACATGCAAGCGGGCGGTTTGCTCTACGTAGATGGCACTGTGGTGCCCATGACATGGATGAATGCCACCGAAAACGGGTTGCCCATTACCCCCCGTACGGGTTATGTAGTAGAGTTAAATGCCTTGTGGTACAATGCGTTGTGTTTTGCACAATCGATAGCAAAAACCGCTGCCCAACGCAGTCGCTTGGCCCAATTAACTACCGATGTAGAGCAGTCTTTTGTGGCTACGTTCTGGAACGGTCTTTATTTGTACGATTATGTAAACGGACAGTACCGCGATGTGGAGGTGCGTCCCAATATGATATTGGCAGTATCGTTGCCTTTCTCGCCCCTGAACCGTCAACAACAAAAATCGGTGCTTGATGTTTGTACACGCGAGTTGCTTACTACCAAGGGGTTACGCAGCTTAAGTCCCAAAAGTGGTTCGTACCGTCCCAACTACGTAGGGGGTATGCTAGAACGCAACCGTAACTACCACAACGGCCCAGTATGGCCATGGTTTACAGGTGCTTACGCAGAGGCATACCTAAAAATACACAAGCAAGGAGGCGTTTCGTTTGTAGAACGTTTGCTCATTGGCATGGAAGCCGAAATGAAAAAACTTTGCGTGGGTACGCTTTCCGAATTGCACGATGGCAATCCACCCTTTAAGGGACACGGGGCTATGTCGTATGCGCCATCGGTAGGCGAAATTTTAAGAACATTACAATTGTTAAACGATATGCAGTAATTCCCTTACTATGAAAGCATTGATGTTTGGGTGGGAATTTCCACCGCACATATTAGGAGGTCTGGGAACCGCTAGTTATGGATTAACGCGGGGTATGGCAGAGCAAGAAGATTTGTCCATTACCTTTGTTATACCCAAACCACACGGCGACGAAGACCAGAGTTTCTTAAAAATAATTGGTGCGTGCAATGTACCGGTTGTTTGGAAAGAGGCATCGTACGACCAGGTGGATAAAACTTTGGGTGGCATTATGCACCCCGATGAGTATTATTTTTACCGCGATCACATTCGATACGATTACAGCCGCATTGGAACCAACAACATTGGTTGCATTGAGTTTTCGGGCAGATACCCCGATAACTTGTTGCAAGAAATTAGCAATTACGAGGCGGTAGCCGGCGTATTGGCGCATAGTTTGGACTTTGATGTCATTCACTCGCACGACTGGTTGACCTATCCAGCCGGTATTTTTGCCAAGCAGATTACAGGCAAACCCTTGGTGATTCACGTGCATGCTACCGATTTTGACCGCAGCCGCGGACAAGTTAATCCAACGGTGTACAGCATCGAAAAACGAGGCATGGACATTGCCGATCACATTATTTGCGTGAGCGATCTAACCCGTCGTACCGTTATAGAGAAATACCACCAAGACCCACGCAAGGTAACTACCGTACACAATGCGGTAGACCCCATTCCCAACGTAGAGCAATTTGTAAAAACGCCCCGCAAAGAAAAACTGGTTACCTTTTTAGGACGTATTACCATGCAAAAGGGTCCTGAATACTTTATAGAAGCAGCTGCCAAGGTATTGGAACGTACCAAAAATGTGCGTTTTGTGATGGCAGGCAGCGGCGATATGATGCAGGCGATGATAGACCTTGCTGCTACACGTGGCATTGCCGATAAAATGCATTTCCCTGGTTTCTTAAAAGGCAAGCAAGTAACCCAAATGTTGGCCGATAGCGATGTGTACATGATGCCATCGGTGTCCGAACCCTTTGGTATATCGCCCTTAGAGGCCATGCAGGTGGGTACCCCCTCTATTATATCCAAACAATCGGGTTGTGCCGAAATTCTAGATCACGCCATCAAAACCGATTACTGGGACATTGATGCCATGGCCGATGCCATTTATGCCATTGTGGAATATCCGTCCATTTACCAAACCTTAAGCAAAGAAGGGCGCGACGAGGTAAACCGCATTACTTGGGACAAAGCTGGCCTTAAAGTCCGCGATATTTATAACGCTGTGGTGTATCGCGACTAAACGATTAAAGTTGCGATTAAGTGAGTGCAGAAGCAAAGTTTACTTTGATTATGCCGAACGTGAGCAACTTATTACATGATTTTAGGCATCGGTTCAGCATAACCCATGTAAACATGGATTCTGCATTCACCTCGCACTAAAATTCATGAGCGAAGCGAACTAAACAACTAAACAACTAAACGACTAAACGCATCAATAATATGAAGAACATTTGCCTATATTTCGAAGTTCATATTCCATACGCTCTAAAACGCTATCGTTTTTTTGAGATTGGAAACGACCATTACTACTACGACGATTTTACCAACGAAGAGCGCGTACGTTATTTGGCCGAAAAATCGTTCTTGCCTGCGAATAAAATTTTGTTGGAAGCCATAAAAACTTCTAGCAAGGCTTTTTCGTGTGCCTTTTCGCTCTCGGGTGCTGCCATCGAGCAACTAGAACAGTATGCCCCCGAGGTAATTGATTCCTTCCAAGAGTTGGCCGCCACAGGTCAGGTAGAGTTTTTGGCAGAACCTTACGGTCATTCCATGGCTTCCATTTACAACGAGGACGAATTTGAGTTGCAGGTAAAAAAACACGCCGATAAAATAAAAGAATTGTTTGGTAAGAAGCCATCTGCATTTAGGAATACAGACTTTATTTATTCCGATGAAATCGGCGAAAAAGTGGCTTCGATGGGATACAAAACCATCCTGATGGAAGGTGCGAAACACATTTTGGGCTGGCGCAGTCCTAATTATGTTTATCAGCATGCCTATTTGCCCAAGGTAAAGTTGTTGGTACGTAACTACATTATGAGTAACCACGTTACCTTCGATTTTTCCAATACATCGTGGAGTGAATATCCATTGACGGCCGATAAATTCATTGATTGGATGGCAGCATCGCCTCAAGAAGAAGAAATCTTTAATATTTGGATGGGTTACGAAACCTTTGGTTGCGTGCAAAAAGATTATACTGGAATTTTTGATTTCCTAAAAGCCTTGCCTCGTTTGGCATTGAACAAAGGATTGGGTTTTGTAACCCCTTCAAAAATAAACGATTATCAACCTGTTGCAGCCTTAACAGCACCTTATCCCATGTCGTGGCAAGGCGAAGAAAAAGATTTGAGTGTAATGTTGGGCAATCACTTGCAAGAGGAAGCCATTGCTAAATTGTATAGCGTAACAGAACGTGTCAACCTATGCAAAGAAAAGAACCTAAAACGCGACTGGTTGCACTTGCAATGTGCCGATTATTTCCGTTTTATGAGCTTTAAACAAGCTTGGGGTAGTAGTTTTGAATCGCCTTACGATGCATTTATCAACTACATGAACATCTTATCCGATTTCTTGTTGCGTGTCGAAGCCGAGTATCCTACTTCTATCGAGAACGAAGAGTTGAACGAGCTTTTAAAGACCATCAACGACCAAGAAAAGATGATTGCACAGTTGGAGAAAGAACTAAAAGCGGCCAAAAAGAAGAAAAAGGAGGCGTAGGTAGCCCATAATTGTCCATTTTATCGTAACTTTATCACCCATTTATCGAATCATAACATCATGCTTTCAACCAAAGACTTAAAACAACTACAACAAAAAGGGATTACCGAATTGCAGTTTCAAACACAAATAGAAAACTTTGAAAAGGGTTTTCCGTTTGCCAATTTAGCGGGAGCTGCAACGGTAGGCGATGGCATTGTGCGCTTTACGCCAGAAGAAGCCGAAGAATATGCCCAGTTGTTCGATAAAAAACGCGACGAACTTAGCATGGTTAAATTTGTGCCTGCATCGGGTGCGGCATCGCGTATGTTTAAAGATTTGATAGATGTAGAACAAAAATACAACGCATCCGAAAAGAAAATTGGTTTTGCGCGCATTACCAAATGTTTGGACAACGTGGCCAAGTTGGCACTATCGGACGAGTTGAACAAAATACTTGAAAAGCATGGTTTAGAGGCAAAAAAATTGTTGCAAGAAAAGGATTATCCTACCATTGCGCATTACATTTTGCAGACCGATGGGTTGGGTTATCAAAGCAAACCCAAAGCCATGTTGCTGTTTCATAAGTACAATAACGAAGCCCGCACTGCTTTCGAGGAGCACTTGGTAGAGGGTGTAGAGTATGCCCAAATGGTCGATAAAACCGTGCATTTGCATTTTACCATATCGCCCGAACATCGTGCATTGTTCCAAGAAAAAGTAAACGAGGTAGTGCCCAAGTACGAAGCTCGTTATGGGGTAAAATACCACATCGAATTTTCGGAACAAATGGGCAAAACCGATATGATTGCCTTGGATAAAGAAGGAAACATTGTTCGTAATGCAGACGGAAGTATTTTGTTCCGCCCCGGGGGTCATGGCGCGCTTATCGAGAACCTTAATGCGCTAGAAGCAGACCTTATCTTTATAAAGAACATCGATAACGTAACTACCGATGCGTTGCGTCCTACTACCTACCTTTATAAAAAGGCGCTAGCGGGTTACTTGTTGTACATTCAAGAAGCTGTGGCAGATTGTTTGCATCAGTTGGAATCGCTTTCGGTGAGCGAAGGTGCCTTGTCAAGAATAGAAGGCTTTGCTTCCAAATTGCTCAACATTCGTTTTAGCATGACTTATTTTAGCCGAAGCATGCGTGAACGTGTTAGTTATTTAGGACGTAAACTGAACCGACCCATTCGTGTATGCGGCATGGTGCGCAACGAAGGTGAGCCTGGTGGTGGCCCTTATTGGGTACGCAACGAGCACGGACACAAGAATCTGCAAATCATCGAGGCGTCGCAAATAGACTTTAACAACCGTTTCCAAGTGGATATGGTAAAAGAATCGTCGCACTTTAACCCTGTCGATTTAATTTGTGGGGTTAAAAACTACAAGGGTAATAAGTTTAACTTGAAAAACTACATCGATAAAAACACCGGTTTTATCTCTAAAAAGAAACAAAACGGCGTAGAAATGATCATTCAAGAGTTGCCAGGCTTGTGGAACGGAGCCATGGCCGATTGGAACACCATTTTTGTGGAAGTGCCTATTGAAACCTTTACGCCGGTTAAAACATTAGAAGATTTGTTGCGCAAAGAACACCAATAATTAGAGGACAGTTTACGTTTTAGTGCTTCAACTTTGTTAAATCGCATAATCGTTAAATTGTTTTACGAATTTATGCATGGGGTTGTGTTCGTTCAACAATTAAACGACTAAACGACTAAACGATTAAACAAAAAATAGTATATTTGCACCCTAATTATCAAACATTCTAAAGTAATGGGAATTATTGGAAGAAAAAAAGTCGCCGAAGCGTTGCAAATGACATCGTACGGCGAAAGCATCATTGTAAAAGGATGGGTACGTACCCGTCGTGGAAACAAAAACGTTAGTTTTATTGCTTTGAACGATGGTTCTACCATCAATAACATACAAATTGTAGTCGATAATGCTAATTTCGACGAAAACGAATTGAAAAAAATTACCACCGGTGCTTGCATTGGAGTAAACGGTACTTTGGTACAATCCATGGGTAAAGGCCAATCGGTAGAAATCCAAGCTACCTCTATCGAGGTGTATGGCGAAGCCGATCCCGAAACCTATCCTTTGCAAAAGAAAGGTCACTCCATGGAGTTCTTGCGCGATATTGCTTACTTGCGTCCTCGTACCAATACCTTTGGTGCTGTGTTCCGCATTCGTCACAACATGGCCATGGCCATTCACACCTTCTTCCACCAACGTGGTTTCTACTATTTCCATACTCCCCTTATTACGGCATCAGACTGCGAAGGTGCAGGTCAAATGTTTACCGTAACTACCATGGATTTGGAAAACTTGCCTAAAAACGAAGAAGGCAAAGTAGACTATAGCCATGATTTTTATGGCAAGCACGCTAGCCTTACCGTTTCGGGTCAGTTAGAAGGCGAGTTGGGCGCACTTTCGTTGGGCGAAATTTACACCTTTGGTCCTACTTTCCGTGCCGAAAATTCCAATACCCCTCGTCACTTGTCAGAGTTTTGGATGATAGAACCCGAAATGTCTTTCTACGACATTGCCGACAACATGCAATTGGCAGAAGATTTTGTAAAATTCTGCTTGAAATGGGCGTTAGATAATTGTAAAGACGATATTCAATTCCTTAACGATATGTTCGATAAAGAATTGATTGACCGTATCAACTTTGTATTGCAAAACGAATTTGTACGTTTAACGTATACCGAAGGCATTCAAATTCTAGAAGAAGCCATTAAAAACGGCAAAAAATTTGAGTTCCGTGTAGGTTGGGGTACCGATTTGCAATCGGAACACGAACGTTACTTGGTAGAAGAACACTTTAAACGTCCCGTAATCCTTACTGATTACCCCAAAGAAATCAAGTCGTTCTACATGAAACAAAACGAGGATGGCAAAACCGTACGTGCTATGGACGTTCTTTTCCCAAAAATTGGCGAAATCATCGGTGGTTCTGAACGTGAAGCCGACTACGAAAAACTTAAAACCCGTGCTGCCGAAATGGGTGTACCCGAAAAAGACATCTGGTGGTACCTTAATACCCGTCGCTGGGGTTCTGCTCCACACTCGGGCTTTGGTTTAGGTTTTGAACGTCTGCTTTTGTTTGTTACAGGTATGACCAATATCCGCGATGTGATACCATTCCCAAGAACCCCAAATAATTTAGAATTTTAGTGCAAGCGAGAGCAATAAAAAATAGAAGCGACCTGTTCAAGTTTATTTGAAATAGGTCGCTTCTATTTTTTATTGCCGAGTGTAGCCTAAAATCACGAGCGTATGCGAGTAATTTTAGACTACACTAATAAAATAATGAGTTTACGAATTATTTTTCTCGCTTTTATTGCCGAGCGACCGCCTAAAATCACGAGCGTATGCGAGTAATTTTAAAAGGTGAAGCCTTGAAATCCCTCTTTTATAACTCTAAATAAGAGTAATCATCTTGCATTAATATTCACGAGCGCCAGCGAGTAATTTTAAAAGGTGATTTCTGCGTTATCGATAAAAAAAAATCCAGAGCAGCTCTGGATTTTTTTATACTCGCGACAAGTGACAAGTGACAAGTGACAATCAACGATTGACTATCGAAAGTTGCTTTGCAACTTTTCGGCAATTTCTTTGAATTCTTCGGGAGTGAGTTTTAGTTTTGGATTCGAGAAAAGCATATCACTTTCTTTTTGAATAGGAATTAAGTGAATGTGCGCATGAGGCACTTCTAACCCAATCACCGCTTGGCCAACTTTTAAACATGGAAAGGCTGCTTTAATAGCCGATGCTACTTTTTTTGCAAACACTTGCATTTGGGCCAAATCTTCGTCCGATAAATCAAAAATATAATCAACCTCTTGTTTGGGAATAACCAAGGTGTGGCCTTTTACCAATGGATTGATGTCTAGGAAAGCAAAAAACTTGTCGTTTTCTGCTACCTTGTAGCAAGGAATTTCGCCTGCAACAATTCTGCTAAAAATGCTTGCCATAATCTTATAGTTCGATGTTCATGATTTCAAATTCAACGGTACCTACAGGTAGTTGAACTGGAACAATGTCACCTACTTTTTTACCAATCAAAGCTTTGGCAATAGGGGTGCCGGTAGAGATTTTGCCTTCGCGTAGGTTAGCTTCGGCTTCCGATACCAACGTATATTTCATTTGTTGGTTGTTTTTGGTGTTACGGATGGTAACTTTGGTTAGGATTTGAACTGAATCGGTAGATACTTGCGATTCATCCAAAATGCGAACATCCAACAAGGTAGCTTTTAGGGTGGCAATTTTAGCTTCCAATAAACCTTGTGCTTCTTTTGCAGAGTCATACTCTGCATTTTCGGAAAGGTCGCCTTTGTCGCGTGCTTCTGCAATTGCTGCTACAATACGGGGTCTTTCTACCGACTCCAAGTGAGAGATTTCTTTTAAAAGGTTATCGTAACCTTCTTTTGACATGTAAGTAATAGCCATAATATAATTGTTTAGTTGTTTAGTCGTTTATTCAATGCTTCGCATTTCATGAAGTTGCTCACGCTCGGCATAATCAAAGTAAACTTTGCTTCTGCACTCACTTAATCGCAACTTTAGTTGTTTAGGGTGTACGTGGTTAGTTCTGGGTTTTGAAAAAACACAAAAAAATAAAGAATCTCGATAGGTTACCGAGACTCTCCCATGGTTTTAAGACAGAGGCAAAGGTAGTTATTCTTTTTGAATAAACAAATCTTTAGTTGCTAATCTGTGTTAATTTAAGGGTTCTGTATGTGTTTATAGTTCAAGCAAAAAAAGATAAGGGCGAGAAGCCCTTATCTTAACCTAAACCTTAAACTATGAAAAATCTTTTCGACTTTCTGATTACAAATATACTGCAGATTTTTAAAATTACAAACGTTTGCATGAAAAATGATAAATATTTAACATATTTTAATAGAAAACGTGTGCATTGAACCAAAATAAGCAGAAAAGAGGTGTAGTTAGCATTCACTTTGCACAAACTTTCACCGATTAGTCGATTCCCCGATTAGTCAAAAAAAATCTCCTT
>CAJGDW010000013.1 GCA_904502115.1 Paludibacteraceae bacterium | reverse complement strand
GCAGCATCGGTTGTAGGCCTTATTCTACCCGCCACCGAAATGGCTGGCATGGGCGGTTGGTGGCAAGTAGGTATCGGTGTTTTACTGGGTGCGCTGTTTCTTAATTTGCTCGATAACATTACACCCCACTTGCACAAAATAACAGGATTGGATGCCGAGCAACACAGCAACAATCAACACATCAACAAGGTTTTGCTATTTGTTTTGGCCATTGCCATTCACAAACTACCCGAAGGCATTGCTGCAGGTGTTGGCTTTAACAACAGCACCGACGATGCTGCTTGGAGCGTTACCTTTGGTCTGGCTTTGCAAAATATTCCCGAAGGCATGGTAGTAATCTCACCCTTGTTACTAAGCGGTGTTAGCCGATTACGCACCCTGCTCATATCACTCTCCATTGGTTTGCTTGAAATCGTAGGGGTTTGGATTGGCTACGGATTGGGCGCCATATCGCTTATTATGCTACCTGTTATGCTTGCCTTTGCAGGTGGCGCCATGCTGTACGTTATCAGCGACGAGATGATTCCCGAAACCCACGCCCACGGCTACCACAAAGCCGCCACCTACGCCCTCCTCTGCGGCTTCATGACCCTCGTCTTCATGGAAGGAGCGTTGTAACCCCCTTACCTCAACAGTGGTTCGGCGTGGATACCAATGTGGGTATTCTTGCCAAAAGCTTCTTTGAGCGATGTTTCGATGCGCTTGGTTACATCGTGTGCTTCTCTGAGCGGCATCGTGGCATCCATTCTAATATGAATTTCAATGGCGATGGCATTGCCAATGTTGCGTGTACGCAAATGATGGGGTTGCTTCACTTCGGGATGCGACAACACAATCTCCATGATTTTATCTTCCACCTCTTTGGGCAACGATTTTTCCAGCAGTTCATCAATACAAGGTTTTATCAAACCAATGGCAACTTTTATGATAAACACACTCACCATAAAAGCGGCTATCGGATCAAGCACGCGCCAATGTACCCCCAAAAACATCGCCCCAGCAATCCCTACCAACGTACCAATAGACGAGAGCGCATCGCTTCTATGGTGCCAGGCATTGGCCATCACGACCTTTGAATCCAATTTTTTACCTTTATATACGGTATATTGATACAATACCTCCTTGAACAAAATAGAAACCACCGCCGCTACTAGTGCCAACATTCCAGGGGATTCCAATTGCTTTCCTCCAAAGAAATCGACAATATCGATAACTGAATTGACCAATAAGCCAATACCCACACCTAATAAAATAAGCCCAATTACTGCCGTAGCCAAGGTCTCGTATTTGCCATGGCCGTAATCATGGTCTTCGTCTTGAGGCTTTTCGGATATGCGTACAAACATAATTACGATGACATCCGTTATAAAATCCGATAAAGAATGTACCGCATCGGCAATCATAGCCGAGCTTCGCCCTACTATGCCTGCTACAAACTTAAACACCAGCAAAAGGAAGTTAACCAAACTCCCCCACAGCGTCACCTTGTAAATTTCTTTTTCTCTATCCGATACCTGCAATGCCATACTTTTATACTATTTGAATCTATTCGATACTTCTTTCAACAAACGTTCGGCAACAGCCCCTTTTAGTACGGCGTCCGATGCCTCTGGGTAGGTAAACCAACGTGCATCATTCACCTCTTCCACGTTTCGATGCGATAAATCCTCATCTGCTACCTCGGCATAATAGGCCAGCATCAAGGTATTAGATGGCGCATAATATTGCGTAAACAGGGGTTCGTAACACAAAGGAATCATGCCCATTTCTTCTTTCATCTCGCGTAGCAGAGCCGCTTCTGCACTTTCGCCCTTGTTTACGTAACCGCCCAAGAAGTTATACTTTTGCCTGCCATATTGGCGCATCATCATTACCTTATCGCATTTAGGCGTAAAAACAGCCACGCATATCGCCACATTGAACATTTCAAAGCGATATTCACCACAAACGGGGCAAAACGGTATTTCCTTGCCTTCGTCTTTCAAGAAACGCAATTCAAGCGCCGTACCACATACAGAACAATGTTTCATCATTTTAATTGGATTAACTACAAAACCATGCGGGCACTTTTTCCCTTCGGTCAACAACACGTCGACCAGCTCAGTGACCGTACAAGTCATACAGCAAAATCTCGTCCCCTTCACAAAGGTAGTATTTTATCTCTGGAAGAATCAGAAAAAGGCACAAAAAAAAGAGGACTCACGTTTGTAAGTCCTCTTTTGTGGGCGATGACGGATTCGAACCGCCGACTGCTAACAGTATCAAAACACCTTTACAGAACCCTATAAGGTACATTTTATATGTTATAAATCTTCTATTTGGCGCAATTTTGGCGCACTTTTATTGCTTGTTTAGGATGGATAGCAATGTTTTTATTTGGCTGTCTTTTTCCTTGATTTGGCTGTCTTTTTCCTTGATTTGGCTGTCTTTTTCCTTGATACGCTCTTCTTTCTCTACCAGCAGCCTTTCGCGCTCTGCAATGGTTCTTTCTAAATCGTCTATTTGTTTGCGCAGCACATCGGGGCTGTCGCTGTAATATTGGCGGTTGTCGATATGATTGTTATTAAAGTCTCTACCGCTATTATTGATAATTACTCCTGTATTTACAGAGCTATCAAACATAGACGTATCCCAGTCAGATTCTCTAAGCTTAAGCAATTTTTCATCGGGCAAATCGCATTTACCTTTTATAATCTGACTAACAAAAGCTGTCGACGTACCTAAGTAGTCGGCAACCTTTTTCTGTGTTAACTTATTAACTTTTATAAAGGTTTGAAATTCAGCTATGTAATACCTTTTCTTCATAAAAAGATAAAAATTCCTTTATATTTACTTTGTATTTACTTTATTTTTACTTTACTTTGCACTTGTAAGGTAAAACACTACAAGTGTAAGGCAAAAAACCGAAATAAACAACTTTAAAATGAAATTTTAACATTATGAGCAAAAAGTTTAAAACCTACCAGGAGGCCTTTGATGCTGTTAAGAATTTAGGCAAAGATTTGAAAAATTCTGACATGGAATTTATTCTAATTTTTTGCGATAAAATCGAGGTGACTCCATTCATACATGCTGAAGCGTATAGAACAATTACAATGCTAAGAGCATTATTAGCAATATTAAGTAAGTCTTCTCGCCAATCAATATTATCTGTATTAGAAACACTTAACGATGCGACTGAATACGAACGTATGGCATTTGTTAAAGCTTACAATCAAATAATTGAAGAATATTAAAAAAAGTACAATGAGCAATAGTTTTAGACCAGGAATGGAGCAGCTAAGGTACGCTGACTTTCCAAAAGCAAAAAAAGAGATAATGGAAGCTCTTAACATTACCAGCAGAAGCAGCTGGGCAGCTCGCCTAAAAGGCCACGTAGAGCCAAAAGTAACAGAGAAAAATGTAATTGAACAAATCTTAGCCAAATACGGCGTAACTAAAAACATTTGGGGGTAATCTAAAAATCAAAAATACTATGTTATTCGAAACAGTAAACGGCTATAAACTATTGGTAGAGCACAGCCGAGCCACCGAGATTGCAGATTTTTTGGTAGAAAAGAATATTCAGGTATACGAAATTAGATTTCCGTATAATGCAAAAGAGGCGTGGATTATGATATCTGCCTATAAAGAAGACAAAAGCAAGATAGCAGATACATTGTTAGAACTTGAAAAACGCGGATTTATAGATAGCGAAACCGACCAACTACCCTACTAAGCTATGAACAGTGATTTTAGAACCTGGTACTCCGAGCTGCCCAAGTCGGAGTACCGCAAAAAACGGCAAGAAATAATAGACGGATGCCGCATTACGCGCGCCGTGTTCTATAACTGGCTAAGCGGAGCAACGCCTGTACCTTGCTGCCATTACCACACCATCAATACCATTGCAGGTATAACCCTATTTAGATTAAAACTATGAAACAAGCAATACTTAACGCTACACGCGGCGGATTAGATATAATATTATCATACTTTCCCGAAGCCGAAGCCTGTATAGGTACCAACAAGCATTTTAAAATGCGCCCTGGAGAGAGCGATGCCAGTGCGTGCATTAAAGAGATAAAGGGCGTATGGTATGTAACCGACTTTGGCGCAGAATCTAAGGCTAAAAACTGCTTTGACATTGTAATGGCCGAAGAGGGTGTTAACTTTAGCAAGGCAATCTATTTTATTGCAGACAGATTCCGCGTTGATATAGGCTTTAAGGCAGAGATAAACAGGCCTATTAAGGAGTTTAAAACGGTAGCTGCCGACGCTAAAATTGGTTTTGTAGAAGCTGTAGAAAAAGATGATCCATACAGCGATGTATCTGTTTTGGGTGCCATGGTAACGCCCGATGTAATGCGCAGGTATAACATTAAGTCGCTTAAAAGCTATAGCAAAGTGTTTAAAAAGGACAATGGCACCAAGTGCCAGGTTACAATAAGCAGCAACGAGAATTTTCCCATTTTTATGTTTGACTACGGCACATGGCAAAAAATTTATGCGCCCATGGCCTACGACAAAAAGGATCGTTTCTTTTATGTTGGCGAAAAACCACGCGACCATGTATTTTTTGGGCTTAAACAACTGCAAGAAGTACATGCTAAATTGGAACAGCAAGAGCCATTGCAGGATGGAAAAGAATCACGTAAACCCACTAAGTTAGATTACGTTTTTATATGCGCTGGCGAGCGCGATGCGCTTAACTGCATTGGTATGGGATATACGGCTGTTTGGATGAATAGCGAAACAGCCGAATTGCGAGAAAAAGATATAAACTTATTGTATCGATACGCCGAGAAAGTAATCAATATTCCCGACATTGACGAAACTGGTGTGCGTATGGGCATTGAACGCGCGCTAAAACATTGGCGTTTGCATACGCTGCTACTACCATCGTGGATTAGCAATTTTAAAGATCGTCGAGGCAATAAACGCAAAGACTTAACCGATTTTTGCGAACTATCCAGCCGACATGAGTTTGATAAGCTGGTTTATACCGCCGTTCAGTGCCAGTTTTGGGAGAAAGGCAAAAAGAAAGATAGTTTAGAAATTAACACCATTAGCCTGCTATGGTACCTACGTTGCTGTGGTTTTGCCCGAATTAAAGACAAAAACAGCCCTAACGAACGCTATGTGCGCATTCAAGGCTATAGGGTAAAAGAATATAAAGCCAAAGAAATTAGGGCTTTTGTTAAAGAGCAACTGCGCGAACAGGCTGTATCGATACAGATTCAACGTCTGTATCAGGATAGCAAAAAAACTACATCGTCCCTATGCGACGATTTACCATTGGTAGAAATCGACCTGGATAAAAGCGACCACCAAAGCCGCATCTTTTACTTTGAAAACACGGCTATTAAAGTATCGGCCAAGGATATAGAAACCATATCTACCAAGAACAGCAGCAAACACTGCTGGGATAAGGCCATTGCTCCGCACCGATTTAAACGTATGGATGCTGCTTTTACTCTAAACGATGGCTACTTTGAGGTAAAACATACACAAAGTAAGCTGTTTGCTTCGCTGGTAAATGCCAGCCGTATGTATTGGCGTCAAGAATTTGAAGAGAGGACTACTGGCAACGCCGATGAAGATGCTCGTTACTTGCTGGATTATAAGTTTTCTGTGTATGGCCCTCGCCTATCGGCCGAGGAACAGCACGAACAGGTGCGACATTTGGCCAACAAGTGCTATGCTATTGGTTATATGCTGCACCAGTATAAAGTAGAATCTAAACCTATGGCGGTATGGATTATGGAGAACCGTTTAAGCGAAGATGGCGAGAGCTCTGGCGGTAGCGGTAAATCGTTCCTAATTAACGCTATTAAGCGTTTAAACCTGCTTAATGTAGTTACGCTCCAAGGGCGCGAAAAAGGCCTTACAGAAAACAAACACTTATTAGACCGCGTAAGCTGCTGGACAGACATACTTCTTATTGACGATCCTCGCCAGTATTTTGATTTTGACACGTTCTACAGCCTAATTACAGGTAACACTACCATTAACCGCAAAGGACAGGATTCTTACGAAATAGACTATCACGATAGCCCTATTACGGTGTTTGCTTCTAACTTTCCACCCGTTGGTGCCAAACAAGGTAGCACGGAAAGGCGTTTGCTTTATATGGTGTATTCAGACTATTACCATGCACAAGGCACTGCATATAACGAATTTAGGAGCATTGCCGACGATTTTGGCAAAGACCTATTTGGACATAATTACACCGAGGATGAATACAATGCTGATTATAATTTTTGTATAGACTGTCTGCAAATGTATTTGCAATGTACGGCGCATGGCGAGGTAATAAGGCCGCCCATGGAGAACGTATATAAGCGCATCAATATTGCCGAAATGGGCAATGGCGGATTTTTGGAATGGGCAGAACTATATTTTGCACCTGGCAGCGATAATTTAGATACGCTTATATCGCGCAAAGAAGCCTTTGAAAATTTTAGAGACGAAACAGGCAACCGCACCTGGAGCCAACAGAAATTTAAGAAGGCCCTTGCTGCTTATTGCGAAAACAGCGATTACATTATACAGTTAGACCCACCACAGCTGCGCAAAGGCAGTAAGCGCATAACACGCAAAATAAACGGCGTACAGCGCGAATATTTCTACATCCAAACCAAGGACGAGGTAAACGAGACTATCAAAAGTAGTTGGTGCTAAAGAAAATATTTATACATTTGTAACGTTATCACATCATGGAAATGAAAGACCCTATTAAAGAAGCACAGCGTTATATTGAAAACGCTAAAACGCTGCTAAAAGAGAAAGCAATACTAAATCCGGAAACTCGTTCATACGAAGATTCTAAGTACGTTAAATTGGCTGGCCATGCTCTATGGACTGGTGCTATTATTGCGCTTTGTTATTCTCTTAAAATTGAGAAAAAACCAAGACAGCGTCTCGATATTAAAGATTTTCAAGAAGCGGCATCTAAACGCAACAAGAAACTTCTCGGTTTTCTTGTTAATCAATATCAAGCTGCACATATTATCATGGGATATGATGGTTATAAGGGCGTAGGTAACGCCAAAGATGCAATCTATTATACCCAAGAGATTGTGGACTGGTGCGATAAAAATCGCCCAAAATCATAACTTAATACAAAAAAGTCCTAGGAACAGGCGACTGCATCACATCGATGCGGTCGTTTTTTTTTGTAAACAAAATCCATTATATTTGCAGAAAGAAATATTTGGAGGACAATGTTATGGCAACCTACGTAATCAATATTAACGAAAGAACAAATACAGGAAAAAGTTTATTAGGTTATTTAAGAAGTTTAGGGGTAATCATAGAGGATGAAACACCTAAATTTAATGCTACGACTAAAAAAGCATTTCAGGAAGCAAAACAAGGTAAGGTTACTCGCTACAATAGCTTTAATGATCTATTAAATGAGGTAAGATGAGGACTATTGTTTCTACTAATCAATTTAAAAAGGACTTGCGATTGGCTCTTAAAAGGAATTTGCCAGAAGCAGAAATCGCAGAGGTAATTAACATGTTGGCCAAGGATATTCCTTTACCTATTTACTATCGTGACCATGAACTAAAAGGAGACTATAAAGGAACAAGAGAGTGCCATATAAGGCCTGATTGGTTACTCATTTACGAAAAGAGTGACACAAACGACCTTAAGATTATAACGTTAATTAGAACTGGTTCACATTCTGATCTTTTCTAATATTCCTTCTATCCATCATATTTATACCAGGCGACTGCATCACATCGATGCGGTCGCTTTTGTTTTACCGTCCCACCATGCCGTGCTGCAGTTACAAAGATTACACCACCCATGCCACCCAGCGGAGTGTTCAGAGGGGTACGTGTATCGACCCCGCCACCCCTTAAACCCCTTACCTATATTTTTACCCTTTTAATTTGTATCTTTGTATCCTTTGAAAGAAAAAGAAATATAATATATTGAATTATAGATAGTTATAGCGGATACAAAACGGATACAAAAAAGATACAAAAAGGGCACAAAAAAAGTGTTGTTATTACGGTAATAACAAGTTTTGTCGGTTTTTGGGCTAATCTATTGCATTTGAGGGTGTTTGCACTTACTTTTGGGCGTAAACAAACTTAAAATCATAAACAAATGGCCAATCAAACGTTTAGTATTCGACTATCGGACGAATACATTAACATCTTTAACAAACTACACGAACAAGCCAACGAGGCAAATCCCATTTCTAAATCTGCATTCTTTGAAAAAGTATTGGATTTCTTTGCCAATCCCAAGGTAAAAGAAATTGAGGTTATACGCGATAGAGATGAAACTACGGCATTGGTTGCCACGCAAGCAGAACACATAAAAAAATTAGAAGCTGAAATTGCCGAAATAAAAGGTTTATTAGAGCAATCTAATAGTAAACAGGACGAAATTGCACAGTTTGCTGATAGTTTACAACAAGAAAACGCAAGTTTACAGACAGAAATAAAGGTTTTGCATGAACGTTTACAGGCAGAAGTAGACCGAACGGTAACAGACCTTATGAAAGAGTTCCCAGCTCAATTACTTATACTTACAGCAGAACGTTTATCTGCCAAGTACAGACGTGCTATTAACCCAATCGACATTCTACAGGATATGTTCCTACGTTACACCATAGAGCGTTGGAATAAATGGTTCTACGACTGGGTGCTTACAGATGATGAGATTGTAAAAGAAGCTCAAAAAATCAATCCTGCTATTACCAGCATTAAACAACTTAAAAACTTTGTGATAAAATGATGTTTGAATCACTATTAAAAACCTTTATGCCACAGGCAAAGAAATACCTTGGCCAAGTAAATACGTTTATTGCAGAGCAACTAAACAGTATGCCTTGCAAGCGCGAAGCGGGCGAATACGCTGCGTATACCATTATTGCGAGTAAAACTGGCGATGCTTATGTAATACCATGTATTTACGACAAAGACGACAAGTTAGTAAGCAACGGCGAGAAAGTAAAAGTTACTGATTTTTTAACCCAAATAATTGACGCGTATGGCTCTAAACGATGATATTAACGATAGCGAATATACCTTTAGCGACGGCGACCTAACGGCGTTTAACGATGAGTTTACTAAGCCTAAACAAGATATGGGTATTACTGAAGAAGTAGAAGACGATCCATATTTTGGTGAAGACGAAGACGATGGTTTTACCACAATGGAACCTGGAGAAGATGGAGTGCCTGTTGGTAATGTAATGAGCATGGCCCAAGCACGCGAAATAAGCAAAGGCCTTACCATTGGAGCCGACTCGATGATTTCGGGTGTAATGGGTATGTTTAACGGTGGCGACGCCTCGCCGTTCCGCATGACTGCAGACGAGCGTGCACAGGTAGTTACCAGTTTGGCAACTGTACTTAAACACAACAATGCCCATGTGTCACCTACATGGGGGCTTGTGATTGTTTTGATTACCATTTACGCTGGTAAGGCTATGACATTGCACCAGCTAAGAGCAGAACGCAAAAAAACAGAAAAACCAACTACACTAGTAGAAGCAGATGGAACGCCCAGCTAAATTGGTTATACTATTAGGAACTAACGGAACAGGCAAAACTACCATGCTTCGCAAGATACTGGCCGAAAGTGGACAGCGGGCACTTATTGTTACTCCAGACGATATAGAATGGACCGATTTGCCTGTTAACGAGCTTACCACCAAAAAGGATTTTGAGTTTGCAGGTATGTGCCGGCATATCTACAATCCCGAAAAAACGCTGGATGCCATTAAATTCTATAAAAAAGGAATATTGGTGTTTGACGATTGCCGTAGCTACTTTCAGAACAACACAGACCCACGAGTAAGAGATCTGCTTATTCGACGCCGCCAGCGTAGTGTAGATGTGTTTGCCGTAGGCCATGGGTTTACGCAAGTACCGCCTGTATTCTTTACGTTTGCAAGTGATTACATATTGTTTAAAACGTGCGATAACATTAAAATGCGTAAAAACTGTATTGTAAACTACGAGTTTATGGCGCGCTGCCAACAATATGTAAACGAACAATCAAAATTAGATTTACACGTGTACAGGCATATTAAGGTGTAGCGAATAACATGTGTACTAAAACCAGACAAGAAATAGCCAATGAATTAGGATGTACAGTAAAAACACTTAACAAGTGGCTGCATCCTATCTCTACCCGTTTAGGCATAACACGCTATCAGCGTTACTTTACCCCTAAGCAGGTTACCGCTATATACGAATACCTGGTAGTAGAGCAAGATACTTGACCGTATTTAAATTTTGCGTATATTTGCAGTGTAAACACTTAAATATACATGATTATGGCTACAATAACGTTAGAATATGATGCAAGAAATTCTATAATTAAATCACTTATAGAGCATATTTCATCAATTAAGGGTATTAAAATAATCAAGGAGGACGAACCTAAGTATAACAAAAAAATGATTGAGAAAATCAATCAATCTAAAAAAGAATTTGCAAGCAAGCAAAGCAAAGTTATCAAAACAGAGGATTTATGGAAGTAGAATATTCTAAACAAGCCTTAAATGATTTAGAATTTTGGAAAAAGAATGCGAGCCCTGCTATTAAAAATAAGATAACGGCATTGATTTCTGACATTCAAAAAACTCCTTTTAAAGGTATCGGAAAACCAGAAGCTTTAAAAGGAAATCTTTCGGGTTTATGGTCCAGGCGAATTGATGATAAAAATAGAATCATATATGGAGTAACATCTGAGTACATACAGATATATTCTCTGAAAGGACATTATTTAGATAAATAATAATACAGTTACACAGCATCCCAGCACAGCAATGTGTTGGGATTTTTTTTGGCCAAATGTTGCCAAAAATGGCCAAATGTTGCCAAATGTTGCCCAAAATGACCAAAAGCGGAAAGTGTGTTTTGTGGGTGTTTTAAGTTTGCAAGCATAAATAACAAACTAAATTTTAAACAACATGAACTCTACTAAAACCGCCGTAATTATCGGAATTATAATCCTTGTAGGCGTTGGAGCACTAATCTACGCCAACCGCGACAAATTTGCTTCTAAAACCACTCCCACCGAAGAAGCTCCCGCCGCATAACAAACAAAAAAAATAAACCTTTAAATTTATTGTAACATGACAAACTTTAAAAAAGTAGGGTCAATGATTATTGACGACAAAACAATCAACCGTGCACTCGCCGCAAAAGCAGAAGGTAGTACCTACATTGGTCTTGGAGACCCAATGGTCGATTTCGGAGAAGCTACTCATTTTGTTGACGAAAAAGATTCTGGCAAAGATTTTGACATCAAATTCGTGAACAACTCAACGACTAAAACCATCAAAGTTCAATTCAACAAATTGTTGAGTGGTATTTTGGAAGGTTATCAATCGTTGAAGGAAGGCACTATTGACGCCGATTTGCAGGTATCCGGTACCCCAAACAGCGTAGATATGTTGGTGGCGTATGTAGAAAAGAATCCAATTCGCCTTTTGAGTGCCAAATTCAAAGTTGACAGCGAGGAGCAATTGGATGAACCTATGAAATACATTGTTGAAGATGTATTTGGTTCAAAAACCGAAAAACAATACGTTCCAAGCAAAGCGCAATCTGCTGATACCAACAACCCAAAAGTAGTTGATTTGGAATTGAACAAGTGTGTTCTATCTGACAAGTCAACCATCGTGTTAGGTATTCGCCCAGGTCGTTCTTTGAACTTGTCGTTGGTTTTTGGTGCCGCATTGGACACTGCCAACGCTTTGAATAAGAAATTCGACGAAGCCAAAGACACCATGGCAGTAGCTTACGTTCGTTCAAAAAACAAAGCGTAAGATTCGCTCGTAAATCAAATTAAATGGGTATCGCCCGCCGTCTATAGGCATCGGCGGTACCCTTAATTTTTAACTACACTATTATCATGAAACAACTGGATAACAAAAAGGTTTTGATTGCATTGCAGACTCGTGTAAAAGCTAACGAGAATGCAGTAAGATTATATTTCCAACAGGCTGGAGTGCCATTGTGTGACGAAGAGAAAATCACACTCAACGATATGGCGAACCTAATGGAGACGAACCATGCAATTTGGGAAAAGTGTATGCGCTTCTTGTATAGTGACGCAGAGAAACTGATTGCCGAAAATCCACAACATTTTGGTGGTACCGCTAACGCTGATGGAGAATCTACCAACTTCAACTACCTTGGACTAATTGGTTCTACTTTAGCTGGTGCTGGTAGCTTCCTTGCAGGTGGCAATGAAGATGCATTGGTTTTGCAACAAGCTGATTATGAACGCCAATTAGCTGCACAAGAAGCAGCTTCTTCAAAGCGTACACTTTGGATTGTGTTAGGTATTTTGGCAGTAATCATTATTGCCGCAGTATTCATTTTTCGTAAAAGATTTTAGGCTATGACAGAAACAGGATGGAATGCACTATCAGGCATTTTAGAAGGCGCATTTTCAGCGGCTAGTGGTATCGCTAGCACGGTTGTTGGTGGCAAAACAGATATTGCCCAAATTGAAGCCAATACAACAAGTAAGGTAGACGATAGCGACACCAATCGCACAATGATCATTGTGGGAGGTGTTGTAGCCGTTGTATTGATTGGTATTGTGCTATATGGGGTATTCGTAAAGAGAAAATGACGGAAAAGATAGTTGTTTTACCACGCTTTAGGCATTCACCTGGCAACCCAGCTCGTTGTCATATACCTACTGGTACCATTGAAATAAATGGTGCACTATGGCCATTTCTTACACCAGAACAACAAGAATTTGTTTTGAACCACGAACGAGGCCATAGAGATCTGAAAACTTACAATGAAGTAGAAGCAGATAATTACGCACTCAATAAAATGGCACTCAAAAAGCCATATTCGCTGCGTAATCATATTGATAGCGTAAAAACAATTAGCAAGGGTAACCAGGAGCGCGTGCACAATGCACAAGTTATGGCATTAAGGGTAGCAGCTAAAGATGGCTCCACAGAAGCTGCACGTCTTTTACAACTACCCATGTATGCCAATGCAACTGGTAACAACCACAGTCGTTATTATATACTTTGTATCATTTTAATAATTGGATTATTATGTTGGATAAAAATAAAAAAATGATTCTTCTGTTGTTAGTAGCAGCAATTATCGCCTATTTCTTATTCTTTCGTAAAAAGACGGAGAAGAAGACCGCAGAGGAAACTATCAAAGAAGGTGTTGCGAGCACGTTGTCGCGTAGTGCCACCGAGTCGTTAAGCGCCGTGCAGATGAGTGACGAAGATGAAGAGTACAACCTGCTACGCCAAGAATATAGCGACCGATATGGTGAGGCTGCAAAGAATAGTTGGACCAAAGCAATGATCCAACAAAAGATTGACGAATACGATGCTCGTAGCAAATATTTAGACATGCTTGCAGAAATTTCGGGTGAAGATAAATTGGAAGATGCTTCTACCATGAACAGCGAAGAAATTTTGCGCTTGATTGAAACTGAAAAACAACGTATTGCTAAAGAACTAGAGAGTGCAAGAGTTGCATATAAAGCTGCTACTGGTAAGGATGCAGATAGCACCCTTAATTCGTATGGTATTTACGCTGCTATTGCTAACGAACTTGCCAAGGCTCAACAAGAGTACACCAATTTTACCGGAGAAAAAGCACCAGCATCATGCACTACTGCAGTAAAAGTACGCGAAGCTCTAACAAACAAGAAAAAACAAATGAGAGACGAGTGGAACTCTCGCAAAAATCATATTCTTACAAAAGCTTCTCTAGTAGCAGATAAATTGAAAGTCCGTGCAGTGGCCAAGGGAGAATTAGAGACGGCTTTTAAAGAAGTTTACTATTACAACGAAAGAGACTTTTATGTTTGGTTTGAGAATTGTTATGCAATGGCTTTAAATGAGAATAGGGGATTGCTAGATGAGTTGAAAGATATCAATACTTCAATTTTATATGGCGGTGACCTTAAAATTCTTGCTGGAGCAATTATATCGCGTCGACAAACTAACTACAAGTTGGGTTTAAGAATTGACGAATATGGCCGTGTAACTAACTAAACATCTAAGACATGGAACATTTATTGGATTTATACATTCAAAATTCGGAAAATGAGCAAGGTTCATTTGAGATGACATTGGCTGCCGAAGTAGTTGAGAGGGAACGCAATCGTATGTATGGTGGTGCACAAACAGCCATTGAAGCAACAGAGAAAGTGGCAGATAAGGTTGCCGAATACATATCTTCCACTGATGCTACGCCCGTGGTGCCTGAATTGGTCGCGCCTACGCCAGGTTGTCAATCAGTCGCCGTAATCAGCAGGACCAACTCTGCCACCAACTGGTGGCTTGCGCTAATCGCATTTTTGTTATTCATGATTCTTTGTAATATAGGAGAATAGTTTATGAGCAATACGAATGATAACAATAAAACAATACTAGGTAATATCGGCAATATTGGTTTTGATATTAACCTTACAGCACTTTCCGCAACGTATTTGTGCGTGGCATTGGTAATTCCAATTTTAGTATTTTATATTTTAAAAAAGAAACAATTATGAAAAAATTTTTAACTACCAAAGTAATCATAACAGTAGTAATAGTATTACTGGTATGTGCAGTTGCTATTTGGGGTATTCTAGGCCTTAAAAATAGTATTAAATCTAGTGTTCAGAATGGTAAATTGGTGGACGAAGTAAATGCAGAAATTGACACAAACAAGGTTTCTCTTACCCAGTCGCAATTCAACACATTGGCAAGCAAACTTCACACTGCCATGAATGGCATGGGAACAGATGAAGATTCTATTTACGATGCTTTCAAAACTATCAATTCACGCTCTGATTTGTTGCAGTTAATTAAGACTTTTGGTGTAAAGGACGGTGAGACGCTTAAAGAATGGTTATACGATGATTTATCATCATCTGATATTCAGCATATCAACGAGATTTTAGCGTCTAAAAACATCAATTATGCATTCTAATAAAACAAAAGCTGCTGTGGTTATTTGCATCGTTTCTATTGCGATAGCCACAGTGTTGTATTTCGTGGTTTATTTCAACAAAAAAAATACACGACCTAAAGCAACCGTCGAGATAGGACCGTTAATATTAGACGAATTTAACTGCGACTAACGGAGAGGATTATAAAAATGAAACTGACTAATCGGCAAATAGTAATTGTAGGGACTGTTGCCATGGTGAGTCTTACGGCTGCCACTATTTGTTATATCATTTTTAGAGTTATGAACAAGACAAATATGAAGATATCTGCCAACGGATTATCCCTCATTAAACAGCACGAAGGTTTGCGCTTAACAGCCTACCAGTGTAGTGCCGGAGTATGGACCATTGGATATGGTCACACTAAAGGAGTTAAAGAAGGAGACACCTGTACACAAGATCAAGCCGATGCTTGGCTTTTAGAAGATGTAGAACATGCCGAGGGTGCCGTAAATAGTCAAGGACTAACGCTCACTCAGAACCAGTTTGACGCATTGGTAAGCTTTGTTTTTAATGTAGGTGTTAGTGCTTTTAAGAAGTCAACTCTGCTTAAAAAGATTAAAGCAAATCCCAATGATCCTGATATCGCCAACGAATTTGCCAAATGGAAGTACGCTAACGGCAATGTAATAACCGGCCTGGCTAATCGTCGCGCCAAAGAAAGTAACCTTTATTTTGCATAAACCATGATAGATAATATCATTTTTAAACCAGGAAAAGAAGAGCCTGTTTGCGTCGTTGCTGAAGCCAGCAACGAAACGCACCATATCCAATACATGGGCTACGCCAGGCGTGGTACCACAAACCTTGACGAAGACAAATTCTGCATTTTGCGTGTTGCCTGCGACAAACAAACAGGTATTACCACTTACCAGTGGAGTAATGGTTCATTGCAGCGCAACGTAGCTTTCAGCGAGAGAGAAAATGTCAGTTATAACTTTTTAATTTAACACACTATGAACTATAAAATACCTTTTGGTGGTTGTTCCTGTGGATGCGGTACCAGTGGTAATAATGCCGGTGGTGCTACTACATACAAGCTATTGACAAGTGAAGACCCTGTAGTATCATTAAAAGAAAATACAATTGCAGAATTGGACTTTTCTAAGATGTCTGAAATCTCTGGTATTGATCTAGAAACTGCTTCAGATCAAGTAAGTGCAGGTTTTCAAACAGTTGAAGGGAGAAATATTTATGTTCCAAAATTAAAAGAAGAAACAGAATATCCATTTGGGGTTTGTTTTGGAGCTTTCCGGTATACTGAAGGAATTGCTATTCGCGATAATGCTCCTTATCTAAACTGGTATTTTGGTGGATTAAACGGATGCTCGGAATTTTTAAAAGGAAATCCGGATGGTTTATCATTCTGGAGGCAACTGCTATATTATTATAACGAGTTTTATGGAGATAATGTTTCTAAAGAGAGTTATGGTTTTTTAAGGGCAAGAAAAGCTAGACATGAATTTATAGATTTTAGTATATGTGATTATTTGGAAGAATTCCCTTATATGATGAACCTAGATGAGATCGTATGGTATCTGGGTAAATTATACGAAGCGGGATTCTTTCCATATAGAGAAAACATAGTTGTGCCACTTACAGACAGAATTCATGTGGCATTGGAAACTGATGAGATCTCCAGAGAAAGCTTTCTTTATTTTGCTATATTCAGATTTGACCAAAACAATAATATATGCTATTCGCATACAGTGGGAGCATATACATATGGTAATAGTCTTGGAAGTATAATCTATAGTGAAAGTACCTACTATGGAGCAGAAAAAATTCCTGCAGCATTTGTTTTCTGCCAAAAGAGAAAAGATGCGTTAGACGTTTATAAAATTCCGTTAGATATACCCTCTGATTTTAATAATGGTGGTAAAACCACTATTATGCTACGCAATACTCATAACAGCTATCTAGAGTTACAAGCAGTTGGTAAAACCTTTATGCCACTTCAAGGCGATGATCTTGTTTGGGAAAATTTGAAAGATTCATACGTGTTACCAATTCTTTATCATCGCGAAGGTACTATAGAATTAGAAACTATTAAACGTGGTGAAGAAGATACTATTTTGGTTTCTGAACATTTATGTTTTGTAAATCAACTATCAGGCTCTAGTTCTAACTCTTCTGATGGCTCAACATCGTCAGATGAAGATGATATTCTAGATTATTCAGATGTAGCCACTATTTATTCATCTATGTAACGCACTTAACCTATGAACATTTATAACAGCACAGGAGATATAACGATAATAACCACTCCAATAGAAAAATTAAAGCTATTCCATAGTTTATCTACCAAGCCTATGCAACAGGCTCCCTATCGATTCAACAACCAAAAAACATTCAATCAGTTTTGGTACACGGCATGGAGTATTTTGTCGGCTAAAGAAAATATTCCTGGTTGCCAATTTAATCTACATACCGACGATACAGGTGCTCGTTTGTTGGAAGGGTTGCCATACGACAATATTTACACCGACTTAAACGAGCTAGATACACACCTTAACCTATTTGCTTCTGCCAAATTTAAGGCGTTGGAAGCAGAAGAATTGGGCGCGATTCACATTGATGGGGATGTTATCCTTACTAATCCATTGGCAATTGAGATGCTCAACTACGAAATGAACGAAGTGATCGTGCAAAATGCTGAGCCTATCTACCAAAGAGAATTGAGCTTAATTAAACCACTCATTCACGATGCAGATAGATTGTTTGGAAAATCATCTTTTTGTTGCGGTGTTATTGGCATTGCCAACCAAGAACTAAAAGACAAATATATAGCCGATTATTGGCGTTATGCGGCCATTCTTAAACGTAACGGGCATATTGTTGACACCATTATGAAATGCAATCCTCGTGTTATTTTTGATTTACTCTTTGAACAAGCACGCCTATATACGTTGTGTGTAGAGGGTAAATATCCTGTTAAACGTTTGTGTAAGAACGTGAGCGGTATTTACGAGCTTCGCCACAGCGGAGTGTCGCACTACATTGGTAGCCTTAAACATAAAGAAGAGAATGTGGCAAGATGCAAAGCTGCTGTAAAAGAAATGGCACCAGAAATCTACACACGCCTTGCGGTTGCAGAAATGGAGGGTATATGATAAAATATGCCCACATTACCAGCTACCTTACAACTATTGTAATGCTGGCGTTGTTTGTATGCGGTTTTTTACTACCACCAGTTGGTGTTATCGACAACTCGGTTATCCAAGCTGGCGGCGAACTGATGGGCCTTGCTTTTATTGCCCAATTACCACGCGTTATACGCCTTATTGGTGATAGAGCAATTCGCATTAAAAAAGGCGATTTCAGCATCGAGGCCAGCGACACCGACGAGAAAGCATGAAAAGGATAAATCATACATCTGTAATATAATTGCTAAAATTTAACACTATGAAACTAAAAAATCCCATAGCAAAGCTGCATAAGAGTGAACTTCGCGTAGCAAGTCAAAAGTCTACAAGAAAGGCCAGGAACAAAAAGAACTGGTATGAAATACCAAAACCTAACGTATTAACCGCCAAAAAGAAGTAGCCATGCAAAAGATAACCGATACGTACAAACAGCCTATTACAGGAGGACGCTGCCAAAGATGGTGGGAACGTAATTACGATAATCTAAATAGTGTTAAGAACAAAAAACATAGACAAAACGAAAACCTATTTATTGATATTCGTAAATTCTTAGATGAATTTCAGCTTAAAGGTGTTGAATTTGGTAACTGGTTACAACAAGGAGAACGTTACGATCATCTTCTTGCTGCTGGTTATGGTCTTTACGAATTATCAAAATTGGTGGGCAAAAACATTGGTTTTGACGATAATGTGGGCATCGCTTTTGGTGCTCGTGGTATGCGTGGCGCTGCGGCGCATTTTGAACCTGTTGCCAACATGATAAACCTTACCAAAGAGAAAGGCGCAGGAACCTTAGCACACGAGTATGGCCATGCTATCGATTTTAATATAGGTGCATTCTGCGATCAACACAAAACATACGCTTACCTATCTGGTGGCAGAAGTACAGCTGCTACATTATCAGACAATGTAGGTTGGGAAATGCGCGCCATGGTAAACCAAATTGTCGACTATGTAAAAACAACCGATTCTTTTAAAAAGTTGTTTGAAAGAACCTACCCCAATAGTCCATACTGGCATAGACGCACCGAGGTGTTTGCCAGGTTCTTTGAACAATACGTTGCCTACAAAACCCAGTCTAAAAACGCTTACCTATGCAAACCATGGGATAAATACGTTAATGGCCTTAATAAATTGGCATATCTGCAAGAAGACGAATTTAAGCAAATCCTACCTGTAGCAGAGAAATTGGTGGCTCGCATTAAAGATTACGTAAGTGGCAATGGTTTGCCTCTTAAAAAAGCAGCTTATCCTACAGCTATTGTGTACAAACCTAAAGATGCTCCAGCTCCAGGAACTGCGGCTACAAAACAGCCACAAGACACAAAGGCTACAAAAAATAAAACATCTATTATTACTGCAGTACGAAACCCTAAAACAGGGAAAGGTACGTTGATAATAACAGGACAACCAAAGCAAACCTTATTGTTCTAACTATGGCAAATATAGATGATAAAATAGCACTCTTTATAAAAGAAGCTGGAGATAAAAGCAAGTATAATGTAGAGCAACAAAAGATTTATACAGCTTTTACTAAAACTAATGGTAAACCAATTCGCGTTCAGGTTGTGGATTGTGAAGGTGTTAAACTAAATGTTTCAATTGATCCTAAAACAGAAGTTTCTAAAATTCTAAAGAAACACTTTTATGAAGCTAATGGAACAATAAAAACGCAACATATATTAAAAATGTTTGATGTTATGCGTTCTGGAAAAAAAGCATTTAATAACGGTAATTACGTATATAGAAAAAAATACGTAAAAAATGGAGAAGTTTATTTTCTAGTTATTAAATTATTTCAAAATGGGAAAGATGCTATTTTAAAGTCCTTTCACAGTAACCTTGGATATAAATAAGAAAAAGGTTCTCAAGTTACCTTCTACTATCTTGTTTAACAAGAATGGCGTAAACTCTGAGAACCTTTCTGCAAATGTAATACTAATTTTTTTTAATAACAATACTTTAAATGAAAAAACTAATCTTATATATTATTACTTTAGGACTCTTTCTCGTATCATGTCGAGCACAAAAAGAGATCCTGAATGTAGAAAAGAATGATTCTGTTAAGATTGAATATCATACCATAATAGACACACTTATTATACGCGATACTGTATATATAAAAGGCACTACCATTACCGACAAGGAAAGCAATACACAGATACACTTCGGCGAGCAAGGTGGAAGCTATAATACAAAGACGGGCGAAGCCAACGGCGTAACTAGTGTTACAATGAGCAATAAGGAGAAAGAGCAAGCGGAAACGATTATATCGCTGACCAATGAAATTAACCGAATTACTGCACTAAACGATTCGCTCCAGAGTAAAATAAGTAGTGAAGATGTCAAAACTGAAGTTATCCCTGAGAAAATGAATAAATGGGAGAGATTTATTTATATTTGTGGTTATATACTATGGGCCTACATACTAATCCGACTGGCGATTTTTGTGCTGAAGATGTACTTAAAAAGGTAGCAAACTCAACGCTACCTTTTTTTTGTATCCAAATTTAAAAGTTTTGTATCTGTGTTTGTATCTTTACAAAACCCTAATAATGTGCATGTTAAAGTAAAAGGATACAAAAGATACAAAGATACAAAAATAATACACCTTTATTCGTCTGCTATGTTTTATGTGTTATACGTTTAAAACTTTGGCGCATTTTCTACAATTTTCTTAATCAAATTAGGGTCGGCATGATTGGCGTACCTGGTTGTCATAGCAAGGTCGTGATGGTCGGCGTGCTGCATTACAGTAAGCGGGTCGATACCACTCTTAAGCATATTGTTTATTCCAGTGTCGCGAAGCGAATACAGCTGCATTTCTACTGGCAATTTAAGAACCTTGCGCATCTTATCCCATTGCTTGGTAAAATAGCTCTCGTGACATGGTTCTTTATCTGGCAACATATCTGGTCCAAATAAATAAAGATTTGGTTGCTTATTTGCCGCATATTGAAGTTTTTCTAACAGGCTGGGTGTAAGTGCAGCATATCTTTGGTAGTGTGTTTTGGCATTGTCGGATGGTATAAAAATATGGTTTTCTTCTAAATTGATGTGTTTAATCTGTATAAATCGTATTTCTTTAGGTCGTATTAACGACGAATATACCAATTCGCATACAATAAGAAAATACGGATCGTGCACAGATAGATGGTCGGTTATACGCTGCCTGTAATTCTCTGGTATGATTATCCTTGTTTTTTGGGTAGTCTTTTTCTTCTGTATATTCTCAAACGGATTTTCTTTAGCATAGCATTTTTGTACCACCCAGCTAAAAAAAGCACTACCCTGCTTTACATGGTTATTGTAATTTACTACATTGATTTTGCGTACACCATATAAGTAATCCAAATACTGTATAACGATTATTTTATTAACCATAGAAGCATAAATACCTGGCGTGTTCTCTGCACACCAGGTGCCAAAAGATTTACACCAGCTTTTGTAACTTCTAAATGTGGCAGGCCTTACCTCCCGTTCTTTCTCCGATAGGTACAATTCTATTACTTCATCTAATTTTGTATATAGGCGAGTATTTTCGCTCTCAAAGAATGGCGACCAGCCGCCAGCTAACTTTGCATTGATGTGAGAAACCATTTCTGCTGCCATGGTTTTAAATTCAGCAAGTAGCTTATATCTTTTACGCAGATGATTAAGCCTAATACGTTTTCGTACTAGTTTGTTTTCTTTTGGATGAATAACGTAGAACTCTATATAAAACTCTGTTTTAGTTTTGACCAAAACAGCAGGTCTATATCTTTCGGAAGGTATGGTAGATATTTGGCTAACAGGCATTTTTTTTTTAGATACGTGGAAATGTACCTAAAAATTGTTGGCGCAATATTGGCGCAGTTGAGTCTGTATAAAAAGGAAAAACACCGCTTAACTTGCGGTGTTTCAATTAGTTGTGGGCGATGACGGATTCGAACCGCCGACCCTCTGCTTGTAAGGCAGATGCTCTGAACCAGCTGAGCTAATCGCCCTTGTTTCTCAATTGCGATGCAAAGATACGGCAATTTTTGAAACCTGCAAAATTTT
>CAJGDW010000012.1 GCA_904502115.1 Paludibacteraceae bacterium | reverse complement strand
TTCGATGCTCACGTGTTAATGAGCCAGTTGGTAGAGTCGGCAGAAAAGCGCATCGTGTTAATCGATAATTACATAGATGAATCTGTTTTGACCTTGCTTTTAAAGCGTAAGAAGCATGTTCCCGCTACTGTTTACACCATGCAAATGAGTAGTGCCTTTAAATTGGACTTACAAAAGCACAATGCTCAATATCCACCTATAGCAGTAAATATTTATACCAAGGCACACGACAGGTTTTTAATTATAGACGATAAAGTGTATCACGTTGGCGCATCGGTCAAAGACCTCGGCAAAAAACTGTGTGCCGTGTCGTTGCTATCATGCATCGATGCCGATGAAATGATAGGTAAACTGTAGGGACGCACGGTTCGTGCAACCTTATTCGGTTCCTGAGCTTGTCGACGTGTTGTTGACCGAAGGGAAAAAGGGCCCGAATGGATGGTGAGGTGTTTAATCAGTGCTCTCACTTAATCGCAACTGTCGGCAGAATCAATGCTGGGCTCTCACTTAATCGTTGACTTTTGACTTTTGACTTTTGACTTTCTACAAGATTTGTTGTATCTTTGTGCGATTTAGCACAAAGATACAACAAATCTATGATTACTATTGAACAACTTAAAGAGATACAAGAACGCGAGACAGCGTTGAGGAGGTATCTTTGACATCGATAGCAAGATTATTCAGATAGAGGAGGAAGAAATCCGAACCCAAGATCCTGGGTTCTGGGACGATAATAAGGCCGCCGAAGCCCAAATGAAAAAGATCAAAGATCTTAAGAAATGGGTAGAGGGCTACGAAGCCATTCGTCAAGCTACCGAAGAACTTACATTAGCCTTTGATTTTTATAAAGAAAGCATCGTTTCCGAAGAAGAGGTGGATGCTGCCTATACGCATGTAACCGAGCTATTAGAGGCCATAGAAATGCGCAATATGCTATCGTCCGAAGAAGACAACCTTGGGGCGGTGCTTAAAATCGTGTCGGGTGCTGGCGGTACCGAAAGCCAAGACTGGGCTTCGATGCTACTACGTATGTACCAACGCTACTGCGAACGTGTGGGTTATAAATGGACCATCGAAAACTACCAAGAGGGTGATGAAGCCGGCATTAAAACCGCCTCGTTGCGCATCGAAGGCGATATGGCCTATGGATACCTAAAAAGCGAAAACGGTGTGCACCGTTTGGTGCGTGTGTCGCCTTACAACGCTCAAGGCAAGCGCATGACTTCGTTCTCGTCGGTGTTTGTGGTACCTTTGGTAGACGATACCATCGAAGTGCACGTAGACCCTGCTTGTTTAACTTGGGAAACCTTCCGCTCGGGCGGTGCTGGTGGTCAGAACGTGAACAAGGTAGAGTCGGGTGTGCGTTTGCGATACCAATACAAAGACCCTTATACCGGTCAAGAAGAAGAAATTTTAATTGAAAATACCGAAACCCGCGACCAACCCAAAAACAAAGAAAACGCCATGCGTCTTTTGCGTTCGCAACTATACGACCGCGAATTGCAACATCGTTTGGCAGAAAAAGCCAAAATTGAGGCAGGCAAAAAGAAAATTGAATGGGGCTCGCAAATACGTAGCTACGTGTTTGACGACCGTCGCGTAAAAGACCATCGTACCAACTATCAAACATCTGACGTACAAGGTGTTATGGACGGTGATATTGACGAATTTATTAAACAGTATTTAATGACTTTCTCGGACGCTCCGAGTAATACCCTATAGCTATGAATCAAGAATTAAACGATCAAGAATTATTTCGCCGTCGTAGTTTAGAAACACTACGCGAAATGGGCATCAATCCATACCCAGCAGCCGAATATCCTACCAATGCTTTTGCCGCTGAGGTAAAAGAAACGTTTCAAGATGATGCGCCTCGTCGCGATGTAGTAATGGCAGGCCGTCTTATGGGTCGTCGTATCATGGGCAAGGCATCGTTTGCTGAATTAAAAGACTCTACCGGTCGTATCCAATTGTACATTTCGCGCGACGAAATTTGTCCCGACGAAAACAAGGACATGTACAATGTGGTGTTCAAAAAATTGCTTGATATTGGCGACTTTATTGGCGTAAAAGGTTATGTGTTCCGTACCCAAATGGGCGAAATTTCGGTACACGTATCCGAAATTACCGTGTTGTCAAAATCGTTGCGTCCACTTCCTATTGTAAAAGAAAAAGACGGTGTTACTTACGATGCTTTCTCTGATCCAGAAGCCCGTTATCGTCAACGTTATGTAGACTTGGTGGTAAATGAAGGCGTAAAAGATACCTTTATTAAACGTACAAAAATTTTCAATACCATGCGTCAGTTCTTTAACGAGCGTGGTTATTTGGAAGTAGATACTCCTGTATTGCAACCCATTCCTGGTGGTGCATCGGCTCGTCCGTTTATAACCCACCACAATGCGTTAGACATTCCATTGTACCTACGTATTGCCAACGAGTTGTACCTAAAACGCCTTATTGTAGGTGGTTTTGAAGGGGTGTACGAATTCTCGCGCAACTTCCGCAACGAAGGTATGGACCGTACCCACAATCCAGAATTTACCTGTATGGAAATTTATGTTTCGTACAAAGATTACAACTGGATGATGAACTTTACCGAAGAAATGATTGAGAAAGTTTGTATGGAAGTAAACGGTACTACCGAGGTGCCTGTAGGCGATAAAATTATCAGCTTTAAACGTCCATTCAAACGCATCAGCATGATTGATGCCATCAAAGAACATACCGGTATTGATATTACAGGTATGGACGAGGCTGCTTTGCGCGATGTGTGCAAACAACTAGGTGTTGAAACCGACGAATCGATGGGCAAAGGCAAACTAATCGACGAAATCTTTGGCGAAAAATGCGAAGGTAACTACATTCAACCTACCTTTATTACCGATTATCCTATCGAAATGTCGCCACTTTGCAAACGCCACCGCGAAAACCCAGAACTAACCGAACGTTTTGAGTTGATGGTAAACGGCAAAGAATTGGCCAATGCTTATTCTGAGTTGAACGACCCTATCGACCAATTGGAACGTTTCCAAGAACAATTGCGCTTGAGCGAAAAAGGCGACGACGAGGCTATGTACATCGATAACGACTTTGTGCGTGCCCTAGAATACGGTATGCCTCCTACATCGGGTATGGGTATTGGTATGGAACGTTTAATTATGTTGATGACCAACCAAAGCACCATTCAAGAGGTAATGTTGTTCCCTCAAATGAAACCCGAAAAACAAGTTAAGAGTCAAGAACAAACCGAAGAGTAATATCATGTTTTCAACCTCACCACGTATCTGTATAATGGGCGGTGGTAGCTGGGCTACAGCTATTGCAAAAATCGTCAAACAAGGCGGTAAACGCATCAATTGGTACATGCGTCGTCCCGAACAAATAGAAAAGTTCAAAGAAACGGGTAGTAATCCTTCGTACCTTACTGGTGTTCAGTTTGATGTAAAAAAGATTAAGTTCTATTCCAACATCAACCTGGCCATCAAAAATTCCGATATCTTGGTTTTTGCCATGCCATCACCTTTCTTAAAAGGACACTTGGCCAAAATCAATGTTCCTTTGCAAGGCAAAAAAATCATATCGGCCATTAAAGGTATTGTGCCCGACGAAAATATGATTGTAACCGACTATTTTACCAGTCGTTACGGCATAGATCCCAACGATATTGCCGTAATTGCCGGTCCTTGTCACGCAGAAGAAGTGGCCTTGGAACGCTTGTCGTACCTAACCGTGGGTTCTAAAAACCTAGAATTTGCACAAGCATTTGCCGATAGAATTGCCAATCCCATGCTAAAAACTTCGGTATCGACCGATGTACGCGGTATTGAATACGGTTCGGTACTGAAAAACGTGTACGCCATTGCATCGGGTATTTGTCACGGACTAAAATACGGCGATAACTTCCAAGCCATTTTGGTATCGAACAGCATCCGCGAAATGGCTCGCTTTGTAGAGGCAGCGGCTAGCGACGATACCCGTAACATAGAAGATGCTGCCTATTTGGGCGACCTTTTGGTAACGGCTTACTCTAAATTTAGTCGCAACCGTATGTTTGGTTCAATGATTGGCAAAGGCTATTCGGTAAAATCGTCACAACTGGAAATGGAAATGATTGCCGAAGGTTACTATGCTACCAAGTGCATCAAAGAAATTAACGAAGAATTTAAGGTAGATATGCCTATTTTGGAAGCTTGCTACAATATTTTGTACGAACGCATATCGCCCAATATCGAAATTAAATTTTTGACAGAAAAAATTAGATAATCATAAAATTATAAACCATGCAAGACATTAAATTATCCATCGAGAATTGTTTAGGATTTGTATCGGAAGATGCCGTAAAAGCATTTGAAGGTAAAGTAAAAAGCAGCGCAGAAACCTTAGAAGCAGGTACCGGTTTGGGTAACGACTTTTTGGGTTGGTTGCACTTGCCATCGTCTATTACTCCAGAATTTTTGGACGATATCCAAGAAACTGCTAACTATTTGCGCGAAAACTGCGAAGTAGTGGTAGTAGCTGGTATTGGCGGTAGCTACTTGGGCGCTAAAGCGGTTATCGACTCGCTTTCAAATAGCTTTGAATGGTTGCAACCTAACAAACCAGTTATGGTTTACGCAGGTAACAACATTGGCGAAGACTACTTGGCAGAACTTTGCGAATTCTTGAAAGGCAAAAAATTCGGTATCATCAACATTTCTAAATCGGGTACTACTACCGAAACTGCTTTGGCATTCCGTTTGCTAAAAACTCAATTGGAAGAACAAGCTGGTAAAGAAGCTGCTCAAAAATTGATTGTAGCGGTTACCGATAAAGCAAAAGGTGCTTTGCGTACCTTGGCTACCCAAGAAGGTTACAAAACTTACGTAATTCCAGATAACGTAGGTGGTCGTTTCTCTGTGCTAACTCCTGTAGGTTTGTTGCCTATTGCTGTTGCAGGTTTGGATGTTCGTCAATTGGTTGCTGGTGCTCAACGCATGGAACAAGTTTGTGGTGTTGATACTCCATTCATGGAAAACCCTGCTGCTGTTTATGCTGCAACCCGTAACGCTTTGTACCAAGACGGCAAAAAAATCGAAATCTTGGTAAACTACCAACCTAAATTGCACTTCTTTGCTGAATGGTGGAAACAACTTTACGGCGAAAGCGAAGGCAAAGACGGCAAAGGTATCTTTAATGCTGCTGTAGACTTTACTACCGACTTGCACTCTATGGGTCAATGGATTCAAGAAGGCGAACGCACCATTTTCGAAACCGTTATCTCTATCAATACTCCTAACAAAACTTTGGTTATTCCATCGGACGAAGCTAACCTAGACGGCTTAAACTTCTTGGCTGGCAAACGCGTAGACGAAGTAAACAAAATGGCCGAACTAGGTACCATGTTGGCTCACGTAGACGGTGGTGTACCTAACATGAAAATTGAAGTTCCTGAACTAAATGCTTACTACATTGGTCAGTTAATTTACTTCTTCGAAAAAGCTTGCGGTATCAGCGGCTACTTGCTAGAAGTAAACCCATTTAACCAACCTGGTGTAGAAGCTTACAAAAAGAACATGTTTGCGTTGCTAGAAAAACCCGGTTACGAAGCCGAAACCGAAGCCATCAAAGCTCGCTTGAAATAGTGCATATGACGCATCGCTCGCGATGCTCTGACCAATCGGTAAATCGACTAATCGGTGAATCGAAAGGGTCAGTTAGATTTAAGGAATTTCCCTGCTACTCGATAGAGTGGCGGGGATTTTTTTTGTAGTGACGCAGTTTGGAAAAAGCCGAAAAATTGAGTTTAGTTTTAGATTGCAGACTTTAAGATAGGTTCACCATTGCTGTCCAATGAAATATTTATTTGTAAATCTTTTGCATAAAGGATATTTTGTAGTATCTTTGCAAAGACTCCTTGATGCGCGGAAGGCTTTTGAGCTAAATTTGTTATAAAAACGGCATCAAGGAGTTTTTTCTGTTTAGTAACCTCGTGCAAGTAAAATCTGCAATTATTCTTATTTAAGATTATTGCAACTTCACAAATATATCGCTCCTCCTTAATCAATATTGGCGCAGCCAACACAGCGCTGTTATAACCTCGCCCTTTGTGATTGGAGTCATAATGCACTAGAATACCTTTCTCTATCACATTCTTTACTGCGGCATAAGCAATGGCTTTGAGTCTTCCCATTCCATGCGCCAAACTGTCGTCGGCCCCTTTACGGTCTAATGTAACCTCCCCAAAGAAAGGCGAAATAACCATCCCGCCTAACTCCGTGAAGTATTCTTCTACTTGGTCTGTTAAAGTTTTTCCTGCAATAGGAGTAAATTCTTTCCCCGTAAGAATGCATACTGCAGGACGCTTTAATAAAAACTGACATTTAAAATAATGTTCCCAATCACCAAAATCTTCCTTAAAAAGAGTTGTTCGCACCAATAACCATTCATACTCAGATAGGTGACTTTCTTGTCCTGTCAATCCCTTTAAGTAAATTCCAATTTCTTTTGCTGAGGTTTTAATATCTAAAAATTCTTTTTCTAAATGTTCTTTTTGCGATATCTCGCTGTTTGATGTAGGAATTTGATTGTTCATAACGATTAAAAATTAAGATGAAAAAACTGTCACTCGTCGCAAGTCGCGAGTAATTAGTAAAGTGGTTCAAAGGTACGAAAAAATGGTAGAATTGCAAAACGGTCCCTGAGCTGGTTGCTGAGCCTGTCGAAGTATTGTCGAAGGGCAGAACAAGTCAAGAAAACGAAAAATAATCGTGGGGACGCACGAGCCGTGCGTCCGGATTGAAAAGTACACATGTGATTTAGTTTATTGAATATGCTTAATTCTAAAAAACTGTTTAAATATGTTGGTAAATTGCAAACGAATGCTTACATTTGCAATGAGCCTACGCCGTATTTATAGGAGTATAATTAGGGTGGGCTTGTTTTTTTATTTTAGGCGTCTTTATGGCGCTTTGTAGTTGACTTCTGGAATCTCGCAAATTCATATCATGTCAGTCGCTTACAAAGCAACAGAGATGTCCTACGGGTATGTATATATGGGTGTAGTATGTTCTTACTACGCCTCTTACATACGGCGTGGGCTTCGTGTTGCATGTTTCTGACTGACAGGCAATGCGAGAGCCTCAGAAGTGGAACTGCAGCAATGGAGTCCCGCTTTTTTTTGTATAAGCTCTTAGCTAATTAGACCAAAACAGATAAATAAAATAAATTGGACGATAAAATGATTACTTTAATCGCGAATACTGGTATTCAAACATCTACTTTTAGATTGACAATTAAAAGTCAAGAACAATTTAAGATGTGGTTTAATGAGTGGTATGATACTAGTAAAGGTCAGTGGAAACTGGGTCTTCTTCATGAATTATCTACAGAAGAGAATGTCTTATTTTATGATAAATATCAGTTGTACGATAGAGGGTATTTGAACGATCCTACCATTGAATATGATCCCATTGAATTAAGAAACGATGGAATAGAACCTGTGTGTTCGGATGATGATATGGCCGGAGGAATTTATAAATTAACCTTTGCGGATAGACATAACACACTTAGTTTCTTTGAAAATAAATGGTTGCCTATTCCGTATTTCTTTAAAAGAACAGAAAGACGATTCCTTTTTGGCCCGATGAACTGGTCTCGTGTTATGTTTGTGCCAAGAGGCGAGGATAGTACAGGAAAACACTATGATGTAATACTTGCCTTTGATACTAGAGCAGGATACGAATCGGATAAATACAATGAATATCCTGTTTTCCCAGATGAATATTGTACGGAAATGGAATTTTCTTTATGCGATAATGAATTCTTTTTGATGGATTTTTGCTCGCCGCAAGAAAAATGGAGTTACATTGAAAAGTATATTTTCAAATTAGTGTATCCAACGCTAAGCGATGTGACTCAAATAAGAGGAAATCATGTTCGTAGAATGTCTTATGTGGCATCCTATATCTATTTAATGAACTATTTGGCTAAAAATAAATTATTTCCTTCTGTTAAGTTGTGTAAGGATTCTAATGTAATAAGCAGAAATGTGGATATGGTTGTAGATATAGGTAATTCTAGAACTACAGCATTGCTAATAGAAGACAACTCAAATTTTAATCATGTTAAACCTTTAAATTTAATAGATTACACCAATCTGTTGTTGGAAGGTAAAGAAGAATCGAGCATTCGTTCATATGCAGAACCTTTTGATATGAGGTTAGCATTTAGGCGTGTTGATTTTGGAAAATTTGGAATAGAGGATACGAAACAATTTGTATACCCCAGTTTTGTTCGTTTAGGGAACGAAGCATGTCAATTGATTCATAAGGCATGTAACACCTTGTTAAAGGATGAAACCCTATCTACTTATTCAAGTCCTAAACGTTATTTATGGGATGGTAGACCCAGTAAACAGGAATGGGAGTTTCTAGTATTGCCAGGTGAAGATACCAGTCATATCTTAAATATTAACGGTATTAGTGCGTATTTAAAGAGCGATGGTACGGTAGATATAACAGGGAAAAAAGGTGGCAGAACCTCTCATTATTCTAGAAGAAGTTTAATGACCTTTTCTTTCTTAGAAATGTTGGTGCAAGCCAGTGTTCAGGTAAATAGTGAATCCTATAGAAAGGACGTTGGTTATATTACTACTCCACGTAAAATACAACGTATCATTGTTACATGTCCAACGGCAATGTCTAAGATAGAGAGAGAGGCGTTGGTAAAATGCGCAAAAAATGCTGTAATCTTGTACGAAAAATTTATGTACAACAAAGATGTGCCAAGTATAGAGATTATTCCATCTGTTAACTCAAGGATGGATAGCGAAGCATCGTGGTATTACGACGAAGCTACTTGTGCTCAATTGGTGTATATCTATGGCGAGATTGGACATAAATACAAAGGGAAATGCAGTGAATTCTTTCATCTTTATGGAAAGAAACAAGAAGGTGAGTTAAAACCTACATTGACGGTAGCTTCGTTGGATATTGGTGCCGGTACATCCGACTTAATGATTAGTGAGTATTCTTATGCTATAGACGATATTACAGTTATTACTCCTAATCCAAAATTTTATGATAGCTTTTATTTTGCAGGCGACGATATGTTAAAGTCTCTTGTAAAAAATGTCATGCTATTGGATGAAAAATACAGCGCATTTAGGAAAGAATTAAGTTACCTGGATGCAACGCAATACAGACAAAGAATCAAAAACTTCTTTGGTCCCGATTACAACGGTCAAACACTCGCGGAAAGACTTGCTAGAAGAGATTTTAATATTCAATATTCAGTTCCTTTGATGAACTACTTCTTAGAGTTAATGTCAAGTAATAGTGGCGATTGTGTTGTAAAATACGAAGATGTATTTAAAACGACACAGCCCAATCAACAAGTGATAGACGACTTTAAACTGAGAATGGGTATTGATATAACCACTCTTTCGTGGGAATATAATAAAGAATTTATCTACGATATTGTATTCAAGGAATTCAACCCTCTTTTGCAAAAAATTGCTGCTATATTCTATGCGTATGCATGCGATGTGATTATACTATCGGGTAGACCTTCGTCCTTGTCTGCTATACGAGATATATTCCTTAAATATTATCCAGTGTCACCCAATCGACTCATATCCTTAAACAATTACTATATAGGAGATTGGTATCCATTCTGCCAAAATACAGGTTATATTACAAATCCCAAAACCATAGTGGCAATGGGTGGTGTAATAGGTCATTATGCTTCTGAATATTCAAATTTAGAGAAGTTTTCTATTAACCTAGATATGTTGAAAGAGAACCTAAAATCAACCATCAATTATATCGAGTCTGCTGGAGATGACGATTATTTGATTTCTCCTAATAAGATACAAGGAGAATATGTGGTGACCAAAATACCAGATACTTTGAAAATTAAGCAATTAGATTTGCTAAGTTATCCTTCTAGAACGTTGTATTCGATAGATTTTAATTATACAAGGTTGGTTAACAAAATCAAGGACAAGGCTCTAAATAAAGGCATGAATCTATCCGATGCTGCGATACATTCAATGGCGTCACAAGAGATGGAGGATTTCAAAAGAAGAATGCCATTTAGGATTACCATCGATCGTGATCCTTTGGATAAAGAGGGTCTGTCTATTAGTTCTATATTAGACAGAAACGGAATGGTGCTTTCGGATAGTATGATAGAAATTAATATCCAAAGTTTAGGTGTAGAGGAGCAATATTGGTTGGATTCTGGAGCATTTGATTTTTAAAATTTAAAAGGACTTAGTATATGGTAAATGATATAAAAAAGAATATAGACATTATCAATCAGTCTATAGAATGGGGCCAAAAATACAACAAAGATGCCTTTACATTCGAAAAGTTTAAAGATTATCGTAGACAACTAAGAAAGGTTGAGGGAACATTTTCAGAAAAGTGCTCAATTGCTGCCTACGGAGAAAGTCAGGTTGGTAAATCATACCTGATAAGTAGTTTGTTGTCAACATCTTCTGTTCCTTTTGTTATTGAAAACAAGGGTCGCAAATATAGTTTTATCGATGAAATCAATCCAAGCGGTGGAAATAATACCAAAATAGAATCAACAGGTGTAATTACTCGTTTTACCATTAATAAAAATAACGCTAAGATGGTTGATTACATAAAGGTAACCAACTTGTCTGTTGTTGATATTATTTTGTTATTAGTTGATGCTTATTATAATGATGTTAAGATATCTTCTACGAGTGTTTTGTTGAAAGATGAGATAGAAAAGAAACTTTCTAGTTTGTCTAGCTTGTGGGAATCCCAAAAACAGGTTCAGAATATTATTTCGGAGGATGATATCAAAGATATATGTGAATACATTAATGATATTATAGGGCATAAAGCGGTTAACATCAATAAGTCTAATTTTTGCAGGACCATATCGCCTATTATTGGTTGCATAGCTGATGAAGACTGGGTAAAAGTATTTAGTCTGTTATGGAATGAAAACCCAGAATTTAGTAAGTTGTTCAGTTTGCTAATTTCCGAATACAAGAAACTGAATTATACTACAGAAGTTTATGTGCCTTTTGAGGCTGTGATTCGAAATAAAGGAACCTTGCTAAGAATTGATTGGCTCGATTCTGTTTGTGGAAAGAACACGATTTCAAACGATGAAATACTTGATGTGGATGTGTACGATAGTGACGGGAATATAATAGCAGATAAGTTTAGCAAAGCTTATTTATGTGCGTTGATTGCCGAACTAACGTTTGTTTTACCAGAAGAAATTAAAAAGAATCGTAAGTTTTTGGAAAAATTAGACTTGTTAGATTTTCCAGGAGCTAGGTCTAGAGAAGAAATTGAAGAACAAGAGATTGGTAAAAATTTGCCAATTATACTTAGAAGAGGTAAAGTGTCATACCTATTCAATAAGTATTCTCGCGCATGGAAAATTAGCTCTGTATTGTTTTGCCATCATAACGACCAAAAAGCAGAAGCTACATTAAGTTCTTCTATACACCATTGGATAGAAGAGAATATAGGCAGAACGCCAGAAACTAGGGCTGTTATGTTGAATGCAACGCAAGGAATATCGCCGTTGTTCATGGTTTGTACAAAATTCAACTTGGATTTAAGAAAAACCAAACTTGATCTTCCAGAAACGAAAGATAAATTAGATGCGCACTGGGCTAGGTTTAACATAACCATTCCTAATCTAATTAACCATGGTAAATGGTTTGAAGATTGGGTAAAACCTGGTGGTTTCTTAACCTCGCGTTATTTCCGCAATGTCTATTTGCTTCGAGATTTTTATTGGTCGTGTGAAAATATGGTATTTGATGGATATAATGAGAAATTGAATACAGATGAGGTGGCTGTACATGAGCATGCAGACTATCCTGGTTATTTTGACGATTTAAAAGAAAGTTTTCTTGCCAACTCATTTGTCCAAAAACATTTTGAAAATGCAGAGGTGGCTTGGAATAATGTGGCAACCATTAATAATGATGGTTCAAAATCCATTATACACGATTTAAATGCTATTTCAGAAGTACTACATGGTGCTAGAAAAGAGAAATACGGAAAGATTTTGCATGAAATTCGCGATGAAATAAAGCGTGGATTGAACGTGTACTATGAATCTGATAGTAAAGAAGAGAATAACGTTAAGTTGCGCAGTGTAGTAGGGGATATTAAACTAAGAACCGAATTTGCATTTGGAGAGAAACCTGAACGATTTGGTAAAATTATAGATAGTTTAATGGTGTCACCCGCCAATATACGTAACATTGCGTTTGATATCATTATTCGTCACAAAGAAGAACCTAAAATGGTGTCGTCTATACACATGATTCGTGCTCTTTGTGACATCAATGTTAATGACGAGCGTTCAATAAATATTGCTAAATTAACCAACCGCTATAACAAAGACGAGAAAGAGCTAAGTGCCTTCTTTTTAGAGATGGGAATTACTATAGAAGATATAATTTCGGACGATAGCGAGTTGCTAGCAACGGTGCCTGATGTCATCGTTAAGCGTATCATAGAGTATTGGAACAGCCATATTAGCGAGCAGGTTAAGAAAATGTCCGAAGTTTTGCCGCATTCAGAGGAAATTTCCTTTATGATTATAACGCTCCTAAATAAGTTGGGCGTTCGCAAAATAATGGCAGAGAAAATAGCTTATTATTATAATTTATTTGATGCGGTTACTGTTTCTAATGCTATTGCAGATTATGCATCGTTGACCCTTAATAATTTTGTTAGTTCGGTGGGAAGGGAATATATGACAGGTGAAGACATCTCCAATATAGCAAAAAAGGCAGCCATTTGTCACATAGAAATAGACACTTCGAATGATTTTGCATGCACCGAAGTAAAAACGAAACCTGTTGTTGAGGTGTTAACCGCATTAGATAAGTCTGGGGTTTCCATTAATAATGCTAGAATCGATTTAACAATATTAAGAAAATTACCATTTTGGGATAGTTATCAACGATGGGAAAATGCATTAACCATAGGACTGGTGTATGCGAGTGATTTAACTCATGTAGACCCTGTGGCGAATGCCGAAATAAAATCAATGATAGATTCTACAGAACTACTTTATAATAGCAAAAATGTCTAGTTACAATTTATACGGCATGAAAAAACTCTGTTATACAGAAGTAACTGATTTTACAGAGTTTGAAGGAATTGGTCGTGATCCAATGTACAAAAGGTTTGATAGCGTTTATTCTATAGTAGAAGAATACATAGAGCCTGAGTACCGAGATTTTTTGGCGCACCCTCAATACAATACAGACGAAGATCAGATATGGTGGTATGTGCGTGAATGGGTAGAGATCCCTAGACTCTATAATAAACTATCCGAAGCAGAAAAAGAGAACTATACTCGTATTAAAGATAACACAATAGCGGTATATAAAAAGGTGTTGAAAAAAATGCCGTTAGAAGACAAACATATTCTAACAGCAGCTCTTCGATTTATAGATGACGACTTTATTTATTGTTACGACAATAAGGTTGTACTGATTGCATGGGGGATGCGCCCTGTTTCCAGCAAACATATTATTAAGGGGTTTGTTGTGCATGAAGGTGATCAAAACAGTCATAAGTTGTATTTTAAAGCGGGAGAACATGGTAACCTAGCTGATAAGTTATTGTTTGTTATCACCAGACCCGAAGGCTCCATTCTTAGCTATATAGATTTGCCTAAAGTGGTAGCCAATGATGGTTATGTATTTGGTGGTTGGGAACCCAATCCAGTAGGTGTAAAAGTAAATAAGTCCATGACATTTAGAGCTCTGTATGAAGAGCTCCCAGTGGAAAAAGTTGAGTTGGTGAATGTAAATTTTGTTGCAGATGAAGGTGGATGTTTAGAAGGTGAAACAAATCTAACTATTGCCAAAGGTGCCAGTTTAGATCCTACACAAATTCCTGGAGTGACACCAAAATCAGGTTATGTCTTTGACGGCTGGGATACATCTATAGGTAGTCCTATTCATTCAGACATCGTTGTAAGAGCAAAATTTAGGCGAGAAGCGGTAAGATGTAGATTTATAGCAGGAGACAATGGGTTGATAGAAGGAAACGATAATATAACATTGCCTTGTGGAACAATGTTGTTGAATAGCGATATCCCTACTCCCAAAGCCAAAAAGGGTTATAAGTTTGTTGGTTGGGATCATTCACCAATAAATTATGTATTGTCATCTGATACAACCTTCACTGCTCAGTACGAAAAAGAATCTCCATGGTATGCCTTTATTAATAAGGGTTGCTTAATGAAACTATTGTGGTTGTTATTGGCCCTTCTGCTTTTATTCTTATTGTTTTGGTTGTTAAAAGATGCATCTTGTTCTTGTTCTAGGGATGATGCTTCTAAATCAACTGAAACTGAAAATGAGGTAGAAGAACCAGCTGCAGGTGATAGCATTTCAAGCGATCCCTACCATCCAGATAATCCAAGAGGTATCTACAACCCAGACGATCCTTATACCATACCTCCTACGGATTCAACCTACCAAGAAGTTCTGCCTCCTAATCAAGGAGTCTTACCCCCGATTGACGATGATGATATTCAACCGGATAACCCCTATATTGTATCGAACCGTTTAAACATATTATTGGAAAATACAGATAAGCATGTAGGAGAATTGGCAAGAAAATTTAAGCAATGTTACCCTAGCGATGAATATCAGGTAATCTATCACGATGATGTAGTTAAACGAATACAGGTAACTGTTCCACCCCAAAAGCGAGAAGAATTAAAAGAAGAGATTCCCGCTAAACTAGCACCAGAATTTGAGGTGTTTGTTTTTGATGAATCGCTTTTTGAGTTAACGTACATTCCCAACGATCCCATTATGAGTGATCCAGATAAAGCCTGGTATCTGGATGCCATAAATGCACCCGAAGCATGGGATGTAAGCTTAGGGTCGGAAGAAGTGGTGGTTGCTATTGTAGATAATGGTTTTAATATTACCCATCCCGAACTAAGTTCAAAGGTGTACAAACCGTACAATGTATGGAAACACAATAACGATGTATCACCTAGTCAGAGATCGGATCATGGAACGCACGTAGCTGGAACGGCCATAGCCATTGGTAACAATGCAATAGGTATTTCGGGTATAGCACCCAAATGCAAGTTTATGCCCATTAAGGTGGCTACAGATAATGACTTTATGACCATTACATCAGTTTTAGATGGTATATTATACGCTATCTACCAAGGTGCTGATGTGGTAAATGTGTCGTTAGGATATACCATACATTCTTTGTTAAATCAACCTGAGAGGGTTCAAAAAGATTTTATAAACAGCCGATTGAAAGCGGAGGAACGATTATGGCGCGAGGTGTTTCGCATAGCAACGGCTAAGAATGTAACAATAGTGGTTGCTGCAGGAAATGACGATGTGCTGGCAGGTATAGATCCCTTGCAAAGACCAGACGAAGTGGTTGTGGTGGCCGCATTGGATAAGAACCAGAATCGTTTTAACAAGGCTGATTTTAGTAATTACGGTGATTATGCAACCATATCGGCGCCAGGTGTGTCAATATACAGTACGGTGGGTTCGTCTGGTTATGAAATAATGAATGGTACAAGTATGGCTGCACCAGTAGTGACGGGTTCAATTGCACTTATGAAAAGCATAAATCCTTCCATTACAACCAAGCAAGTAAAATGTGCTTTGGTCAACACAGCGATGCCAGTAAACGATAAAGTTCCAGGTCTAATACAGTTAGATAAAGTATTAGCAGTTGTAAAGCGAGGTGATTTTAATAATTGTAACGTAGAGCCATCTACAGGTGATGTGCAACTTATGTTAAGTTGGAACAACTATAATGACATTGATTTAATATGTAAAGATCCTAATGGTGAATTAATCTCTTATAAGAATAAAAAGGTTAGAAGCGGTGGTATGTTAGAAATAGACATGAATGTTTCCTATCCAGATAGCAATACCCCCATAGAAAATATTTATTGGCCTACCAATTCTGCACCTCATGGAACGTACGATGTGTATGTGAAGTACTTTCGTAAACACGCCACTCCTATCGTAACGCCTTATACTGTAAAAGTTAAACACCAAGATATCGAAGATACATACAGTGGCGAATTAAGTAGAGTAGGCGAGGAAGTAAAAATATGTTCTTTCACTATAGGTGACACAAACACTGACAATAGACGTGATCATTCACGAGACGATTCATTAAGAAGAGAAAAAGAGAGGTTAGAAGAAGCATTAAGACAAATAGAGGAGGAATTGGGACGTCTAAATTAATGAGGCAGTGTTCTTTAATTGAAAATAATTACACAATATGGCAATAAATGATAAATTAAGGTTTTCGTGGGGACATATCATGGCCTTTGTCGCTATGATATTTATCAGTTATGTTTCTTTTATGGGGCTAACTTACCTTACAGATGGGAATTTTTTGTATGCAGGATTGGGAGTGTTTATCATCATTCTTATTTTATCCTTCTTTTTTATAGGTGTCCAGATGTTAAAAGCAACCGATACCAAGTTTCGGACTAGAATTAAATGGGAACGTTTGTTTTTTGTACTAACGTTTGCTGCTTTTCTGCTGGTAATGGTTCCTTATTCGCATTTCTGGATAGTGTTCGATAAACGTCAACAAGTTGAAGAAACTTTCTCAAATTCTGTTCAAACAACAAAGGGCATGTTTGCCTCTTACGAAGCGTATGCCCAAAATAGAATTGACAACTACAGAAAAAAACTCATACAAGATGATGTGGAATCATATCACCGTAACAATTTGGTAGAGGCACTACAACTTCAGATGCTAGATGAAAATTATGAGAATTTAAAGAAATCTGCATTCAAATGGATTGATAATGTGTCGGATGTTTCTGTTTGGAATGTATTTGTTATTGGTAATATAAAAGAAGTAGAAGAATCTTTCGAAACCTGGAATAAAACATTGAATGGTTTTACTACCAATACACTCGAATTTGAACCAGAAGAAGCGGCATTTACACCAGAGCATCCTAGTGTAAAAACCGCAAAGGATAACATCAGTAGTCTTCATGCAATTTATACTATAGGCGGAGATCCAACCCTTATTGTCTTCATTACGGGGGTGGTGCTTTATTTGATGTTATTATTACCTTATATCGTCCAACCAAGAAATTCAAAAAGCCTTTTCCGATTAATTGGCAAAGAATCAAGTATTGTAAAATCAGATAATGGAGAATATGAAGTATTTAAAATGTAAATAAAGATAAGATGAGAAGACTAGAAGATATTTTTGAAGAGCTTCCTAACTATGTCAATCGCATAGATGAATTAATAAGTATTTTAAAAAAGGAAGGAATATATACCTTTGAACAATGTGATCAAGTAAGTAGAGAGTTGCATATGCCCATCCCAATTTCTGTACGTAAACAATTGGAGCAACGATTAACAAATAACGAAGAAGAAGATTGGAATGCAGCTAAGGCAGCGGATACCAAAGAGGCGTACCAACAATATCTAGATTCCTATGAGACAGGGAAACACAGAACGGAAGCACAAGAATGCATGTTGGCATTGTGTAAGGTAGATGATGCACGTAGATGGAAAAATATCAATAAATATAGCACTATAGAATTAGAGAATTTTATAAAAGAATATCCCGATAGTGTGTATATTAACGAAGCTACGAAACTTATCAATGCACTACGAATAGAGCAATTGATGGGTGTTGGTATAGATGCACTTACTAACGAAATTAGTAGAATTCAAACGGACAGAAGTATCCTAGAACCAGAACAAGAAATCTATGATACCATAGTAGCCTACTTAGAAAGTACAAAAATTACCAAGAATGATTTGATAGAAGCCATCCGTAAGGATCATAATTTTATAAGTGGTTATGTGGCAAGTAAAATGTATGAGAATGGAGTCCTAGGTTCTAATGACCTTGTTTCTATGGGCATTGATAAGGAATTTATTAGTCACATGCTGAATAAAATAGAGCCACAGACGTTTAAGACACCAGAAGAACTTACTAAAATTGCTAAATCTTATTGTACAGAAGTCTATTTCTGGGGAATTCCATCTAGTGGTAAGAGTTGCGCATTGGGGGGGATATTAAGTGTTGCTAATGGAGGGAGGGTAGCCAAAAGTATGCAACAAGATCCAGATTGTCAAGGTTATGGATACATGACACGTTTGGCACAAATTTTTGATGAGGAAAGAATAGGCACATTACCAGAAGGTACACCCATATCTTCTACCTACGAGATGGGTTTTGTGTTAGAAGATAAAAAAGGAAAGCACCATCCCATTACTTGCATCGATTTAGCGGGAGAATTGGTTCGTGTTATGCATAAGAGTAATGCAAAGGAAGACCTAACTGAAACAGAAAGAAAAGTATTAGCTACGCTCACCAATATATTGGTAGATAACAGAACAAAGAATAGAAAATTGCACTTTTTTGTGATAGAATATGGCGCAGAAGGAAGATTGTATGAGGCGCTTCAACAACATGTACTGTTAAGTAGTGCGGTAGCCTACATAAATAGAACAGGTATTTTTAAAGATGATACAGATGGATTGTATATTTTAATTACCAAAGTAGATAAGGCTAATGCTACTGGTAATGAATTGCAGACTATTTTAAAGGAATATATTTCTAAAAAGTACCAAGGATTTTATGGTTTGTTGAAAAGTATATGTGCTAATAATTACATTAACAATGGTGATGTAAATGTAGTACCATTTACTTTAGGTGATGTTTGTTTCCAAAACTATTGTAAATTCAAAGGAGAAACGGCTAAAAATGTTGTGGAAATTCTATTGGAGAGATCTTATGGATACAAACTAACCAAGTTACAAAAAATGATGGATAAACTTAAAGGATAAATAGGATGAAAAATCAGCTAGGTTTAAAGATAGTTCGTGCATATCAAGGCGAAAGCGTTTTACACCAAGTAAATGCGAATGAGGCATGGGTAAATAAGGTGGGAGAAGCACGTGAATGGATCCCCTATGTAGAAGATTGGAACAAGCTAACCCAAACAGAGATGATTGTTTTGTCTACGATTGAATCAGGGCAATTCTTGACAATCTTTTCTGGGATTTCAGGAAGAGGGAAAGACTATATAACTGCTTGGATATATGTTCCTAATTCTATCCGTATAATGGGTAGTCAGCTAGTAGATATTGTTAGTGCTATAACAAAGGAACTAAAAACCAATAGAGTAAATAAAGAAAACCTAGATAAATTGTTTTCGGATTCATACGATGAGGTTCCTGTGAATAACCTAAATACAAAACCGTTGAATAATAAATACGGATATAGGTATTATGGGAAAGGAACCATCTACACGCTCAAAGAACTACTTGATGATAGAATGCAGTCGTATTATAACAGTTATAAAAGCATCTTTTTATTGGATAAATCGCAAGAAATCAAGATAGTTAATGCAGAAGATTTAACCGAATATCCATTAAAAAAACAGTTGCAGATAAAAGCTCCTGCACCCGTAGACGGTTTTGTGCCTTATTTAAATGGAAGTCGATTGGAAAAAAGTTTTGCCGTGATAGAAGGAGAAACTGTTATTCTAAATTGGGAAAAGGAAGGCTATAAGACGATACAAAAACAGCAAACTATTAAATCGGAGGGGATCGTGCTAGAGGCGCCACAAAAAGGAGAGTACGAAAAATGGGTGTCATACAATGCGGTTCAAGTAACCGATAACAAAGATTGGCCTATACAAGAGTACACCTTGTACATCAATAATAATATAGTTTCTAAAAATAATTCTGTTGCCATAAAAGAGTCGAACCTTAATGCGGTTGCTGTTTGTGTAGAGGCAGAAGGATATGATGCTGTCACAGCAACATTAGATTTAAGAACCCCACAACGAGTTTGTTTAAGAAAAAGAACCTTTAAATATTCTTTTGAGCTTCCACTTACCAATGGGCACCCTTATACATTAGAACTAACTAGTAAAGAAGAAATAACAGAGCAACCTATCAAGGGGTATACCACCAAAAATGGAAGCATTTCAAGGTATCATTCCAATTATTTAACATACAAACCATTTGATAAAAGATGGTGGATAATAGGCACTTTAGCGGGGGTTATCTTTTTCTTATTAGGGATGGTTGTGGGTAGTATATTCTGCTTTAGTGAAGAGGAAGCAGAAGTTGCACAAGTGCACGTTCCTAAGGTAGCAGAAACTAAGGAAGAACATATTACAGAACCTAATCCTCCAATTGATAAGCCAGAAGATGAGAGTGAGGACATTCAGAAAGCTGTTGAATACTTGGATAGCCATTCAAAATGGAACAAAAATGAAATGGAGAATATTGCTGCTCTTAAAGGATTGTGGGATGCGCTTAATGGATATGATTTTACTAAAGTATTAAATTCTTATAGGAAATTAAACGGTTCACATAAATTTAAAAGCCTTGTTGAAGGGATTAACACAATTGACCCAAATGATATTAACACATATCTTCGTTCAAATAAATACAATACCAATAACAATGATAAAACTATAACTCCCAAGGACTATGTGAAGAAAATAAAAGAAACGATTAATAAACGCAAAAATAATTCAACCAGTAATCAGGGTTCTGCTAGGAATGATTCTTCTGCAGAAAATAATCGACCTAGAATTGAAGATCAGACTATGTAAAATCCAGAAAAGTTATGAAGAATGTAGGAAAAAAAATATTAATACTTGTATTGGTGTTAGGCTTGACGGTGGCAGGTATTTTAACTTTCTATCCGTCTATCGTGGCACCACCCAGTGAGGTGCCAATGGAAAACCTTCATTTATTGACGTTAGAGAAAAACATTGTACGTGCAGATATACCTCGGTATAGCGACTCTATATACAGAATGGTAGAGGATAAATTAGAACTTTATCTTGATGAGTCGTATATAACGGGCCAAGAAAAAGATGAACAAACAAAAGCATTGATAGAAAAATATGTGCCAACTTTTATCGACTTGTGCAACAGTAAATTTGAAGCGTCGCAATGGTTTGATGCCGATCATGTAGCCATGGAAAATAGAATTGCAGATTTGAAAGGGTTAACCATTGCTGGCGAAAGTACTGTTCTTGGTTATGATAATTTAGTTGAACTAGAAAGGATAGAGCAAGTAATAGAAGATTACAGAAGTGCCTGGGAAGTAGCAAAGTATTCTAAATTTAAATCAGTTAACGATGCGAAAGCTAAAATAAGCGAAGCAGATAAGTATATTGATCTTGATCCAATTAAAAATTGTCGCGAGCTGGTAGCAACACTAAAAACTGTAAAAACAAGAATAGGCAATTCGCATTACAAGCAAGTTGATAATGAGGTAGATAATCTTGCCTGCTACAAGAGTAAAAATGAGTCGGAATGGGATGACCATTATACAAAAGTGATTGATAGGATAACAGCATATAGAGAAATCTATTACCTGTATGGTCATGATAACAATAAACTAAGTGATTTAGTGCAAAAAGCAGAAAAGTATAGAGAGGAAGCTAATAATCATTATACTGAAAATAAGAAGATTGTGCTTGAACTTGGGGGGTGGAAGGAAACTGAATCTACGGATGATTATAAAAAGTACCAATCCTTTGCAAATTACCATAAAGATGGAAAGAGTGCTATTATGATTCTTAAGGTAAGCAAATTGGATGAGATTCAATTCTGGTTAATGAATGATAGCGAATATAAGTATGATTATATTTTAGTAAAAAAAGGAGCTTGTCCAACAGAAAACTCCTATGATTATAGAAGTAAGGGTAGACCAAAATCAGAAGGTTGGATGCAGGTGTCGTATTCTTCTCTAGATCCAAATAAGGTAACAGAAATTTATATCATGTATCTAAAAGATTCTAATGGTGAGGATGGAAATGATTGTGGCAATATAGCAATTCTTAAAGATTATTTTAAGTAATTTAATAATATGAAAGTAAAAGATTTATGGTTTGTGGGTGCGCTGATGCTTTTGTGTAGTTTTAGTGCATTGGCACAAAATACACCCGATAATAAAGTTGCATCTTCAGAGAAGAAAAGTAACAAAGAAAAGAAAGAAGAAACGCAGAATGTAGAAATAAAACGTCTGAAAGAAGCCTGTCATGCGTATGGGAAAGAAGTCGATTCGTTACAGTTTGTAATAACGGTGAAAGAATTAACCATAAAGAATGCAAATGATTTGGTAGATTCTTTGATGAATGAGATAAAAGCCAAAGACAAGGAGTTGACTGTTTTGCAAGAGAGACAGGCCTATGTAGATACTATTTTGTATAAGACTATTAATAGGTACTTGACAGAACCATATAATAAAAAGAATATAACTGCAGGAAAATTATATTGGACTAAGATCTATTCTAGCGAGATAAAGCGTGAATGGGCATCATCAAAAGAGTTGTTAGATCAGTACGAAAATTATTATCGTCGATTTAATAGCATACTAAAAATAGCGCAAGAAGATTCCAGACGCAATAGTCCATTTGTTTACGAAGATTATAAGAATGAATATATTCAGCAAATAAAATCGATGCCGTACTATAAAGAGTATTATAACAAATGGTATAGATTGAAGGATCTAGATACACGCATAGAAAAAGCTCTTAGTATGTTAGAGAAGCATAGCCCTAACAACTATGCTAGTTTTATAGAACTAATAGATTATGAAGTACTAGAGTAGATATACAAATGCAAAATGATATTATCTTTGTAACTAATAGTTTTTTAAATTAAATTTAAATGTTATTATGGGATTAATTAGTCTTATCGTTGGCGGTATAGTTGATGCTAATAGAGCCGTTAAAACAAACAAAGCATCTAACGATGATAGTTATAACAATGTAGTAGTAGATAATAAGTATTCAATAAATGTACCTTCGTTTTTATCGCCTATGAAGGCTGTAAACGAGGATGTGTCATTGGCCTATGCTAATAAGACATTGGATATAGCTTTTCAAATAATAGATGAGCCAAAAACTGATTTTGTTGAGGTGTTGAAAGACCTAGATGAAATGAATCTAACTTTAGGTGATACATTACTAGACAAAATGGCGCTTGTATCACTCAATAATATGTTTGATGTAGATAAAATTGAGATAACTGATTATAACCATCTTCAGATTAATGGACTTAATGCTG
>CAJGDW010000011.1 GCA_904502115.1 Paludibacteraceae bacterium | reverse complement strand
TCGCGCATGTCTTGTTTGGTAGTAAAGGGCAATTTGCTCAAATCGGCCAAACTCTTAATGTCGTCTGGCGAAATGCCCATTTCTTCAAACCTTTTCTTATAGTAAGGTGCCTTAGCAGCACGTTTTACGGTTTCTTGGAGTCTTTCCAGTTGTAGCGCCTCTAAATCTTGGCGCGACATGGTTTCGATTTGTGGTTCAAAATAAATCGATTGATTCATGATAGTATTGGGTCTTAATGGTTTTGATTGAAAAGCTGCAAGCGTTCTTCTAACAATTGGTAATGGTGGGGTAGAATGTTCGACGAACAAGCTCTGATACCAGCGCGGGTAGAACCGGTGGTAGCAAGGTCGATGCCACTCACACCGTAATACAACAATTCTTTTAGTAATTCGGCTCCAGACATGTTTTTATAGCCAATGGTAAAGAAGAAGCCATCGCTAACGGGGCATTCTCCGTCTTTGTCGTAAACGATATGGAAACCATTGCGTTCTAAAATAGTTTTGATTTTAGCGGTACGATTAGCATATTCTTTTACGTCTTGCACAAAGGTATAAGTACCATCGCAAGCCGCTTTTAGCATGGCAGCCATGGCGTATTGTGCCGAGTGCGATACACCCGACGAGAAAGTGTACAAAAATACGTAACTGTAGGCAGCACCAAAACGTGCAATGCCGTAACGTTCAGCAAGGCTGTTGTAGTGTCTGTGGTACAAAGCATCGGAAATACAAGCAACTGCAATACGTTGACCTGCATAGCTGAAAATTTTAGAGGCACTCATCAACAAAATGTAGTTGTCGGTATAGTGCGATACAGATGGTTGATAGGGTGCTTGGAATGGGATGCCAAAGTCTTGACGGAAGTCCATGGTCATGTAGGCCAAGTCTTCGATAACAATAACATCGTATTTGGTAGCTAATTCGCCAATGATTTGCAATTCTTGATGGTTCAAGCACATCCAAGATGGGTTGTTGGGGCTAGAATAAAGAACCGCACAAATGTTGCCTTGCTTAAAGTAACTTTCTAATTTTTCGCGTAGTTTCTCGTCGCGGTAATCGGCAATATCGAACGAGGCAATTTTAGCGCCAATTACGTTTGCCTGCATTTTTTGTACAGGGAAACCTGGGTCGATGTATAAAATGGTATCTTTTTTAGGATCCAACTGCGAGCAAAGCATAAGCGAAGCAAATGATGCTTGCATGGAACCTACAGTTGGGGTACATCCTTCTGGGTCGATGTCGGTATTCAAAAAGGCTTTGATAAAGCGAGAGGCTTCTTGTTTTAAAGCTGGAATACCATCGATAATGGGATATTGCGATGCAACGCCTTTTTGAAGGGCTTCGCATTCGGCTTGTACGCCAACAGCAGAAGGGGGAAGTCCAGGAATGCCCATCTCAAAGTGGATGTATTCTTGTCCGGTAGCCATTTCGGCTTTGCGTACCAATGCACCAATTTGACGAATGGATGCGGTTTGTATGTCTTTAATTTCTAGTTCTTGCATGATGCCATCGATGATAGATGGCTCTATAACTGTTTTCATAGTGCAGATTACGTATTTTTATGCATAATAAGGTGCAAAGATACGAAATTAGCAGTAAATGACAAAATTTAGTCGTTTATTCGTTTAGTCGTTTAGGCGACCCTATTCGGTCACTGAGCTTGTCGACGTGTTGTTGACCGATAGGGAAAAAGTGCCCGAATGAATCGTTTAGGCGTAGAGAAGGAGGGATAGCAAAAAAAAAGAGAACGACTAGTGTCATTCTCTTAGAGGTTCCTAGCAGATTCGAACTGCTGTAGACGGTTTTGCAGACCGGTGCCTAACCACTCGGCCAAGGAACCATTATTTGCTTTTCAAAAGCACTGCAAAGGTATGAAAAGAATTTTAATATCCAAAAAAATGGGATGATTTTTTTATTAAATCGTTTATTTGTTCGCTTCGCTCACGATATAGATGGTGATTCGGTGATTTGGTGATTCGGAGAGTCGATGTTTAGTCGTTTAGGCGTTTAGGCGTTGAGGCGGTTCGATGAAAAGACATCGTGATTGAGCGGAGATACATTTTTGTGTATGACGAGCGTTAATAAAATGCGTTAAGAAGCGAAGCGGACATCGCATTTTTAGCGAGGAAAAACAAAAATGCCGCGAAGAGCGTAGGCTTTGAATGAAGCGCCTCAACAATCTTCGCCCTTATGTAGTTTGCCTGCGGTGTATCAAATTTATTCGTGCTTCCTTTCTATTCTTTCATTTATTTTTGTATCTTTGCGTTCTTAGAAAAGGAATTATAAACAAAGACCTATTATATTATGGCAACAAAAAAGAAAACAAACGTAGAAAATCCTCAAGAGTTGGAAAACTTGGAAAATGCTGTGCTAACATCGGAAGCATTTATTGAAAAACACCAAAAGAAATTGATGATTGCTTTTGGAGTAATTATCGCTTTGATTGCGGGTTGGTTAGGATATCACTATCTTGTTCAACTACCAGCGAACGAAGAGGCTGCCACTATGATGGTTAAAGGTCAAGAATATTTTATGACCTCTGACTATAAAAAAGCAGTAGAAGGTGATAGTATTGATTTTATTGGTTTTATTGCAATTGCAGAAGAATACTCAAATACGCCTAGTGGAGACTTAGCAAATGCATACGCAGGTATTTCTTATTACAGATTGGGCGATTATGACAATGCCTTAACCTATCTAATGGAATACGATGGTGATAGCAAAGTATTGGAAGCTACAGTTAAAGGTACCATTGGTGACTGCTATGTACAAAAAGGCGATAACGAAAGTGCTATTAAATCGTTCGAAGAAGCCGCTAAAAGCGAAAACAGCGCTGTTGCAGCTATCTATTTGTTCAAATTAGCACGTGTTTATGAGTCGATGAATCAAAACGATAAGGCATTGGAAACCTATCGTAAAATTAAAACTGAATACAACGGTATTGTTGAAGGCAATGCTGATGTTACTAATATTGATAAATTCATCGAAGCTTTGTCGAAATAATGGCTAGCTGTTTGCATAATTTATCGGAGTACGATCCCGCTTGCATGCCATGCAAAGAGATCGTGGCAAAGCAACGTTACGCAATTGCTGTGGCAGATTGGAACAGCGATGTGACGTTTGCTTTGTTAGAAGGTGCTGTACAAGCATTGAATGAAAATGGCGTAGAACAAATTGATGTGGTGCATGTACCCGGTGCTTTTGAATTGACCTACGCAGCCAAGCGTTTTCAAGAGCAAGGTGGTTATGCTGCTATTATTGTTTTAGGTTGCGTTATTCAAGGCGATACTCCACACTTTGATTATGTGTGTGGGGGCACAACACAAGGCATTGCTTATTTGAATGCACAAAAAGGCATGGTTCCTGTTATCTTTGGATTGCTAACGGTGAATACCTTGCAACAAGCCATGGATAGATGTGGTGGTTGCTTGGGCAACAAAGGAGTAGAGGCGGGAATTACTGCCATTAAGATGGCAAACATATAATAAACATCTTACATAGTAAAATAAAAAGGGTGGATTCTTAATCCACCCTTTTTATGTGTATATCACATTGCAATTATTTTGCAGCTGCAATAGAGTCTTTGCGGAATTGTTTCAACAATTTTTCGATGTCCAACGAAATTTTGCGAGCACGAGTACCTGCAGCTTTGTTACCTTTTTCTACTTGGTCGTTTGCGTTTTTAGCAAACTCAGCCATTTTAGCTTCGATTTCTTTTACTAGTTGTTCCATAATAATAATTTTAAGTAAGTGTGATATAAATTTCAATTTTACGAAAGCAAATATAAAACTTTTTTCGCTTTATCCAATAAAAAAACGATTTTTTTGCGAAAAAAAATACTTTTTATTGCTTTCGAATACTTACGGCGAACTTGTGTGCCATTAGTTGCTCGTTTTCAGCCATAATTTCGATGGTATCTGCCAATTTTTGAATGCCTTGTTGGGTAATTTCTTGGAAAGTAATCTTTTTAAGATAACTGTCTAAGTTTACCCCGCTATAGGCTTTGGCGTAGCCACTGGTGGGTAGGGTATGGTTGGTGCCCGATGCGTAGTCGCCTGCGCTTTCGGGGGTGTAGTAACCCATGAATACAGAACCTGCGTTGGTAATTTGTTCGGCTACAGAAGCATAATCCTTGCACATAATAATGAGGTGCTCGGGAGCATATTCGTTCGACATGGCAACCACATCGTCCATATTATCAAGAATAAAAATCTTGCTGTGTTCTAACGAACATTTGATAAAATCCTTACGGGGGGCAACGGCTACTTGAGCGTCAATTTCTGCTACCAATGCTTGTGCCAATGCAGGGCTGGTGGTAAATACGATGGATTGGCTGTCTTTGCCGTGTTCGGCTTGCGAAAGCATGTCGGCTACTACCGAACCTACTTTTGCGGTTTCGTCGGCAATAATTGCAACTTCCGATGGACCTGCTGGCATATCGATTGCTACATCGTGCAAACTTACTTGTTGTTTGGCTGCCATTACGTACTGGTTGCCTGGACCAAAGATTTTGTACACTTTGGGTACGCTTTCGGTACCATAAGCCATGGCACCAATGGCCTGAATGCCACCTATCTTAAATACCTTGCTAACGCCCGATAGTTGAGCGGCATACAAGATAATAGGGTTGATTTTGCCTTCTGCGTTGGGAGGGGTACAAAGCACAATTTCTTGACAACCGGCAATTTGCGCAGGAATAGCAAGCATAAGCACGGTAGAGAACAAGGGTGCAGTTCCGCCAGGCACGTACAAACCTACTTTTTCAATGGGTACTGCTTTTTGCCAGCAAGTAACCCCTTGGGTAGTTTCTACCTTGGGTAGGGTATGCTTTTGTGCTGCGTGGAAGGTCGCAATGTTTTCTTTGGCAATTTGCAACGCCTTTTTCAATTCGTCGCTTACCAAGGCTTCTGCTTCCTTGATTTCTGCTTCACTTACTTGTAAATCGGTAAGGTTAGCTTTGTCAAATTGTAGCTCGTATGCGCGAACCGCATTGTCTCCTTCTTGGCGAATGCGACAAAGCACCTCATCGACAATGGCGGTAAGGTTTTGGCTGTTGATGTGTGGACGTTCCAACAATGATGCCCACGTTTCGCGCGAAGGATTGGATATAATTTGCATGTTTTATAGAATCATTTTTTCGATAGGAACCACCAAAATGCCTTCGGCACCAATGTTTTTAAGTTGGTTGATGATGTCCCAGAATGTTTTTTCTTCGATAACCGATTGAAGCGACGACCATCCTTCTTGTACCAATGGGGTAACGGTGGGCGATTTCATGCCAGGAAGTAGGGCGCAAACTTCGTCTATTTTATCGTTAGGAATATTAAGGATGATGTATTTTTTACCTTCGGCGTTCTTGAACGAGTCAAAACGGAACAACAATTCGTTCAAGATGGCTTGTTTTTCTTCCGATAGGTTTTTGTTGCCAATCATCAAGGCTTCTGAATACATGGCTACTTCTACTTCTTTTAAGTTGTTGGTAACCAAGGTGCCACCAGAGCTAACAATGTCGAAAATACAATCGGCAAGGTCGATGCTAGGAGCAATTTCTACAGAACCTGTAATAACGTGAATATCGGCTTTTACGTTGTTTTTGTCTAGGAATTGACGTAAAATATTAGGGTAAGAGGTGGCAATGCGTTTTCCATTGAACCACTCTACGCCAGGATAGTTAACATCTTTGGGGATGGCCAACGATAGGCGGCATTTGCTAAAGTCAAGGCGTTTGATGATAGCAGCATCTTCGCCTCTTTCTGCAAATTCGTTTTCGCCTACAATACCCACGTCGGCAATGCCTGTGGCTACAGCTTGTGGAATATCGTCGTCGCGTAAAAATAAAACTTCTACAGGGAACGATTTAGAGGCAACCAATAATTTGCGTTTGCCTAAATCTAATTTAATGCTCGATTCTTCGAGCATGGTCATGGTTTCTTCGTGTAAGCGTCCTTTGGCTTGTACGGCAATACGTAGCATATCTATACGGTATTTAAAATGATGCACAAAGGTAACAATAAAATGCAAATTAGGCAAATAATGGTTATCTTTGTGGCGTATAAATAATGTGTGTTTATGGATGCATTTATAAAGCTGATAGACGTAGTACCACGTATTCCGGATGTTACCTTTCCGTCTGCGTTTTCTTTTACGATGAACAAAGGCGAAGTTTGGACTTTTTACGGTCCCAACGGAAGTGGAAAAACGCTTCTTAGCGAAATTATAAGTGGGCGATATGGCTTGGCAAGTGGTAGTATCGACTATCCTTTTATGGACGAGGAAAGAAGCAAAACCACGGCATTCATTTACCCCCGTCAGTTTATCAAAACCATTCACTTTCAGTCTACCTATTCGTTCTCCGATTTTAGGGATGCTTACTACCAACAGCGCTTTAATGTGTACGAGGTAGATTGGTATCCTACCGTGCAAGAAATTTTACAACCTGCCGACGATATTTGTTGGCTGCAAAAGGTAATTGAAATCTTCCAATTGCAGTCTTTGCTGACACATCGACTTATAACCTTGTCGAGTGGGCAGTTGCGCCGATTACTCATTGCGAAGGCATTGCTAGAAAAACCACGTATGATGGTATTCGACAATCCGTATATCGGTTTGGACGAGGCTACCAGAGGGCTGATGGAAGAGGTGTTTGAAACCCTAGCAAAGCAGGGTACACAGTTGCTTTGTTTGGTGGCTGATGCCCGCGATATTCCAAGAAGTACTACCCATTTATTGCATTTGGATGCCTGTAAAACGGTGTATGCAGGACCCATTAAAAACTATAACATTCCAGCAGTCAATGCACCTGCTTGTGCCGCTTATTCTTTTGAATCGATGTCGCTGGGGAGCGAAGATTATCAAGCGGTAGTGGAGATGAAAAAAGTATGCATTCAGTACGAAGGATTGATCTTTCAACCCGATGTAACCTGGCGCATTGAGAAAGGTGAAAAATGGGCGTTGTTAGGTCCTAATGGATCGGGAAAATCTACCTTGCTTAGCTATATTTTTGCCGATAATCCACAGGCCTATTCGTTGCCCATCTGGTTGTTTGACAGAAAAAGAGGATCGGGCGAAAGCATTTGGGAAATAAAAAAACGCATTGGGTATACATCGTCCGAAATGCATTTGTATTATCGAGAAAATGTGCCTTGTTTAAAAGTGGTACAATCGGGCTATTTTGATAGTGTAGGGTTGTATCAACGTTGCAGTGAGGAGCAAACCAATCAGGCACTTTTGCTGATGCAAGCTTTGGGTATCGCCCATTTGGCCGACAAACCTTTCTTGCGCGTATCGGCAGGGGAGCAACGCGTGTTGTTGTTTGCGCGTGCCTTGATAAAAAATCCGCAATTGCTCATTTTGGACGAACCTTTTCATGGCATGGACTGCGTGAACAAAAGCAGGTGTTTAAAATTGATTGACGATTTTGCACAACAATCCAATAAAAGCCTTATCTTTGTTACACACTATAGGAGCGAAATTCCTGCATGCGTATCGCACGTATATGAATTAAACGCACCTTTGGCATTAAATCAGCAAGCATGATTACACAGCAAGAATTGTTTTTAGCGGGAAAGATTAGCCGTACGCATGGCGTATCGGGCGAGTGGGTGTGCATAGGCAATACCGACGTGTTGGACGAATGTGAATACATTGTTCTGAACATGGATGGTTTGTTTGTGCCTTTTTTTATTACCTCGCGTCGCTATCAAAACGATACAGCATGGTTGATGCAGGTAGAGGGTATTGGTACCGAATGGAAGGCTAAAGCATTGGTGGGTAAAGAGGTTTACTTGCCTTTGTCGTTGCAAGAAGAAGCTGAACAAGTTAGCTATCAGTATTTTGTAGGATTTGATGTATTTAACGAAGGTTTGTTGGTAGGTAAAATTGAAGAAATTAACGACCAAACCGATAATGTATTGTTTTGTGTGGTAACCGACAGCGATGAAATGGTAATGATACCTGCGGTAGAAGACTTTATTGTCGATATCGATCATAAAAATAAGGCTTTATACCTCGATTTGCCAGAAGGACTGTTAACAATCAACCAATAACTATTGGTATGTAAAAAAAAAGATGTAACTTTGTATTATCTAAATAACATTCATATGAGTATATTAAGTGAACGCTTAGCACAATATGATGTGCCTCAAAAAGCAAAAGCAGCCGGCGTCTATCCTTATTTTAGACCCATTTCATCAGACCAAGACACAGTGGTGCAAATTGATGGAAAACCAGTATTGATGTTTGGATCAAACAGTTACTTAGGTCTTACGAATCACCCAAAAATTAAAGAAGGTTCTATTAAGGCTGTAGAAAAATACGGTACAGGTTGTGCTGGTTCTCGTTTCTTAAACGGTACGTTGGATATTCACATTGAGTTGGAAGAAAAACTTGCCAAATTGGTAGGTAAAGAAGAAGCTCTTGTATATGCAACTGGTTTTACAGTAAACTCGGGTGTAGTTCCTTGCCTAGGTGGTAGAGAAGATTATCTTTTGTTAGACCGCTTAAATCACGCTTCTATTATTGAAGGTTCTCGTCTAAGCATGGCTAAACAGTTCAAATATCGTCACAACGATATGGAACACTTGGAAAAATTCCTACAACAATGCGAACCCGATAAAATTAAATTGATTGTAGCTGACGGTGTGTTCTCGATGGAAGGCGACGTAGCAAAACTTCCTGAAATGGTAGATTTGGCTAAAAAATACAACGCTTCTATTATGATTGACGAAGCTCACTCGCTTGGCGTATTTGGTGCAACAGGTGCTGGGGTTTGCGAACACTTTGGTGTACAAAACGATGTAGAACTAGTAATGGGTACCTTTAGTAAATCGTTGGCTACCATTGGTGGTTTCATCGCTTCTAACAAAGATGTAATCAACTACCTAAAACATAACTCACGTACCCTTATCTTTAGTGCTAGTATCACTCCTGCTGCTGCAGGTGCAGTGTTGGCTGCTCTAGAAGTAATGGAAGAAGAAAGATGGCGTCAACAAGCATTGTGGGATAACACCAACAGAATGCTTCAAGCTTTCAAAGACAAAGGATTTGAAACAGGTCACACAACTACTCCTATTATTCCTCTTTATGTGCGTGACAACGAAAAAACATTCCGCCTAACCCGTATGCTTATGGATGATGGCGTATTTGTTAACCCTGTGGTTTCTCCTGCAGTTCCATCGCAAGATACACTTATCCGTATTTCGCTAATGGCTACGCACACTTTCGATCAAATTGACGAAGCAGTAGAAAAAATCACTAAAAACGCTAAATTGCTTGGTATTATTGAGTAATACTTTTCAATACCCAACAAAAAATCCGCTTCAATAACGAAGCGGATTTTTTAATGCCTTTATGTGGCTTATTTCTTGGCCCAATTGTCTTTTAGCGATACGGTGCGGTTTAGAATAAGTTTGCCATCTTGGCTGTCTTTGTCTACCGTAAAGTAACCAATTTTTAGGAATTGGAAATGATCGCCTGCTTGTGCGCCTTCTAAGTGTTTTTCTACTAAGGCTGTTTTTATTTCCAATGAATCTTCGTTTAGTAGATCGTGGAAATCGCCATCGTACGCAGCAGGGTCTTCTACCTTAAATAAGCGGTCGTATAAACGAACTTCTGCTTCTATGCAACCATCTTTGTCCAACCAGTTGATGGTACTTTTAACTTTGCGTTTGCTGCCTTCGGTACCGCTTTTGGTATCGGGGTCGTAGGTACAGTAAACGGTAGTAACTTGACCGTTCTCGTCTTTTTCGCAACCAGTGCATTGAATAATGTAAGCGCTTTTTAGACGAACCTCGCGACCTCCAGGGGTAAGGCGGAAGAAATCTTTGGGAGCGTCTTCCATAAAGTCGCCTCTTTCAATAAAGATCTCTTTGCCAAATGGCATTTCGCGAGTGCCTGCGGCTTCGTTATCGGGGTTGTTATCGGTAGTCATGTACTCTTTTTGACCTTCTGGATAGTTGGTGATAACCAATTTAATAGGGTCGAATAGAGCACTAACACGGTGCGCTTTGGGTTTAAGGTCTTCGCGAATGGAGTGTTCCAAAAGCGATACGTCAATCATACCGTCTACTTTGGTGTAACCAATGCGGTCAATAAAATCGCGAATGGCTTCGGGGGTATAACCTCTGCGGCGCAAACCACAAATGGTAGGCATACGAGGGTCGTCCCAACCTGCTACAACGCCTTCTTGTACCAATTGCAACATTTTACGTTTGCTCATTACGGTATAGGTAATGTTCAAGCGGTTAAATTCGTATTGGCGTGGGCGATAGTCGCTATCAGCAAATTGATCGATAAACCAATCGTATAGTGGACGGTGTACCACAAATTCTAGGGTACAAATAGAGTGGGTAACACCTTCAAAATAGTCCGATTGTCCGTGTGCGTAATCGTACATAGGATAGGCTTTCCACTGTGTACCGGTACGGTGGTGTGGGTGCGAGGTAATGATGCGATACATAATAGGATCGCGGAAGTGCATGTTAGGCGAAGCCATGTCAATTTTTGCACGAAGCACCATAGCACCTTCGGGAATTTCGCCTGTGTTCATTTTGGCAAACAGTGCCAAGTTTTCTTCTACAGGACGGTTACGGTAGGGGCTCTCGGTACCAGGAGTGGTAGGAGTACCTTTTTGTTTGGCAATTTCTTCGGCCGATTGCTCGTCGATGTATGCTTTCCCGTCTTTGATAAGCTGAACGGCCAAATCCCATAATTGTGGGAAATAGTCGGATGCATAGTAAATGTTGCCCCATTCAAATCCAAGCCATTTAATGTCTTCTTGGATAGAGTCAACGTATTCTACATCTTCTTTGCTAGGGTTAGTATCGTCAAAACGAAGGTTGCAAATACCTCCGTAACGTTGGGCAATGCCAAAGTCCATGCAAATAGCTTTAGCATGACCGATGTGTAAATATCCGTTGGGTTCGGGTGGGAAACGAGTCTGTAATCGATTGTCGTTTTTACCTTCTTTTAAATCTTTTTCTACAATCTCTTCAATGAAATTCAGCGATTTCTTTGCTACTTCTTCCATAATGGTTTATCAATCTTGGTATCCGCGAATAATGCCGCGTTGTGAAGTCTTTAAGAAATTTAATATAGTATCTCTTTCGGGTGATGCAGGTAATTCTGCTTCGATTTTTTCGATGGCCTGACTGGTGTTTAATGCCGATTGATACAAGGCACGATAGCATTCCTGGATGGTTTGGATTTGGTCGGACGAGAAACCGCGACGACGCAAACCAATTAGGTTGATACCGGCAAATGCCAAAGGATCGCGACCTGCTGTTACGTAAGGAGGTACGTCTTTGCTGGTGCGTGATCCACCTTGCATAATGATGTGAGCACCAATGTGGCAGAATTGGTGAATCAAACAGTTGCCGCTCAAAATAGCCCAGTCGTCAATTTCTACCTCGCCTGCAATTTGACTAGCATTGCCAATAATGATGTTGTCATGCAAAATACAATCGTGCGCAATGTGAGAGTAGGCCATTAGCAAACAGTTGCTACCAACAATGGTAGTTCCTCTTGATGCTGTGCCACGGTTTACGGTTACGCACTCACGGATAGTGGTATTGTTGCCAATTACTGCTGTGGTCTCTTCGCCTCTAAATTTTAAATCTTGAGGGATAGCAGAAATAACAGCGCTAGGGAAGATACGGCAGTTTTTGCCAATGCGCGCACCCGATAAAATGGTAGCGTTGGCAAAAACGTGAGTACCGTCGCCAATTTCTACATTATCGTCAATGTAGGCAAAGGCATCAATGATCACATCTTTCCCTAGTTTTGCATTTGGATGTACGTAAGCATTAGGTGATATCATAGGCTTGGTATTAAATTATGCAATTTTTTCTAGTAATAATTTGGCTACTCGAGTATTAAAGGTATGACCTGGTTTTTGAGCAATTACTTTTCCTTTAATAGGAAGCCCGATTAACGATAAGTCGCCAATAATATCAAGCAATTTATGGCGGGCAGGTTCGTTCTCAAACACCAAAGGTTTTCTGTTTAAGTATCCTAATTCCGATATTTCGATGGTGGGAATGTTGAGTAGGTTACACAAGTTGTCAACCTCTTGTTGCGACATTTCTTTGTCGTAAATAACGATGGCGTTGTCTAAATCGCCACCTTTAATAAGGTTATGTTGCAACAGCGGAGCAATTTCGCGTACAAAAACGAAGGTACGTGCCGCTGCTATTTCGTTCTCGAAATCGGTAAGCGATTCTAGGGTGGCAACCTGAGGCGGAAGAATAGGCGAATGAAAATCAACGTGCACTTCGGCCGAAAAATGATCGCTGGGCAGAAGGGTAATGGATGAACCATTGTGCTCGAATTCCATTTTTTCTTTTACCTCAAAGTAGCGACGAGGTGCTTCTTGTGCTACAATGCCTGCTTCTTTAATGGCGGCTACAATCCACTGAGCGCTTCCGTCCAAAATAGGCATCTCGGGAGCGTTGATTTCGATAGTACAGTTATCGATGCCGTACGCCATCAGTGCTGCCATGGCATGTTCGATGGTGCTAACCGCTGCATTGCCGTTGGCAACTACGGTGCCACGTTCGGTAGCAGCCACGTTCGATGCTAAGGCTTCAATAACGGGTTGATTGGGTAGGTCGGTACGAATAAGTTTGATGCCAGCATTTTCTGCTGCTGGGCAAAACTTAGCAGTAATTTGCAAACCGGTGTGCAATCCTTTCCCGTTAAGAGTGAATGCTTGTGCTAGCGTATGTTGTACCATCTTAGTCTTTTTGTTTTAATAGTTCTTTTAGGGCTGCAACTTCTTTTTGAAGTTCGTAGAATTCTTTTCTCAAATCGGGTAGGTTCTTGTACACGGCAAACGCTTTTTTGTTTTGCATAGCAGGAAGAGCGGTAGGACCATGGTAAGCTTGCCCTGGGTTTCTTACCCCTTTGGTAACGCCAGAGAATGCACCCACACTGGTTCTGTCGGCCACACTAATGTGTCCTGCAATGCCTACAAAGCCAGCAAAAATACATTCTTCGCCAACTTTGGCCGATCCTGCAACAGCTGTGCAAGCCGCCATAACCGTATTGCTACCGATTTCGGCATTGTGTCCAATTTGAATATGATTGTCTAGTTTAACACCACTGTGTACAATGGTAGGACCCATGCTACCTCTGTCAATGCAGGTATTGGCTCCAATTTCTACGTTATCTTCTACAATAACATTGCCGTTTTGAGGCATTTTAAAGTACGAACCATCTGGATTTTTGGCAAATCCAAAACCATCAGCACCTACAATTGCTCCAGCATGGAAAATACAGTTGTTGCCAATAACGCATTCATGGTAAACCACTACGCCGTTGTATAGGATGTTGTTACTACCAATTTTAGCATTTTCGTTGATGGCACAATGTGAGTAAATTTGGGTATTATCGCCAATGACAACATTTTCGCCAATATAAACAAATGGACCGATGTAACAATTCTTACCAACGGTAGCCGATGCTGCAATTTGCGCGGTTGGATCAATGCCCGATTTGCCGGGTTTGTATTGATCTGCCATTTGAAGCAATGTAGCCAATGCTAAATAGGCATTGGGTACTCTAATTAAGGTTGCTTTAACGGGTTTAGTAGGCTTAAAATCGTTGTTGACTAACACAATGCTTGCCTCGGTTTCGTAAAGGTAGTTTTCGTACTTAGGATTCGATAAAAAGGATAAAGTGCCAGGTTTGCCTTCTTCTATTTTTGCATAGTCGTGAACAAGTGCATTGGCATCTCCTTCGATGGTTCCTTTTAGTACAGCGGCTAATTGTGTTGCAGAAAATTCCATATAGTCAAAATTTGTACAAAGTTACATTTTTTTAATAGAATAAACAAATTTTAAGTTCTAAAATGACAGTAATAGTACTTGTGTATCGGTTTGGAAAGTACATCCAAATTGAACATGTCCGATGCTTCCGAAATTCGCTTGGTAGTTCCATCGCTAAACAGGATGTCAATGGCATTGTCGTCTTCTCGGTACAGGTTGTTGGTAACCTTCTTGTACGATGTTAGGAAGTCAACATCTTGTGGTGAAAGTTGCAATTGTTGAGCTAATAGATTGGCTCGCTCCAATAGGTAATTTTCGTCGAAGGGAGTGTTGGAAATCTCCACTTTAAAGATGCGACGATTAACAATTCCGTTACTTAAGAGCGATAACACTTTGTCGGGGTGATGACACCACGATTTTAGGGCTACCCAAATATCGGAGTCGTCCAATTGAGTGAAATGTTGCAGCGCCTCTTGGCTTAACTTGGTTGCTCCTTGTTGCAAGAAATAGCGCAGCGACTCGCTACCAAAAAGGGTAGGGTCTTGCCCCGCTACATAGCGAGCACGGAGCATGGTTTTGTGCAGCATGATTTCGGCGGCGTATGCTGTTTTGTGCAGGTAAACTTGCCAATACATCAAGCGTCGGCTCATCAAAAAGTTCTCGATAGAATAGATGCCCTTGGCTTCTACCACCAATTTATCGTTTTTGATGTTGAGCATCTTGATGATGCGTGCCGAACCAATGTTGCCCTCGGTAACGCCCGAAAAGAAACTGTCGCGTCGTAGGTAGTCCAATCGGTCCATGTCCAATTGTCCCGATACCAATTCGTGTAAGTAACCTTTGGGGTAGGTGCCGCGTAAAATTTGAAGGGTAAGGTCTAGCTTGCCGTTAAAATCTTGGTTGAGTTGTTCGATAAGGGCTAAACCCACCTCTTCGTGCGAGTGGTTGGTGAAAAAGAAATCTTCTAACGTATGCGAAAAAGGTCCATGACCTAAATCGTGCAGTAAAATAGCTGCGTAAACAGCATTGGCTTCGTCGTCAGTAATTTCGTTCCCTTTGTTTTGCAAGGTTTTGATGGCTTCGGTCATCAAATGCAAGGCACCCAACGAGTGTTGAAAACGGGTGTGTTGTGTGCCAGGGTAGACATACGACGTTAAGCCTAACTGCTTGATGCGTGTTAAGCGATGCACCAGCGGATGTTGCAATAAATCGTACAACAATTCGCTGGGCAAGGTAATGAAACCAAAAACAGGGTCGTTAATGATTTTCTTTTTATTCGCCATTATCGATTAGATAAGGTTGTGTGCTTGGAGTAGTTCGGCCATTTCGGCTTGTACTTCGGCAGCGGCTTTACCAGCTGCTTCGGCAAAGTTTTCGCTGTTGTCGGCGTAAATGATGGCACGCGATGAGTTTACCAACAAACCGCATTGGCTGTTCATACCGTATTGTGCAACGGCTTGCAAACTGCCACCTTGTGCACCAACACCTGGTACCAACAAGAAACTGTCTGGAACAATTTTACGAATGTCCGATAGCATTTCGGCTTTGGTAGCACCTACTACGTACATCAATTGATCTTCGTTGCCCCATTTTTTAGAGGTTTCCAACACTTTTTCAAACAAGCGTTTGCCGTCTTCTTTGTCTTCGATAAGTTGGAAATCGAAAGCTCCTTTGTTAGAAGTTAGCGCCAATAGGGTAACAAATTTGCCAGGATACGACAAGAAAGGAGATACGCTGTCTTCGCCCATGTAAGGTGCTACGGTTACGGTATCAAAATCCATGTTACCAAAGAAAGTGCGAGCATACATGGCCGATGTGTTACCAATGTCGCCACGTTTAGCATCAGCAATCAAGAATTGGTCTGGATAGTTGGTTTTGATGTAGTCGATGGTTCTTTCCAAAACATCCCATCCTGCTAAGCCAATGCTTTCGTAAAAAGCCAAATTGGGTTTGTATGCTACGCAGTAAGGCGCGGTGGCATCAATAATGGCTTTGTTAAAATCAAACATGGCATCTTCGTTTTCAAAAAGATGCTCGGGAATTTTGGTAATATCGGTGTCCAAACCAACGCAAAGAAACGATTTTTTGCGTTTGATGTTCTCAAAAAGTTCTTCTCGTGTCATATAGGCTTGTTTTTAGGCGGTGGCTGAGCTTGTCGAAGCCCCCGCTTATATTAATTTAATTTTATCGGGCACTTCGACAGGCTCAGTGACCGATAAAACATTATAACTGACTTTCTTTCATGCGTTCGGCATTTTCGGCTACAATAAGGTGGTCTATGCAGTCTTGAATATCGCCGCCCATAAAAGCATTTAGGTTGTATATGGTATAGTTGATGCGATGATCGGTAATACGTCCTTGTGGATAGTTGTAGGTTCTAATTTTAGCACTACGGTCGCCAGTTGATACCATGGTTTTACGGCGCGATGCAATGTCATCCAAGTATTTTTGGTGTTCTCGGTCGTAAATCATGGTGCGCAAGCGCGATAGGGCACGTTCGCGGTTTTTAGGTTGGTCGCGGGTTTCGGTACACTCAATCAAAATTTCTTCTACCGTACCGGTTACTGGGTTTTTCCACATGTAACGCAAACGCACACCCGATTCCACCTTGTTTACATTCTGACCACCGGCTCCACTGGAACGGAAGGTATCCCATTTAATTTCGCCTTCGTTGATTTCTACATCAAATTCGTCGGCTTCGGGAAGAACGGCTACGGTAGCTGCCGAGGTATGCACACGGCCTTGTGTTTCGGTAGCAGGAACGCGTTGAACACGGTGTACGCCCGATTCGTATTTCAAAATGCCGTACACGCCTTCGCCCGTTACATTGAATACAATTTCTTTGTAACCGCCCGATGTACCTTCGTTCATCGAAGTTACCTCTAAGCGCCAACCTTTCATTTCGCAGTATTTGCTGTACATTTTGAATAGGTCGCCAGCAAAAATAGCGGCTTCGTCGCCACCGGTACCGCCTCTAATTTCGACGATGGCATTTTTAGCATCTTCGGGGTCGGCAGGAATCAGCAACAGCTTGATTTCTTCTTCCATTGGAGCTACTTGAGGCTCCAATTCGTCCAATTCGGCTTTGGCCATTTCGCGCAAGTCGGGGTCGCTTTCGGTTTGTAACAACTCCTTGGCTTCGGCAATGTGTGCCAAAATGGTTTTGTATTTATTGCCCGCGTTCACAATTTGTTCCAAATCGCGGTATTCTTTGTTTAGTTTTACAAAACGACGCATATCGGCAATTACCGAAGGGTCGGTAATCAGGGTCGATACCTCGTCGAATTTGTGGTATAAACCTTCTATTTTTTCTAATAATGAACTTTCGGCCATATAATTTTTGACTAATCGGTGAATCGGTGAATCGACCCTATTCGGTCACTGAGCCTGTCGAAGTGCCCGAATAGATGGTGAGTCGGTGAGTCGGTGAGTCGTTGATGTGTTGCGATTTTGAACCACGGACGCACGAGCCGTGCGTCCCTACTTTTGACTTTATTCGCTTCGCTCATGAAGTTGCTCACGCTCGGCATAACAAATAAATTTGTTCTGCTCTTGCTTAATCGCAACTTTCGACTTTTGACTTGTGACTTTCGACTTAATTAATAAGTAAACGTACCAAATTCGCTTTGGATGGTTAGCTGTGTATGGTCGCTTTCTTCGATACGGCCAATAATTTGAGCATCAATGCCAAACGATTTAGAGATTTCAATAACTTGTTCTGCGTAAGCAGGATCGATGTACACCTCTAAACGATGGCCCATGTTGAACACTTTGTACATTTCTTTCCAATCGGTACCACTTTGTTCTTGGATGGTTTTGAAAAGTGGAGGCACTGGGAATAAGTTATCTTTAATAACGTGTACGTTTTCTACAAAGTGCAATACTTTGGTTTGTGCACCGCCCGAGCAGTGTACCATACCATCGATGTGTGGACGCAATTGATCCAATAGTTTTTTTACCACAGGTGCGTAGGTGCGGGTAGGAGAGAGTACCAATTTACCAGCATCAATGGGCGAACCTTCTACGCTATCGGTCAATTTCAAACCGCCCGAATAAACCAAATCTGCAGGAACCGAAGCGTCGTAGCTCTCGGGGTATTTTTGTGCCAAATAGTTGGCAAATACGTCGTGACGAGCTGAGGTTAAACCGTTGCTACCCATACCGCCGTTGTATTCTTTTTCGTAGGTAGCTTGTCCAAACGATGCCAAACCTACAATAACGTTGCCGGGTTTGATGTTGGCGTTGTTGATGACGTCGCTGCGTTTCATGCGGCAGGTTACGGTACTGTCTACAATGATGGTACGAACCAAGTCGCCCACGTCGGCGGTTTCACCACCGGTAGCGTACACGCCAATGCCCATTTCGCGTAGTTCTGCCAATAGTTCGTCGGTTCCGTTGATGATGGCAGAAATTACCTCGCCAGGAATCAACAACTTGTTACGACCAATGGTAGACGATACCAAAATGTTGTCTACTGCACCAACGCACAAAAGGTCGTCGATGTTCATGATAAGGGCATCTTGTGCAATGCCTTTCCATACCGACAAATCGCCAGTTTCTTTCCAGTAAAGGTAGGCTAGTGACGATTTGGTGCCAGCGCCATCGGCGTGCATGATGTTGCAATACTCGCTGTCGCCTCCCAAAATATCAGGAATAATTTTGCAAAAGGCTTTGGGGTATAAACCCTTGTCAATGTTTTTAATGGCGTTGTGTACATCTTCTTTTGATGCCGATACGCCGCGTAGGTTGTAACGTTGATCGCTCATTATGGTTAGTTTAATTTATATCGATAAGTTATAGTTCCTGATTGAGTAGTGTTGCTACTGATATTATTGAATTTAGCTTTGTAGGCAGCTGCCACAGCTTGGTTACGTAATGTTGCGTCAGAAATAGTGGTGCCTGCTGCGCCTGCTTTGGCATTGATAACCGTACCTGCAGCATTTACTTCGATGCTTACAACAATAACACCTTCAATGTTTTTGTTGTAAGAAGGTTCAGGTATCTTTCCGATAATGGATCTGCCGGTTAGGTTATAACTATGGCCATCTCCAGTTCCGCCACCATTGCGATTAGTGGAATTGGCGTCGCCCAAAGGATTACCTTGGTTGCCTTGGTTGCCAGTTACGCCTTCACCTTTTGACGAGGTGTCGGTGCCAGTTCCTCCGCTGCCAAATACTTTGCCAGCAGATTGTGCTTTTTTGGCGGCTTCTTCTTGGGCTTTCTTTTTCGCTTCTTCTTCCTTGCGTTTTTCTTCGGCAATGCGCTTTTCTTCTGCAATGCGTTTGGCTTCGGCTTCTTGCTGTTTGCGTAGCTCTTCTTGGCGTTTGCGCTCTAGTTCTTTTTCTTTTTCAGCCTTTTCGCGCGCCTCTTTCACTTCTAACGATTCTTCGATGTCTTGTGTCTGTAAGTCAGATTGCGAAGGTATTGTTGGTGCTTCTGTTATTGGTGGCGTCGTAGGTTCTGGCTGAGGTTGATATTCTGGCTCTAACTGATCCTCTATGGCCTCTTGGGATGCTGGTTCAAACATACCATCGCCCATATCAGAGGTGCCATAATTGACAGTAAGGCCTTCTTCTCCTGTGTCAGGTATAAAGGCCTCCAATCCCCAAAATAGGAGTGCTAGCAAAAGCAATAGGTGTACCAATATACTGCCTATAACACCAGCAATTTTGCCATCTTTATTTTCCTTTTTTGATATCATTCTCGTACGGGACGGGTGGCAATCACTAATTTAAACTTGTTTTTATTGGCAATGTTCAATACGCGAACAATTTCGCGATAGGGTACAGTTTCATCTGCATAGAGTGCTACGTACATTTCGGGTTCGGCTGCGACTACACCTTGCAAGAAAGGTTCTATCTCTTCAAAGGCAACAGCACGTTCTTCTTCGCTGCCTGTGGCTACGTAGAATTGCAAGTTGGCATCAATAAATACCCTGGTAATAGGTTTTGCAGTAGCCTGACTGCTACTTTGGGGTAGCACCAACTTGATAGCACTAGGGGTTACCACCGTCGAGGTAATCATGAAGAAAATAAGCAACAAGAATACCAAGTCGGTCATAGACGACATACTAAACGTTGGGTTAACCTTATTTCGTTTTTTTATAGCCATGTGTAATTAGTTGATGGGTTCGTTTAGCAAATCCATAAATTCCATGGTACGGGTTTCCATTTTTTGTACCACTTGGTCTAGTCTTGAAACCAATACGTTGTAGGCAAAATAAGCAACAATACCTACAATCAAACCAGCTACGGTGGTAATCATGGCGGTGTAAATGCCGCTAGAAAGAACCGAAATGTCAACGTTATTGCCTGCGCTGGCCATGTCGTAAAAGGCTTGTACCATACCAATAACGGTTCCTAAGAATCCCAACATAGGAGCACCACCAGCAATGGTAGCCAAAATATTGAATCCTTTTTCCAATTTGTTGGTTTCAATGTTACCTACGTTTTCGATGGCTACTAATACGTCGTTCATGGGTTTGCCCAAACGCGAAATACCTTTTTCAATCATACGAGCAGCAGGTGTGTTGGTTTGTTGGCATAGGTTGGTTGCCGAATCAATTTGGCCATCTAATATATAGTCTTTGATACGGTCCATAAATGTTTTGTCTTCTTTCGATGCCTTGTTGATAGCTACCCAACGTTCAATAAAGATGTAAACAGCAATGAACGACATGATAAGCATGGGAATCATGATAAAAGGACCACCTTTTTGTGCTAATTCCCAATAATTGATAGATTCTTGCGCTGCTTGTGCGGTGCTTTCTGCCGCTTGACTAGCAGCTTCGCCTGTTGCTTGTATTTGTAATAGTACGTTTAAGGGTGTCATGTATGGTTAGTGTTTAATGTTTATTTGTTTAGTCGTTTAGTCGATTATTAAAAGATAAGTTGTTGGTTGTATTGTTCAATGGTGTTTTGCAAACCCAAATACAGAGCATCCGATATAAGGGCATGGCCAATGGATACTTCGTCAAGATATGGAACCTCTGCAGCAAAGTAATGTAGGTTTTGCAAACTTAAATCGTGACCAGCATTTACTTGTAAACCGCATTGATGGGCTAGAGCAGAGGCTTTTGCAAAAGGAGCTACTGCTTTTGCTGCATCTATTACAAATTCGGTAGCGTATGGCTCTGTGTAAAGTTCAATACGATCGGTGCCGGTTAGCGCTGCCGCTTCGATAATTTCGGCACGTGTATCGGTAAAGATAGATGTTCTAATGCCGTTGCGTTTAAATTCGGCTACAATTTCGGTTAAGAAGTCACGGTGTTTAAGGGTGTCCCAACCAGCGTTCGATGTAAGTGCTTCGGGTGGGTCGGGAACCAAGGTTACTTGGGTTGGTTTTACTTCCAATACCAATTGGATAAACGAATCTTGTGGGTAACCTTCTATGTTAAACTCGGTGGTAAGAACTTTTTTAAGATCGCGAACGTCGGCATAGCGAATGTGACGTTCGTCGGGACGAGGGTGAACGGTAATGCCATCGGCACCAAATTTTTCGCAATCCAAGGCAACTTGTACCACGTTAGGAACTTGGCCGCCACGTGCGTTGCGCAAAGTTGCTACCTTGTTGATATTTACGCTTAATGTTGTCTTTTTCATAAAAAATAATTTACTTTGCAGTAAAAACGAACAAAGTTAATCATTTATTGTTGATAAACTCCTATTTTATGGCAGAAAATTATCCACATATTCAGAAAGTTGCTGTATTTGGTAGCGTCCACAAACAAGGTTTTGCCAAGGCATCGACCGAATTGTTGAAATGCTTGGAAAAACACCAAGTTTCCATCCTTTTGGATGTGCGTATGGAGCAATTTTTACGCAGCAACAATGCCTATTTGCCCGCTGCCTATCAGGTGATTCAAAAGGGCGATAGTTTTGCCGTCGATTTGGCTTTGAGCTTGGGCGGCGATGGTACTTTTCTGAAAACTGCTAAACGAGTAGGAAGTGCAGGTATCCCTATCTTGGGTATCAATTTAGGCAATTTGGGCTTCTTGGTCGATGTAAAAGGCGACGAAATTTCGGCCGCTATCGACGAAATTATGGCAGAGGGTTTTAATGTAGAAGAACGCTCGTTGCTAGCAGTAAAAGCTCCCGATGTTTTGCCTGATGGAGATACCATTGCACTAAACGAAGTGGCGGTGTTAAAGCAAGATACATCGTCCATGATTAAGGTACACACCTCGCTTAACGGGCAATATTTATGTACCTATCGTGCCGATGGTTTGTTGATTTCTACTCCTACGGGTTCTACTGCTTACGCCTTGAGTGTAGGCGCTTCTATTGTGATGCCTCAAAGCAGTAGTTTTGTGGTATCGCCCGTGGCTCCTCATAGTTTGAATTTACGTCCTGTTATTGTGCCCGATCATTGGCAAATTGATTTGGACGTGGAAAGCCGCAATAACCATTTCTTGATTGCCGTAGATGGCCGATCGGTGGTGTGTAAAAGTGGTTTGCATTTGGTATTGAAAAAGGCCGATTACAGCGTAAAAGTGGCCAAACGCAACGGACATACTTACTTTCAAACCTTGCGCGAAAAACTAATGTGGGGTGCCGATGCACGCTTGGATGTGTAATGAAAACAGCTGCTACATACACCATTTTAGGCATTGACCCTGGTACTACGGTAATGGGCTTTGGTGTGCTGAAATACCAAGGCATATCGCAAGTAGAATTGGTCGATTTGGGTTGCGTGCAGTTTAAGGATTGCAAAACCCACTACGAAAAATTGCGCAAGGTGTTCGATGTTATAACTACCTTGATTGAGCGTTATCAACCAAACGAATTGGCCATTGAATCGCCCTTTTTTGGTAAAAACGTGCAGTCGATGTTAAAGTTGGGCAGGGCGCAGGGAGTAGCCATTGCAGCAGCTATGCGTGCCGGGCTTACCGTAGATGAATACAGCCCCCTAAAAATTAAAATGGCCATAACAGGTAGTGGCGCATCTTCTAAAGAACAAGTGGCCGATATGTTGCGCCGCTTTCTAAAAATTCCCCTTCAAGAGCTGAACCTAAAACTGGATGCCACCGATGCTTTGGCGGCAGCCTATTGCCATTTTCTACAAAAGAAAAACCCCATTTCTGACAAGCCTTACAAAAATTGGAAAGACTTTGTAGCCAAAAATGAGGTTAGGGTAAAGAAATAACAGCTACTTATTCTGCTGCCATATTGTGGTAAACGTTTTGTACGTCTTCGTCTTCTTCAATACGATCCAACAATTTTTGAATAGAAGCACGTTGTTCTTCGGTTACGGTTTTGTAATCGTTAGGAACGCGTTCAAATTCGGCGCTGTTGATTTCGAAGTTGTTGTCTTCTAGGTATTTTTGAATAGCCGAGTACGATTGGAAATCGCCGTAGAATACGATGTTGCCTTCTTCGTCTTGTTCCAATTCTTCTACACCAAAGTCAATCAATTCCAATTCTAGTTCTTCCAATTCTACGCCTTCTTTGGGAACAATAGAGAATACGCATTTGTGGTCGAACAAGAATTGCAAGCAACCGCTGGTACCCAACGAGCCACCTGCTTTGGTAAAGTAGCTACGTACGTTGGCTACGGTACGCATGTTGTTATCGGTAGCGGTTTCAACAAAGATAGCGATACCGTGAGGACCGTATCCTTCGTAGTTGATTTCTTTGTAGTTGCCTTCGTCTTTCGAGAATGCTTTTTTAATGGCACGTTCTACGTTGTCTTTGGGCATGTTTTCTTTTTTAGCTTGTTGCATCAACATGCGCAAACGTGGGTTGCCGTTAGGGTCGCTGCCTGCTTCGCGTACAGCAATGGTAATTTGTTTGCCTAATTTGGTAAAAACGCGGGCCATGTTTCCCCAACGTTTCATTTTGGTAGCTTTGCGGTATTCAAATGCTCTTCCCATAATTTTTTTATGTTTAGTTGTTAATTCGTTAAGTTGATAAGTCGATAATTCGGCACTTTTTCCCTATCGGTCAACAACACGTCGACAAGCTCAGTGACCGAATGCTTTCGATTAGTCAATTTTAAAGTTATCGAATAGTGGCGCCTAATTTATCTTGGAATGCTTTAATAAGGCGTTGCATTACGTTGTCAATTTGCTTGTCTTGCAAGGTTTTTTCGGTGTCTTGTAAGGTAAAGTTAACAGCGTACGATATTTTGCCTGGCTCTAGGTTTTTGCCTTCGTAAACGTCGAACAAAACTACCTTTTTAAGGATCTTTTTCTCTACCTCAAAGGCAATGTCCTCAATTTGTTGGAAGGTAATGGTTTTGTCTAGCAATAGGGCCAAGTCGCGTTTAACTTCGGGGTATTTAGAAATTTCGCGATAGGTTACTTTGCTGTTTTTTAGTTGTTTTAGAACTACAGGCCAGTTGATGTCGGCATAGAATACATCGGTGTCAATGTCGAATGCTTTTAGCTGTGCCTTGCTTACAATGCCTAATTGTGCTATTACTTTGCCACCACGGGTTTGTAGGGCAATAGCTTGGTTGTAAATGTCGCTTTCAAAAGGAACTACTACGTAGCTTGCAGGGGCGATGCCAATGCGTGTTAAACAGTTTATAACGTGTGCCTTAAGGTCAAAGAAGGTTAGCTTGCGTTCGCCGTCGGTCCAGCTAATGTCGCTGTTGTTGCCACACATCCAAATGCCTAGGTGTGTTTCTTCGCTGTAGGCTGCTAGTGGTTTTTCTTCGGTCTTTTTGCTAGCGTTGTAGTGGTAGCAAGCTCCAAATTCGTAAAACTTAAGGTTGTTTTGACGGTGGTTGCGGTTGCGTGCGATGCTTTCCAAACCG
>CAJGDW010000010.1 GCA_904502115.1 Paludibacteraceae bacterium | reverse complement strand
CGGATTGCAAAGATAAAGCAGGTTTTTGAATCTGCAAAATTTTTAAACAGAAAATTTTAAAAATTTTTCGTTCAAAACGCTGCTGTAACAGCTCTGCAACAATACTTACTTTATAGCAGAGAACCGTTGTTCTCAAAAGCGGGTGCAAAGATAGAACCTTTTTTAATACACTCCAAATATTTTTGAAAGAAAATTAAAAGATTTTTACACCTTATTTTACAAATGACTGATAATCTGATTTATAATTTTATCACGCATCACAGCACAAACATAGTTCTACCCTACAACTCCATTCAATTACACCACAAGCAACATTACATACAAAAAGAGGCACTCTTACGAGTACCTCTTTATAGCTTATTGAATTAAATCAATTATTCGCCAACAGGAGCGCAAGGAGACCATGCATAGCCTGCTTCTGCAGAGTAGTCAAGAACGATTTCTAGTTCTTCACCAAAAGTAGCATCACCTAGGTCGTTGTAAGCACCAGTTTCTGCGTCTACAGCTTGGATTTGACCATACTCCCAACCACTTGTATTACCATTCAAACGAAGTTTCCAAGTAGAAGAAGCTTGACCTTCAACATCTTCAGCAATCCAGTAACCAGAAGCTTCGTCGTATTCCAATTCTACGTCAGCACCCCATCCAGATGCAGGGAAAGAACCTACTAGACCAGGAACATCAGCTTCGTCACACAATGCTGGCAATTTGAATTTGAAGGTATAAGTATCGTTAGCAACGCAAGGGTTAGCTTGGAATTGATCAACGATGATGTAAGCAACACCAGAACCATAGATACCCAATTTATTGTTTTCGCCACCGCAACCGATGATGAACATGTCTGGGTTACCATTGTCAGCGTTCAATTCAATATGTCCATCAGACCATTGAGTTGTCCAGCTACCATCAACTACACCGTCAGCTTCTGGCAACACGCAAGCTTTACCGAAATAGAAGATTTCAGCTTCGCCGTCTAGCATAGGAGATTCTGCCAATTCTAATTCAACTGCATACCAACGATCAGTACCTTCTACTTTTTCAAATGGAGTTTCTGGAATGGTAGTCCAGTTGTCGTTAGTACCTTTGAATACGATACCATTGCAATCAACACCTTCTGGAACATAGATAGCAACTACTGCAGTACCATCTTCAGCGGTCAATTCAGGGAATTCGATTTCTGGTTCAGGTTCTGGATCTGGATCAGATGGATCAGATGGTTGAGATGGATCAGATGGATCAGATGGATCAGATGGATCGTTAGGAGCGTCTGATTTACAACCAGTGAAAACCACAGCCAATGACACAAATGCGGTCATTAAAGCCCATGCAAATTTTTTCATTTTCATTTTGTAAATAATTAAAGTTTATAAATAAGATAATTGCTCTGTTAGCATTATAACAATGCAAATATAGAACCAAATTTTATTATTTGCAATATTTGAGGCAAAAAAATGACAACTGTATTACAAAAAAGGTGGTCAATTCACTTGACCACCTTAATATAATAGAGATTATGGATTAATATCCATTGTTTTGAACCCAGCGAGGTTCTGCAGACAATACGTCACGATAAATTGGGAACCATTTAACGAATTCTTCTTGAGGGCCTTCTACAAAGCCCCATTGAGCAGTATTAAAGGTGCCAAAACGAATCATGTCACGACGACGAACGCATTCCCAAGCAAACTCACGACCACGTTCTTTGTACAATTCGTCCAAATCTAGCGATGTGTAAGCATTCAAACCTACACGGGTACGGATTTTTTGGAAATCAGCACTTGCCAATAGTTCACCCAAATCGCCGTTACCGCCACGCAAAATTGCTTCGGCTTTCATGTACAACACGTCAGCATAACGGAAGAATACAAAGTCGTTTTCGCTATAGGTATAAGTACCGGTTTTGTCAGCCTCATATTTCCAGCAACGTGCACCCGAGTTCCAGCAAGTGTTGTCGATGCTAGCAGCTAGAGTATACAAACGTTCTTGTTCGTATTTAGCATTCAAGGTTTCGTTGTATTCTTTCACAGCTGCTTCTGCTTCTTCTGCAGTAGCGAAGAAATCTTGGATTTTATCACCCTCTTTGTAGCTAGTACCAAATTCTGCATTCAACATATCTATTTGAGCTTGTTGAGATTTTTTCAATTTAGATTTGTGTGAGAATGCAAATGCGTATGCATCATCATAACCATATAGTTCTGAGGTCAAAATTACACGGTCACCATTTTCGTCTTTAGCAATTTCGGTGTTGTCTGCATTGTAAACAGGACCAACAAACCAACCGCGACGACCTTCAGCACCAGTAGTACCTTCAACACGTGTACCACCAGTTGCTTCAGAAGCATCACTCAAACCGCGGTAGTCGGCAGCATCGTACAAGTCGATGAATTCAGGAGAAGCCAAGAAACCGTTCCATGGTTTCACTTTGGTTCCCCAAGCTTGTTCGTGGTTGTAGTGCATGGTTAGCAACGATACACGGAATTTGTTCATTGGGTTACCACCCGAAATCATGTTGTTAGCAGAACCGTCTTCGTCAATAACAAAGATGTTTTCGCGGCTAACTTCATTTTTAAGTGCAAAGTTGGTAAAGAATTCGTCTTCGATAACATATTGTTTCGAATCGATAACTTTGTTACATGCTTCGATACATTTGTTGTAAACATCGTATTGAGCAGCAGTTGCAGCCGAAACGTCGTAGCTTTCTGCGTTCAAATACAAACGAGCCAACAAAGTGTAAGCCATACCTTGGGTAGCACGAGCGTAGTTGTAAGACCACGATGGTTCGGTTGCCAATGGCATGTGAGGAGCTTGTTCTTCCAAGTTAGTTACCAAATTAATCCAAACTTGTTCTGGTTCCATTAGATCTACAAACTTGTCAGAGAATTCTTCAGTATAAGGAATACGTCCAAAGCAATCGAACAAGGTGTAATAGTAGAACGAACGTACTACAACCAATTCTGATTTGAAACGATTATAGGTCTCTTCATCAAATTTGTGTTTGTAAGTGTCCAATTGTTGCAATACTTTGTTACACAACACAGCACCACTATTACAATAGTACCATACGTTGTTGAAAGCTTCACCTTCTGCATCCCAAGTATGGGTGTTCAACTGACGCCAGAAGTCGCCGTCAGCCCAGTGACCAGCAGGTTGACGAACAGGACATACAGCCTCGTCGGTAGTTAGGGTTGAAAGACCCCAATAGGTCCAGTGGTCGTGCAACCACTTAATATTTGCGTAGGTTTGACCTACCAACATTTCAAAGTTCTCGGGATCATTCAAGAACTCTTCTGTGGTAGATGCACCATACGTTTCTTCTTCAAGCATGTCAGAGCAAGAGGTTGCACCAACTGCCAAAAAAGCCATGGCAAAAAACCAAATTACATGTTTTTTCATATTTTATCGCGTTTTATTTGTTACTTAAAAAGTTACGTTAGCACCAATCAAGAATGTACGTGCTTGAGGATAGAAATCGATATGATCGATACCTGGGTCCCAAACAGAGGTAGTATTGATAGTATCAGGATCTGAACCGCTATATGAAGAAACAGTAAATACGTTTTGTGCGGTGAAGTACACGCGCAAGTTTTGGCAGTATTTATTTTCTTTTAGAGGAACACGATATCCCAAAGTAATGTTGTCTAATTTCAAGTAAGATGCATCTTCCAAATAGTAGTCAGAGAAGTCTTTTTGGAAGTAGGTACGAGTACCTTCGCCAACACCTACAGCTTCTGAGTAGTAAACGTTCAAACCGTTGCTACCTTTAGCAGGAGCGTATGCCCAACGTGCTACGTTCAAAGCAGTATTGCCAACTACACCACGGAAGAACAACGACAAGTCCCAGTTTTTGTAACGTACGGTGTTGTTCCAACCGAACGAGAACAAAGGTTGAGCGCTACCCAATACGGTTTTGTCATTATCGTCGATAATAGCATTACCATTTTCGTCTACGTCATCATTGATGTTTTCGTAGATACAGTTGCCAGATTTATCGAATTTACCAGTCCATTTGTAACCATAGTAGGTACCTACCGATTGACCTTCGGTTAACAATTGAGTAACAGTACCGTTAATTTTGTTACCGCCCAAGTTACCTGCCCATGTAGTTTCGTAGTTGAAACCTAGATCAGGATCAGATAGTTTGTCGATACGGTTTTGGTTGAACGAAATGGTTGGGGTAGTTGTCCATTCCCAGTTTTTGGTTTTAACAGGAACACCGGTAATTGCCAACTCAATACCCATAGAGGTCATTTCACCAGCGTTAGCTAACAAACGGTCATATTGATATGGAGGAGTTGGAACTTTGTATTCCCACAATAGGTCTTTGGTATTTCTGTAATACAAGTCGATAGAACCATACAAGCGGTTGCCCAAGAATGCATAGTCGATACCCAAGTTGTACTCGAATTTACGTTCCCAACGCAAGTCAGGGTTAGCATTTTGGTTTACAGTAAATGCATATTTTTCGGTACCGTGGCTATTGAATGTACCACCTTTGGTTAGCAACTCTACTGATTTCAAATCAGAACCCAAGTTGTTACCGGTAATACCGAAACCGAAACGAAGTTTCAAGTCGTCTACACCTCTAGCGTCGCGCATGAAATCTTCGCCGCTGATACGCCAACCTGCGCTGACTGCAGGGAACCAACCCCATTTGTTGTTAGCACCCATACGAGAAGAACCTTCGGCACGGATTGATGCAGATAACAAGTATTTTTCGTTGTAGTTATAGTTAGCACGCAAGAAGTATGCTACCAAAGTGTTAGAGTTACGATACGAACCTACGCTCATGTCTTCTTTATCTACAGCACCTGCACCCAAGTCATAATATTTAGAGTTGTTGGTTGCGAAACCGCTGTTAGACAAGTCGTGACCATCGTACCAGAAGTTTTGATAAGAAGTACCACCTACCAATGCCAACGAGTGACCGTTCCATTGACCGGTATAATCGATGGTTGCTTCATACAATTGGTTGAAGCTACGACTGGTGCTGATACCTGCTTTGTTAGCATCACCTTTTACGTAGTATTCAATAGGAGTTGCCCAGTAGTTGTGGTTGTCACCTTCTTCCAAAGCAGCGAAACCAGTAACTTTCAAGCCAGGAACAGCTTTGATGTTAACAGTTGCACGAACCGAACCACGGAAGTAGTTACCATCTTGATAAGATTCTTTCAAATCGTTATCGGCAATAGGGTTAGAAGTTACAGTACCAGTAGGAATGAAGTAAGAACCGTCTTCGTTATAGATTGGGAAAGTTGGGTTCAAAATTGCACCGTTGTTCAAGCTACCGCAGTTGTAATCATTACGATAGTGCATGTAAGAGAAGTCATATTGCAATTCCAACCATCCTTGCAATGCTTTTTGGTTAGCAGCCAATTTCGCCATGATTTCTTGACGATTGGTGGTTTGTGTCAAACCTTCAGCATTTTTGAAGTTAACAGAACCACGATAGTTGAAGTTTTTGGTTGCACCAGAAATAGCCAAGTTGTGGTTGTGTGTGAAAGCAAAGTCACGCAATTGCGCACCTACCCAGTCAGTTTCGTAACCTTTATCAGCAGGTTTAGCAACGTTGTTGGTAATTGAAGCCAAGTCTTTGTATTGTTCTGCAGTTGCCATACCTGTTTGCGAACCGTTGATAGAGAACGAAGCGTAACCAGCATATTCTAAGTTAGCGGTTCCACATTCTGCATTGCTATCGGAGCTACCACGTTTGGTAGTAATAATAATTACACCGTTGGTACCACGAGTACCATAGATAGCGGCAGCAGAACCGTCTTTCAATACGTCCATAGAAGCAATGTCTTCTGGAGCGATATTATCAATGTTGTTTACAGGAATACCGTCTACAATGTAAAGAGGAGAAGTACCTGCACCTTTGTCTAGAGTAGATGTACCACGAATTTGTACTGCATAGCCAGTATTAGTTGGGTCACCACTGCTACGAATAATGGTCAAACCTGCAACTTTACCTTGCAAAAGACCCATAGGGCTTTCTTTTACACCAGGGTTAAAGTCGTCAGCTTTAACACTTGCAACAGAAGAGGTAATTTCTTTGGCTTTTTGCGAACCATAACCCACTGCTACAACTTCGTCTAATTTAGTAGAAACTTCTTTCAATGTTACATCCAAAGAAGCTTTACCTTTAGTACTTAAAGTTTGTGATTCATACCCAATATACGAAAACACTAGCTTCGCGTCATTGGGAACCGAAATTTCGTAATTACCATCAAAGTCGGTAATTGTACCTACCTTACTATCGCTTGCCAAGGTAACGTATGCACCAATGATAGGGTCGCCGTATTCATCGACAACTGTACCCGTCACTGAATTTTGCGCAAAACCTGCAGCACAGAAGAAGATAGATAAGATTGCTAGAAGCAACCCTTTTCGTGATTTCTTCACATTCATAATGATTTAAAGTAAATTTAGGTTAATAAATAGGTTAATTAAAATACTAATTCGTGGTTCATTCAGAAGTGTTTTAATGCAAAACGTTGCGCACAGCACGCAGAAACGCATAAAGACACTACACAATGAATGTACAAACATAAACTATTTTTTGCTATAACACAACTTATTTTTCTGTTTTTTTACATCAACGTGGTTTTTCAAGGGATAAATGTTAAAATTTTACACCTCTTTTTCAAAGACGGCATTAAACTCAACATCGCGGTTACAGAATATTTTGTATCGATTGCAATAAAATTAATTTACCTTTTTTTTGTTGTTCAAAAAAAATAAAATAACTTTGTCAATTCCACATCTTTTATATAAAGATTTATGCCTATGAAAGCACAAATTACCATTAAAGACATTGCTAAAGCTCTTAACATTTCAGCATCGACTGTATCGCGTGCATTGCAAGATCATCCAGACATTAGTAAGACCACCAAAGAGGCGGTAAATAAATATGCAAAAGAACATCATTACAAACCCAACGCCATTGCGTTGAGTTTGAAAATGAAACGTACCAATATCATAGGTGTGATTGTTCCAGAAATGGTGCACCACTTCTTTTCATCGGTATTTACAGGCATCGAAGATACCGCTAATGCAAGAGGATTTTCGGTGATTGTTTGTCAATCGTCAGAAGATTACGAAAAAGAAGTAAAGAGCATTAACACCTTGCAATCGGCACACGTGTGTGGCGTATTGGCATCGTTGTCTAAAAATGCCACCAACTACGACCATTACAAAGAGTTGATAGAAGACGATATTCCATTGGTATTTTTTGACCGTATCTGCCCAGGACTTAAAACAGACCGTGTGGTAGTAGACGACTACACCGGAGCATACAAAGCAGTAGAGCACCTTATTAAAACAGGCAGCAAACGCATTGTTTTCTTATCTGCTCCTACTAATATGGAGATTTCTAAAAACAGAATAAATGGTTATTTGGATGCGCTTCGCGCCTACAAAATTCAACCCGACGATTCGCTTATAGTGGAATGCGACTCGCGCGACAAGGCCATCGAGATGGTTCCTGGTCTTATTGACTCCTTGCAACCAGATGCCTTCTTTGCTATTAACGACGAGACTGCATCGGGCGTATTGTATGCTGCAAAACGCAAAGGATTATCGGTTCCAGAAGACCTTCAAGTATGTGGTTTTGGCGATGGCAAGGTTGCCAAAGTTTCAGACCCTTCGCTTACCACCGTAGAACAAAACGGTTATGCCATGGGGGTAGAGGCCTGCAAAATGCTGCTAAACCGTATAGAGGGCGGCAACGATATGAAAGAAGTATCGCATAGCGTTATCAGAACCAATCTTATTGTAAGAGAATCTACTCGTAAATTTTAGAAGAACTATTATTATATGAAAAAAACTTTACTACTATTGATTATTAGTTGCGCCACCTCTTTGGCAATGGCTGTCAACTGCAAAATTCAACACCTTGAACCTTTGCATTGGTGGGTAGGTATGCAAAACACCGAATTACAATTAAGTGTACATGGCGAAAACATGGGATTATGCGAGGCCTCTGTGAACTATCCCGGCGTTACCATTACCCGCCAAGTAAAAACAGACAACCCTAATTATTTGTTTGTTTACTTGAATATTGAGCCTAACACAAAACCAGGTAAAATGAACATTACCTTTAAAAAGGATGGCAAAAAGTACACATCTTGCAAATACGAACTAAAAGCACGCAAAGAAAATTCAGCACAACGTACTAGTTTTGATGCAAGCGATGCTGTTTATTTGCTAATGCCAGACCGTTTTGTAAACGGCAACTACAAAAACGACCAAGTAAAAGGATATAAACAAGGTATAAATCGCAGCAACTTGGGCGAACGCCATGGTGGCGACTTAGCGGGTGTTATTAGCAAAGTTCCTTATATTGCCGATTTGGGTTGTACTGCTTTGTGGATTACTCCTTTCTTTGATAACAACGACGATGCTTACTCGTATCACCATTATGCAACAGGCGATTACTACAGCGTAGACCCTCGTCTAGGCACCAACGCCGATTACAAAAAGTTAGCGGATGAATGCCACGCTAATGGCCTAAAACTGATTATTGACGTTGTTCCTAACCACTGCGGTGGTGTTCACTGGTGGTGCCAAGACAAACCTGCTAAAGACTGGTTCCACGAATGGCCTCAATACACGGGTTCTAACTACCGTATGACAGCATGGACCGACCCTCATGCAGCAGATATTGATAAAACTATTTTGGAAAAAGGTTGGTTCTCTTACAACATGCCCGACCTTAACCTAGAAAACAAGGAACTATTTACCTACCTATCGCAAGTATACATCTGGTGGATTGAATACGCTGACGTAGATGGTATTCGCGTAGACACCTATCCTTACAACGATATTCGCTTGGCTTCTGAATTCATTAAACGTTTTAGAGACGAATATCCTAACATCAATATTGTGGGTGAATGCTGGGTTAAATCGCCACTTGAAATTGCGTACTACCAATCAGGCAATAACAACAAAGACGGTTTTGACTCTAATTTGCCCAGTGTGATGGATTTTGTATTAAAAGACCACTTGCACACTGCCTTTAACGAGCAAGATAGTTGGGACTTTGGTATGCCTCGTTTCTATGCACACTATGCACAAGACTTTGCTTATCCAGACGTAAACAACGTTATGAATTTCTTGGACAATCACGATATTGACCGTTTCTCTACTGCCGTAAAACGTGATCCTAACAAGTTCAAAATGGGTATTGCTCATTTGCTAACCACACGCGGTTATCCACAAATTTATGCCGGTACAGAAATCATGATTGATGGCATTCCAGGCAATTACGAAGGTCACCGCTACGATTTCCCTGGTGGTTGGAAAGAAGATAGCCGCAATGCCTTTACTGCAGAGGGAAGAACCGATGTAGAAAATGACATCTTTAACTATACACGTACACTTTTGCGTTTTAGAAAAGATGCGACTGCCTTGCACACAGGTAAAATGAAACAATTTATTCCATACGACGGAATTTATCTGTTTGCCCGCTATAACGACAACCAAACCGTACTAATCATTACCAATAATAACAACCAAGAAAAAAGCGTTAACTTGGAACGTTACAAAGAGGTAATAGGCACGTACACCAAAGCGATTGAAGTTACTACCGGAAAAGAATACTCGTTATCGGAAGCCATTCAAGTTCCTGGTAAATCTTGCTTTGTGCTTGACCTTAAACCCTAACACCAACCAAACCTAAGCCTAAACCCTTAAACTATAACTAAATATTTTAATTATGAACAACACGAATTTATCATTCGGAAAGCTTTTCAATTTAAGCTTTGGTTTTTTTGGCGTGCAAATTGCATACGCTTTGCAAAGCGCCAACATTAGCCGTATTTTTGCCACACTAGGGGCAGACCCACATCAGTTATCGTTTTTCTGGATTTTGCCTCCACTAATGGGTATGCTAGTACAACCTCTTGTTGGTAAATATTCTGATAAAACATGGTGCAGCTTAGGTAGACGTAAACCTTATTTGTTGGTAGGTGCTATCATTGCTGTATTGGTAATGGCAATGCTACCCAATGCTGGCAACTTTACCTTTACACAATCGCTCTTTTTAGGATTAAATGCTGCCATGTGGTTTGGTTTGTTCTCGTTGATGTTCTTGGACACCTCTATTAACATTGCCATGCAACCCTTTAAAATGATGGTGGGTGACATGGTAAACGAAGAACAAAAAGGCCTTGCCTACTCTATCCAGTCATTCCTATGCAATGCTGGTAATTTCGTAGGATTCCTCTTCCCTATTATATTTACTTGGATTGGCATTGCAAACGAAGCTCCTGATGGCATCATTCCCGATTCAGTTAAATGGAGTTTCTACGCAGGAGCTATCATTCTTATTTTATGTGTATTGTACACCTTCTTTACCGTAAAAGAATTGAACCCTGAAGAATATGCAAAATTCCATGGTATTGACAACTGCAAAGATGACCAAGAAGAAAATGTTGGTTTTATTGATTTGCTAAAAAAAGCACCCTCTGTTTTTTGGACCATCGGTTTAGTACAATTTTTCTGCTGGGCAGCCTTCTTATTTATGTGGTCTTACACCAATAATGCTATTGCTGCTCAATGTTTTGGTTGGATAGAAGCTGCTGGAACCAAATCGGCTGCCTATCAAGCAGCAGGCAACTGGGTAGGTGTTTGCTTCGCAGCACAAGCTGTAGGTTCTATGATATGGGCATCGTTAATTCCACTATTTAAAAAATTATTCGGCATGAAAGGCGTTTATGCCATTTCAATTGCAGTTGGAGCTATAGGATTTGTTGCTGCTGCCTTTATCCAAAACCAATACATCATCCTAATTGCATTTGCGCTTATTGGTGCTGCATGGGCTGCCATGTTAGCCATCCCATTTACTATCTTAACCAATGCATTGCAAGGTAGCAAAAGCATGGGATACTACCTTGGTTTATTTAACGGAACCATTTGCTTGCCTCAAATTGTAGCTTCTGTTTTAGGTTCTGGATTCATTAGCCTTGGCATAACACCTTCTGGCATGTTATGTGTAGCAGGAATCCTTTTGCTATTAGGTGCAGTTAGTGTCGTCTTTATTAAAGAAAAACATTAATACAATCAAAATACTATGAGAAAAATCACATTATTATTTGGTCTTTGTCTGGGGGTTATTGCTTCGGCATGTAGCAATAAAACCTTGGGCCTTCCTACTACAAGCAATTTGTCGTATGGGTTAAATTCAAACATTACCCTAATTAAAGGTCACAACGAATTCAATACCCAAGACTTCATTATTGATCCTTCTAAGGTTGATTCTGTTACTTGCGACCAAAAGGGAATTGAGGTTACATTATCAAAAGACAAAAGCAAAGTAACCCTCAACATGCTGTTTATGCGTCCCTTATCTAATCTAACCATTTGGGCAGAGGGCGTCCCATACGGCGTATTGTTGAAACGTTCAGACAAAATTGACTACACCTTCCAATACAACCCCAACGGAAAACGTTGGAACAAAGTACAATTGGCAGGGCAAATGAACGATTGGGTACCTAGCTTCCACCCAGATTTAACCCTAAATGCCGATAGCATTTACGAAGTAACCATCAACGTTAGCCCTGGTACATACCTATACCAATTGGTACGCGATGGTGATTGGAATCACGACGAAACCAATCCTGAAAAAGTAGACAACAATTCGGGCAAGTTCAACTCGGTTCTTCATATTCCAGGAACCCAACACAAAGCCCCTATCCTACTTACAGAATCGTTCGATAAGAAAACATTTACCATTTCATTCATGAACGATCCTGAACAATTGTACATCTACTGGCAAAACTACTTGCTTCCAAGCAACTTTTACGTTGTAAAAGACGATAAAATTATTGTCACAATACCAAAAGAAGCATATCAAGTAGATCGTTCCTACTTCCGCGTTTATAGCGCAAATAAATTTGGTATATCGAACGACATTTTGGTTCCACTTGACAAAGGCAATGTTATTGCCAATATCAAACAAGTAAATCGTTTTGACAAACACGGAGAGATTTTGTATTCGTTGATGGTAGACCGTTTTGTTGACGGTGATAGCAGCAACAATCATCCTATGAACCGTCCTGACGTATTGCCTCAAGCAGACTACCACGGTGGCGACCTGGCTGGTATCACCCAAAAAATCAAAGACGGTTACTTTAACAAAATGGGATTCACTACCATTTGGATGACTCCTGTGGTTCAAAACCCTATGGAACCATACGGTGAACAACCTAACCCACGTACCAAATTCTCGGGTTACCATGGTTATTGGCCTATTTCGTCTACCAAAGTTGATTTCCGTTTTGGTACCGAAGATGAGTTGAAAGAATTGGTAAAAACCGCACACGAACACGGACTAAACGTTATTTTGGACTATGTGGCTAACCACGTTCACCAAGAACACCCCATGTTCAAAAACGACCCAACCATTTGTACTCCACTTTTGTTGCCTGATGGCACCAAAAACATTGCTATGTGGAACGAACACCGTCTTACTACCTGGTTCGACGAATTCATTCCTACCATCGATTATGGCCGTACCGAAATTGTAGAAACCATGACCGACTCTGCTTTGTACTGGATTCAAAACTTTGGTTTGGACGGTTTCAGACACGATGCTTGCAAACACGTTCCCGAAACATTCTGGCGTACACTTACCAAAAAAATCAAAGAACGCGTAGAAATCCCATCGGGTAAACCTTTCTACCAAGTAGGTGAATCGTACGGTAGCCCACAATTGATTAGCAGCTACGTAAACTCGGGTATGCTTACCGGTCAGTTTGACTTTAACGTATCGGACGATGCTTCTTCTGTATTTGCTTTGAACTCAGAGGATTTCCACCGTGTTAGCAACACCTTGAACACCAGTTTACGTGTTTATGGTTGCCACAACTTAATGGGTTATATTTCTGGCAACCACGACCGTGGTCGCTTTATTTCTTACGCATCTGGTTCGCTTAAATACGGCGAAGATTCTAAATTGGCAGGCTGGACCCGTCAAATTGGTGTAGATGATAGCACCGCTTACGACAAGCTTATCCAATTAAATGCCTTTAATATGACCATTCCTGGTATCCCTGTGGTTTATTATGGCGACGAATTTGGTATGCCTGGTGGTAACGACCCTGACTGTCGTAGAATGATGCGTTTTGACGATCAATTGGTTGCACGCGAACAAGAAACACGCGATGCGGTTGCTAAATTGGGTCAATTGCGTAAAAACCAACTACCTCTTATCTACGGTGACTTTATTGAGTTATACCTAGAAAAGAATGTATGGGTGTATGCTCGTAGCTACTTTGGCAAAACCGTATTGGTAGTATTTAACCGTAATACCGAAGACAAAGAAATCACGGTTCAATTGCCTAGCATGTTTGCTGGTAAAAAATACAATACCACCTTTAACAGTAAATTTAGCCTTAACAACGATGTGCTAAAAATCAACGTTAAAAAGAATGGCGTAGAAGTATTGGTAGAAAAATAACCAACATATCACAACAAAAAAATAGGTTAATCCTAGATTAACCTATTTTTTTATCCATCGTAAAAGGATTATCGTACAATTAGAATCTTAGTAGCAACACTGCGATGATCAGTTGAATTAGCATTCGATACCAACACAAAATAAACACCACCTGTTACCATTTGCCCTGACTTGTTTCGTCCGTCCCAAGCAATGGACCCACCGTTGGATTGTCCCTCAAACACCACATTAGCAGAAGCATCTGTTATCCAAACTTTAGAATCTTGTTCCAATCCTGCAACGGTAATGTAACCGCCGTATTCTGGACGTACAGGATTAGGGAACGCATAAATGGTTTCTTGTGTTGCCTCTGTCATAGACTCCATGGCATCGTTTCGATAGGCAAACAAGCCATCTGGGGTTACAAAGTATACCTCGCCTGTACGTTCGTTAATTTCTATATCCAACACTTCGTTAGACGACAAAGGACTATTCTCTGTATTGAAATGCAACAGCGTTTCTTTTCCATCGGCCGATAGCAAATAAACGCCTGCATTGGCTGTTCCTAACCATTTTCTGTTACCAGCATCCACTTCTACCGACATAATGGCCACACCATCTAACAGATAATCGGCCAAACCACTACCATCTTCACGGGCAATTTTTATACGTGTACAACGATAATTAGCATCAAACACCTTGCTTACGTTAGAAAACACAATAGGACCAATATCAGTTCCCACCCAAATATTTCCATCGGTATCTTCGTCTATATCGTACACGTAGGTAGGATATAAAATAGTTCCGTCTTTATCGACCAACGAACCAGAACCAAAGAAACGATAATCATCGTCCGTCATATCGTCAAATGTTCCTTTGTCTGAGAAAACAAATACACCGGGTTTATAACGCAAATCGACGCACCATTTGTGCTTATTGGTAATCAGCATGCGGCGTAAGGTTGGACAACCTTTTAGCGGCTCGTAGGGCAATTTAAATTTCTCTCCTTGTGGGGTTAACACATTGACACTCGAATAGGAGTTCAAGAACCACAAGTTACCTTTCTTATCGTATGCTAAACCGTCAAGACGCACATAATGATCGTCGCCCGTAATGGCAGAGGTAAGCCAACCATTGGTATTGGTTTCATTGTACATTTGGGTAATTACCCCATCGGTTACCTCAAACAAACCTTCTCCAAAAGAAGTAAAGTAAAAATGCTCCAAATTAGTAGGATCGATGGCAATAGACGTTACGTCGCGAAGGTTTTCTACCCATTTATCAGCCTGAAGAGTGTACGAAGAATAGGTATGCCAATTATTTCCTTCGTACCTAGAAATAATACAAGGATTGCCAAAACGGTCTATCCAATAACCACCAGGGGCTACCATTAGACGCCCCTGCTCTATGGTTAGTTCTTTCATGGTGCTAGAGCGCAAGTAAGAAGGTCTCCTCACAATCATCTCGTTGGTAACCGTATCCATGCATGCCAAACCATAATCGGTATAGGCATACCACAAGTTATTGTTATCAAATGCAGCATGCAAAGCTGTAACATCATACGACCTAACGTATTTCATCCAACTGTCATACACAGCAACTCCTTGAATACCCGCACTTATTAACACAGTAGAATCGACTACATTCACACTGGTTCTATCGGCTTGTCCTTCGTACAATGATACCCAGTTTGTTTGATTATAATGCAAAACATTTGTTTTCTCTTGTACACTCAGCAGACCGCTTTCAGTATTATACAGCCCCTTAAAAGCACCGCCTAAAGGCAATGCGATAGGGCCCTCTTGCCACGCATTGTAATCTAGCAAGTTAGGGGTAGATTTCTGCGCACGATATATTACTTCAGTAGATAAGGCGTAAAAGTAACTATCATCTGCTGTAAAACCATAAACGGGTACCTTTTGTGCATCGGGTCCTATAATATAGGTATCTTTAATTTCCTTCTTTTCCAGATCTAATACCAACACTCCAAAACCGCAGGCTAAATAAGCGTATTTGCCTTCGTTATAAATTTGGTAGATAGTTTTATCGACCGACCAGTTTTTTTGCAACAAATCGGGAATATTATATACAGAACCATCGAGCGATATGAGGTCTATATTAGCATTGCTGTAGGCACATACCAACACCTCGGCATGCGTGTTATAGGCCAAGTCGGCCACATTATTTTCGCTCCAACCATCTATTTTGGTATATGTCTCTACCGCTTTGCTTTGTTTTTGCATAGAGTAGACATGGCCATCGGCAATGGCAAACACTTTATTGGGCGTAACCACTACTTTTGTAGTATTGTTATACGACAAATGCGCATACCATTGCCCCATCTGAGTATATGCAGCAACCGATAGCGTTACCAAGCATCCTGCTAAAAAAAGAATTAGTTTTTTCATGTATTGAGAAAGTCTACTAACTTTTGTATGGCTCTACCACGATGACTCATGCTGTTTTTTACCTCCATAGGTAACTCTGCAAAAGTTTTAACGTATCCGTCAGGAACAAAGATAGGATCGTAACCAAAACCCTGTACTCCAGTGGGTGTATCGATAATCTTACCTTCTACTTTTCCTTCAAAAAGTGTTTCGTTGCCAGCAGCGTCAATATAGGCAATAACAGTTCTAAATTGAGCTTTTCTATTTGCTACGCCCTGCAGTTTTTCTATCACTAACTGCATATTCGCAACACTATCTTTTTGTGAACCTGCATAGCGAGCAGAAAATACACCTGGTTCGCCATTAAGCGCTTCAATTTCTAACCCTGTATCGTCTGCAAAGCAGGCACATCCGCACTTCTCAAACACGTATTGCGCCTTTTGCAAAGCATTCTCGTGTAAGGTTAATGCAGTTTCTGGGATTTCTTCGGTAATACCAACCTCTCTTAGACAAGAAAGTGCAAAGTCCTTTCCTAACAGACCCTGCACTTCCTCTAATTTATGTTGGTTTCCCGTAGCAAAAACGAGAGAACGTTTCATAAAAATTAAAATGCGTCGATGATTTCTTTGAAATCAGCAGCTTTCAATGATGCACCACCAATCAAACCACCGTCTACATTTGGTTTAGAGAACAATTCTTTAGCGTTGCTACCTTTGCAGCTACCACCGTAAAGAATAGTTGTATTTTCTGCTACTTCGTTGCCGTATTTTTCAGCAATCAAGCTACGAATATAAGCATGAATTTCTTCTGCTTGATCTGAAGTTGCAGTCAAACCAGTACCAATAGCCCATACAGGTTCGTAAGCCAACACTACTTTACCAAATTCTTCGGCAGATAGGTTGAATACAGAGCCTTCTAGTTGTGCTTTTACAACTTCGTTTTGTTTGTTAGCTTCGCGTTCTTCTTTCAACTCGCCAATGCAGAAGATTGGTTTCAAGTTGTTAGCCAATGCCAACAAAGTTTTTTCTTTCAAAATTTCGTAGGTTTCACCGTAGTACATTCTACGTTCTGAGTGACCTAAGATGCAATATTCTGCACCAGTAGAAGCAACCATTTCGGCAGAAACTTCGCCTGTGTAAGCACCAGAAGCTTTATCTGCACAGTTTTCTGCAGAAACTTTGATAACGCTGTCTTTTACCAACTCAGATACAGTAGCCAAGTGGATGAAAGGAGTACCAATAATTACTTCGCAGTTAGGGGTTTGACCAGCCAAAAGTTCTTTCAAATCGTTAGCCAAAGCCACGCCTTCTTGCAAGGTTTTGTTCATTTTCCAGTTACCTGCAACAATGTTTTTTCTCATAATGTTTTTGTTTAATGTATAAATTGATAAATCTCTGAAATTTCTGGTAAATGGTTGTGATGCCATTTTGCAACAACCGTTCCTTCTTTCAATAGTACCAAACCAGGATTAGCTCTAACAATGGTTTTTAAGGTAATTTCGTCGGTTGCACCAAAAGGAATACCCAATTGGTACTTTTCTTTAAATTTTTCTACATCTTCAGCATACGTAGAGGTAAGCCAATAACATGGAATGTCTTTTTCGGTTAATGAGGTTATTATGTCTTTAACCTCCGCAACCGCATCTTCGTCTGCTTTTTCCAATTTTGGACTAATTACCAACAACGTAAAACCAGGAGTTTCCAATACGTAATCTGTAATATCACCATCTTCGGTTACAATGGAGAAATCGTGGATAGGAGGTACATATCCTTCCTTAATCAACACCGATTTTTGTTCAACAAACACCCATGTACTATCCTCGTAAGGAGCATTCTCCATATTAAACTCTTTTTCTACACCATCTTTGGCATAAATAAACTTCACATCGTACTCAGGATGTTCAGCGTCTTCGGGAATCTGCATTCCTTCTATAATATTAGCACCCACCTTGTATGGACGAAAATCTATCAACGGCAAATGGGTGTATCCATAAGTACACATACCTATCGAGATCATAGCAGAGATGCCAATAAACACCCAACTTCCCCACTCGCTAAGCCAGGGTTGCCCGTATTTATTCGAGAAAAAGATACCTCCTCCTGTATAGGAAAACTTAATTTTCTTGCGCGAAGGACAGATTAACTTTTGTGTAAAGAAGATAATAGCAAGCAATACACATAGTGCTACATTTTTGTAGAAAGTTTCCCAATTTGTCAACACAATAGCATCACCAAAACAACCACAATCCTTAACCGGATTTTCGATAGCTAGGTACAAAGTTAAGGGCGTCATTACTACCATGAATAAAGTACCCAAAATAGATGCTAACTTTAATTTCACATTAAAGAACATCATGGTACCAATACAAAATTCAACCGTAATAAGCAAAAAGGCAAAAAATACAGTTATCCAGTCTGCTGTAATGGGCATACCAAAAGCTTCGAAATAATCTGCCACCTTATAGGCTGTACCGAGCGGGTCTATTGCCTTTACAAAACCAGAAAAAATAAACGTAGCGCCAAATAAAAGACGGGCTATCAATTGAATTATTTTGTAGACTTTATTCATGCCGCCTCAAATTCCATTTTTATCAGACCAAACACGGCATAGTTAACCATATCGAAGTAATTAGCATCGATGCCTTCTGAAATAAGGGTTGCACCGTTGTTGTCTTCAATTTGTTTGGTTCTATTGAGTTTCATTAGAATCAAATCGGTGTACGAACTGATGCGCATAGAACGCCATGCTTCGTCGTAGTCATGGTTCTTCGCCATCATCAATTCTTTGGCTTGCGCTGCATACTTATCGTACAACGCAAGTCCTTGCTCTGCCGTAATATCTTCTGTATCTGCACAGCCCAACTCCAATTGAATAAGACCAATAATACCGTAGTTAACAATGGCAATAAATTCGGGTTTAATGCCTTCGTTTACCATGGTTGTGCCTTTAATTTCGATGCTTCTGATGCGATTTGCCTTGATAAACAATTGGTCGGTTACCGACTGAGGACGCATAATGCGCCACGCTGCACCGTAATCGGTTAACTTCTTAGCATAAATATCGCGACACAAGGCGATTACTGCATCAAATTGTTGGTCTGTATTTTGCATAACGTATAGTAATAAGATGCCACAAAGATAGTGAAATTATTCTTTATACCAACTTGCATACATGGCATAATTGTGCGCAATGCGTTGGTTAATCTCTTTGGATTGTTGAGGATCTACTTTTTTTACAAATTTAGCTGGTACACCTGCCCAAATGGTATTGGGTTCGATAATGGTGTTTGACAACACCAATGCTCCTGCCGCTACAATGGCTCCTTCGCCCACAACAGCCCCATCAAGTACCGTAGCGCCCATGCCAATAAGTGCGTAGTCTTTTACCGTTGCACCGTGAATGGTTACATTATGGCCAACAGAAACATAATCACCTATCTCAATAACCGATTTTTGATACAAAGTATGCAAAACGGCACCATCCTGAATATTTACATGATTGCCAATGCGAATGGAGTTTACATCGCCCCTTAACACAGCATTAAACCAAATACTACAACCCTCGCCCATCACTACATCACCAACAATGGTTGCATTTTCTGCCAAATAACAATTTTCGCCAATTTGTGGATCAAAGCCACGTACCGATTTAATTAAAGCCATAGTATGTTTAGTTGTTTATTATTCAAAGCTTCGCTTTTCATGATTTCAGGCTGCACCTTGGCATAACCAAACAAGTTTGCTTCTGCGCTCGGCTTGCACTGAAATTCGTTTAGTTGTTAAAGCGGTTCATCGATTCGTCGATTCATCGATTCGTCGATTCGTCGATTATTTAAGTTCGTGTTTTGCTATCAACTCCAAGGTTGGTATGTCTATTTTCTTGGCAAAGATGGAATGATCTGCATCCATAACGTACATCATAGGTGTGGTAGACGTATCGTACCAATACCAATAATTTGACACACGTTTCGGATCCCAAACATTTACCAACGCACTCATATCATGTTTAGTTACAAACTGTTGCCACTCCTCTTTATCTTCGAGCATGTACACTGCCACTATTTTGATACGAGGATCGTCTTTGTACTTTTTAGCAAATTCTGCCAACACGGGTGTAGTTTTTCGGCAATGACCACAACTGGGTTCGTAAAAATACAAGACCGTTATTTGCGAACCACCCATGTCGTACAAAGATTTATACATGCCATTCGCATCGGAAAGATAGATATTATGCGCTTTCATGCCCACCAACGAACGTTCAATTTTATTTATCTCGCTGGTCAGGTTCGCCAACAAGGTAGAATCTGCCCAAGTCGCCTCGCCCGATAGATAATATCGCTTACCCACTTCTACCAACAAGTTATCCATACCCATAATTTTGCTCTTAACCGAATAGTTGAGCACATGACTGGCCATAATTTGGAAGGTTGTGTCATTCCCTTTACTGCGTTCAATCATTTGCAAAGCACTAGGAATAATGGAATCGTTGATTTGCAACAACACTTTATCTAGATAGGTAGTAAGGGTATTGTTGATATAAGGTGTACGATAGGTACGCACATCCGACAACGCCAAATTATCCAAGTAGTGGTTTTTGTAAAACAGGTAGCGATGCATGGCCTTGCACGAATCTACATTGGCACAATTATCGGTATTGTTCCATTCGGGCAACTCGGGCACCATCAATCCTTTGATAAACAACCCCAACATACCATTAGGATAGGTATTTATCAATTCATTTTGCTTCGCTCTTACCGATTCAGACAACGATGCCATTTGTTCGCTCAATGCTTTCTTATCGTCTTCGCTAGCTTCTTTGTATTGCTCTTGCAATTTATTTAATTCCGCTTGCTTTGCGGCTAAAAACTTGGTATAATTGGCAAAATCAACTGACTGACTAGCTCCCTCTAATACCATATTTTGTACCATCTGCATGGTATCCAACTGAACCGAGAAAGTTTGGTCGTCGCCAATCAACAAATCGGCATATTTACCACTTTTTAGGTACAACACATACATGCCTTCTGGCAATTTCTTTTCGGCTGTAAAAACGCCGTTGCCTTTTTTGTCCAACTGCAATGAATCCTGCACATACAATTTACCCATGTAATAATTGCCCAAAAAGATTTTGTCCAGCTTTAAATCGGGTGCTTTAATCTTTATGGCATAATCGTTTGTTGCCCTTGCTGCCCACAAAGGCAATACACAAAATAGCAAAAGTGCTATACACCAATTTCTATATTTCATAAGCATATTTTTTAAACCATGATATTTCATCGGAGGTTAAATAAGGCAGACAAACTGCCTCTACCCTACGATGATACTCATTTATCCAATCTATTTCGGTTTGCGTTAATAAACTTTTATCAATAGCACTACATTGCAAAGGAATATACGTCAGTGTTTCAAAAAACAATTCGCCATTTGTATCCTTTTGCACTGCCAACATATTTTCGATACGAACCCCAAATTGTCCTGCTAAATAACAACCAGGTTCATCCGATAAGACCATACCTTCCTTTAAAGGTTTAACGGATTTAGGACTTAGACGTGCCCCCTCTTCGTGAACATTCAACACAATTCCAACCCCATGCCCGGTTCCGTGTCCGTAATCAAAGCCATGATTGCGCAATGCCTCTCTAGCAAGGGCATCGATTTCGCTGGACGGAGTAGCCTCCGTAAACCGACAAGTAGCTACAGCTATCATGCCTTTTAACACCAACGTATATACCTTACGCTCCAAGTCCGACAAACTGCCACAAGCAATGGTTCGGGTGGCGTCAGTGGTTCCATAACGGTAATGCGAACCGGCATCTACCAACAAAAAACCACTTGCTTGTAATGACGCATTACTTGCTGCTGTTGCCTCGTAATGCACAATGGCTCCATGCGAACCGTATCCTACAATGGGAGCAAAACTCTCTCCCATATAGTGAGGCATTTGTTGTTTGAAATGCAACATCGCTTGCTGAAAATCCAATTCCGATACCCAAACCGAGGCCGACAGTTGCTCATCCAACCATTTAAGCGAACGCACCCACGCAACAGCATCGTATTGCATGGCCTCTTGAATTCCCGCTATTTCTGCCAGTGTTTTGCACGATTTCTGCGACACGCACCAATCTTCTTTATCCAATAGGGCATATCGCATGCTAAGTTGTTGATACATACGCTCGTTTACTTGCTGCGAATTGACCCAAACTGTATTTATGGAACAAGCATTCGGCAAAGATTCTTCTACTTTATCGTATGACAACACTTGCACCGATAAAGCAGAAAGGTATTGCTGCATCGCATCATCGGCTACTTTTGAAGTATCCACCCACCAAATAAGTTCATCTTGACCTACCCATAAATAGGAACGAACCACGGGCACATACTCCACATCACCCCCTCTCACATTCAACAACCAAGCTATATCGTCCAAGCTTGTCATAAAACAAGCATCGGCATTACTCTCTTTTAATGCAGCACGCAGTTGCGCTATTTTTTGATGCGCATCAATCGATAATCCTTTGTACAACCAACAGTTACGACTCGATAATGCAGGGCGGTTTTCCCAACACGCTTCAAACTGCGAAGCATGCACCAACCTTATCTTAGAAGCATATTCTTGCCAGGTATTGTGCGAAAAAAGAAAAGCATTCGCCACAACTACCCCATCCCCTACTTGCTGCATCAACCAATCTACATACGTAGGCACATCGGGCATTCCTGCTTTAAACAAGGCGATGGACGAGCCTTGCAATTGTTCTTCGGCCTGCAAGTAATAGCGCGAATCTGTCCACAAGCCAGCCTTATCCAAAGTAACCACCAACGTACCTGCAGAACCGGTAAACCCAGAGAAAAAAGCACGAATTTGATCGTATTCTTCTATGTATTCACTTAAATGTGGGTCTGATTGCGGAATAATGCATGCTGTTGCCTGGTTAGTGCGCAACCAACATCTAAGCTGTTCTAATCGGTTTTTAACAAGGGACATACGCTTCTTTTAGACCTACAAAGATAGGCTTAATGTATTTTTTTTCAAAAAAAAGATAGAAAAATTTGTTAATCAAAAAGGATTGCTGTAATTTTGCCGTCCGATTTCGACTAAAAATTTAAAATTATATACTAAAATGATTGTAGTTCCTGTAAAAGAAGGCGAAAACATTGAAAGAGCCTTGAAAAAATTCAAAAGAAAATTTGAAAAAACTGGCGTTGTTAAAGAATTGAGAAAACGTCAAGCGTTCAATAAACCATCTGAAGTAAAACGCGAGCGCAAAAACCACGCAATCTACGTACAACAATTGCACCAAAACGAAGATTAATTATTTGTAAAATCAAATTTTCTTGCTATATTTGCTAAACGACAGCAGGGCAAGAAAATATGATTGATTCGTTTTTACAATATATACAGTATAGGAAGAATTATTCATCCTATACTGTTTTGTCGTATCATAACGACATTGGTCAATTCCAAACTTTCCTACTTAGCAACTACAACTTATCGATCGATAAGGCGGAAACCACACACATTCGCGACTGGATGGTGACACTTCGACAAGAAAAACAATCACCCGCCAGCATCAACCGAAAACTATCGGCACTAAAATCGTTTTACAAATACTTATTGCGCGAAAAGCAAGTAAACAAAAACCCAACAGACGGCATCACCTCTTTAAAGAAACCTCAAAAACTACCCGTATTTTTCAGAGAAAACGAAATTGATGCAGCCATTGGTAGTCATCCAGCAGAAGAAAACAATTTTACCGAAGCACGCAAACACATTATTTTAGAAATTTTATACCAAACTGGCATAAGAAGAGCCGAATTATTAGGGATAAAAAATAGCGATTTTAATTTTTTTTCTTTAACTTTGCGTGTAACAGGTAAAGGAAATAAAGAAAGAGTTATACCTATTAGTAAAGAATTAAAAGAGAAAATTCAATCTTACCTTATATTAAAGGAAGAATACATAGGCAACACCTCCTACTTTATAGTTACCGACAAAGGCGAGCAGGCATATCCTAACTTTATCTATCGCATCGTAAAAGAAAGTATGGGCCAGGTTTCCACCCAAGACAAACGCAGCCCGCACGTTATGCGACACAGTTTTGCCAGCAGCCTGCTTAACAACGGTGCCGATATTAATGCCGTAAAAGAATTATTAGGCCACGCTAATTTATCGGCCACCCAAATTTACACTCACACCTCGTTTGAGCAACTAAAAGAAAGTTATAAGAAGGCTCATCCGAGAAAATAATAAGTCTAACCATTAAAAAAGGAATGTTATGGAAGTAAAGATTCAAGCCATTAAATTTGATGCTTCAGAAAGATTGCACGAATTTATCACCAAACGCTTAAACAAACTAGATCGATTTTACGAAGGCATCGAATTAGCAGAGGTTACACTTAAAGTTGTAAAACCCGAAACATCCGAAAACAAAGAGGTAGGAATTAAAATTATCGCACCACAAGTAGACATATTCGCATCGAAAGTTTCAGATACCTTTGAACAGTCTACAGACGAGTGTGCAGAAGCATTACAGAAACAATTAATCAAGATTAAAGAGAAAAAACAATAAAAAATTGACTTTTTCGCAAAAAAGTTTTGGTAATCTAAAAAAAGTCACTACATTTGCAAGCCGTTTCAGATGAACCTATTTGGAACGGCTTAAAAAACGCCTCTTTAGCTCAGTTGGCCAGAGCACGTGATTTGTAATCTCGGGGTCGTTGGTTCGAATCCGACAAGAGGCTCAAAATACAGGCCAACACAAAAAAAACAATAATGGGCAGTTACCAGAGTGGCCAAATGGGGCTGACTGTAACTCAGCTGTCTTTCGACTTCGGTGGTTCG